>NZ_CP162006.1:4141495-4460072 GCF_040822085.1 Rhodoferax sp. WC2427 | reverse complement strand
ACGCTGTTGGCGCTGGCCTGCAGGTTGTCGATGCCGAAGCTGTCGGACGCACCCGTCACGTCAAACCAGATCGCCCGCACATTGCTGAACGGCGAGCCCAGCGCAAAGGGCGTGGCGGGAAAGCCCGTGTCTTTGCTGGGCAGCAACTGCGCGAAGTCGTCGCTGCTGCCGTCGGCCGAGGCGTGCACGTAGACCTGCTCATTGCCCGATGCCGGGCCGCCGCCGACATCGGTGTTGGCGACGAGGTCGAAGCCGCCCAGGCTGAAGGCGCCGCCGTCGGTACGGGTCAGGCGGATCTGCGTCAGGTAGCCAAAGTTGCCGGTGGCCCAGTGGCCTTGCAGCACGTCGTTGCCCACTTCGTAGAAGTCGCCCACGTTGCTGGAAAAAGCCGAGTCGGTGCCGATGAAGGTGAAGCGGAAACCGGCTTCTTCGTAGCTGTGTACATCGTCCCAGTTGACGGCGTTGTTGGTGACGTGGGTGGAGCCGTCATTGTGGGTCACCGTGCCGCCGGTGAAGGTGACCAGCGAGGCCTGGGCCGAGGTGGCCAGGCCGCAGGCGAGCAGGGCTGCCGCGAAGATGTGGGTTGTGGACATGTATTTTCCTGTTGAAACTTATTGGACGAATCGGACGTTGCGCACCTGGAACTGCACGCCTTGCTGGTCACCCCATTTCGGGAAGATGGCAAACGGCACGTTGGTGCGGCGCAGGTCAAAGCAGGCAGACTGGGCCGCGGTGATAGTGGCCATGTTGATGCTCACCGGTTGCCAGCCACCCGCGGCAGGGCGGCCAAACAGCACGTCGCCGGTGTTGCAGTTGGTGCCTGCGCTTTCCATCTTCACCACCAGGCCGCCGGTGTTGCTGCCGTAGCTGCCCACGTTGATGTCGAACTGCAGCTTGCCGCCGGTGAAGTTGCCCAGGTTGATGGGGCCGCTGTCGTTGAAGAACAGCAGGCCGTCGCCCCCGTCGGCGGCAAAGTTCAGCGCCAGCTCGCCCGTGGGCAGCACGCTGAAGCTGGTGTGCACACCGTTGGTGGAATAGGTGTTGGCCTTGAAGCCGTCGGACACCACGCCGTTGTTGAACACGGTGTAGGTGGGGCCGGGCTTGGGCGTGGGCAGGGCCACATCGGGCGGCACCAGGGTGTTGCAGGCCACCGCGTCGGCATCTTTGGCGGCACCCGGCACCCAGCGGATGTGGGCAAACGAGGCGCTAAAGGCTTTCTCGGTGTACACGAGGAACGGCGTGTTGATGGTGGCGAAGTCGGTGCCCTTGGCGGCAAAGCAGCTCAGTGGCAGCTTGACCGTGCGCTTGGTGTTCAGGCCCAGGGTGCTGAACAGCGTGGTGCCGTCCACTTCGCCGATGCAGGGGTAGCTGCAGTCGATGCGCACCTTGACCAGGCCTTCGGGCAGCTGGTGCACGATGGTGTCAAACACCAGTGCCGCGTCCGAGTTGAGGTAGCTTTGCTGGTCGCTGGTGCCGGGCTGCTGCGCGTAGAACTGGCCGGTGCCGGTCCAGGTGAGCTTCTTGCCGTCTTGCTGCACGTTCACCTGGGTGGTTTCGGCCTTGAGGGTGGCGTGGGCAATGACCGCGTTCAAGTCGGAGCCCAGCAAGGTGCCGCCCCAGTTTTCGGGCGAGCCGATGCCCAGCGCAAACGGGGCCTGGTCGGTGGAGTTGAAGATCTCCAGGTCCACCGCGGTGGTGCCGCCCCCAGCCGTTTGTCCGCAGCCCAGGGTGGGCACGGTTTCGTCCAGTGGGGCCAGGGTTTTCTGGTCGGCGTAGCGCATGCCGTAGCCGTAGGCAAACAGCGGGTCGTAGGCGGCGTCGCCCACGTTCAGCGGGGTCTGGCAGCCCGACTTGGGCCACGAGAAAGACAGCTTGCCCATGGTGTCGAAGTTGACCTTGCCGTTGTAGGTGCGGAAGAGCACGTCGCCCACGCCCTTGCCCTCGGTGCCGGGCAGCCAGGCCACCACAAACGCGTCTGAACGGTTGATCTCCTTGTTGACCAGCACCGGGCGACCCGTCACCAGCACGGTGACCACCGGCACGCCCTTGCCGCTCACGGCGTTCAGCACGGCCAGATCTTCGGGGTAGCGGCGGGCATGTTCCAGCGTGCCGGTTTTGCCGATGTCGCCCACGCCTTCGGCGTACGGCGTTTCACCGATCACGGCGATCACCGCCTTGAAGTCGGCCAGGTTGACACCTGCGCCCGTGGCGCTGTAGGTGACGTTGGCGGCACCGGTGGCGGCCTGGATGCCCGCCAGAATGCTGTCGGCATTGGGGAAGTCGGCGTTGGTGTTGGAGGTGCCTTGCCAGGTGAGCGACCAGCCACCGGTCTGGTTCGACAGGTTGTCGGCCGATTTGCCCACCACCAGCACTTTTTGGCCGCGCACCAGGGGCAGCAGGTTGTTGTTGTTCTTCAGCAGCACCAGCGATTTGCGCACCGCCTCGCGGGCCAGCACGCGGTGTTGCAACTGGGCGGCATCGCCAGCGTTCAGGCGCTCCAGGGGGCGCTTGGCGCTGAAGATACCGGCGCGCATCTTGACCCGCAGGATGCGGGTCACGGCATCGTCGATGCGCGCCATGGGGATGGTGCCGTTTTGCACCTGGGCCATGGTGTTGGTGATGAAGCCCTGCCACTGGTCGGGCACCATGATCATGTCGACCCCGGCGTTGATGGCCTGGGCACAGCTGGCATCGCTGCAGCCAGGCACCTGGCCGTGGCCGTTCCAGTCGCCAATCACAAAGCCGTCAAAGCCGATCTTGGTTTTCAGTACATCGGTCAGCATTTCCTTGCTGCCGTGCATCTTGCCCACGGTGATGCCCAGGCTCTCGTTGGTCCAGCTGTTGAAGGAGGCCATCACGGTCTGCGCGCCTGCGCCCAGCGCCGAGTAGTAGCCCTGGCCGTGGATGTTGACCATCTCGCTTTTGCTGGACATGTTCACGCCTTGGTCCTTGCCCTGGTCGGTGCCGCCGTCGCCCATGAAGTGCTTGGCGGTGGCGATCACGTTGGTGGGTTTGGTGAGGTCGCCTTGCAGGCCCTTGATCATCTCGTAGCCGTATTTGTTGACGATCAGCGGGTCTTCGGAGTAGCCCTCGTAGGTGCGGCCCCAGCGGTCGTCGCGCACCACCGCCAGCGTGGGCGCAAAGCTCCAGTCGATGCCGGTGGAGGCGACCTGCGTGGCCACCGCCTGGCCGATGCGCCGCACCAGCGCCGGGTCGTTGGCGGCACCCAGGCCGATGTTGTGCGGGAACAGCGTGGCGCCATAGACATTGCCGTGGCCGTGGACCGCGTCGGTGCCCCAGATCACCGGGATCTTCACCTTGGAGTCGGTGGCCATCGAGGCCATCCAGTAGGCATCGGCCAGCTTGACCCAGTCGCTGGAGAGCGCGTGCTTGTTGTTCTGCGGCCAGGAGCCGCCGCCGTTGAGCACCGAGCCGATGTAGAACTGGCGCACCTGGTCGGGCGTGATGCTCTTGATTTCGGGCTGCGTCATCTGGCCTACTTTTTCCGCCAGGCTCATGCCGTCCACGATGGTCTTGATGCGGGCTTCCAGCGCGGCGCTGCTGGGCAGGTCGCTGGTGATGTGGGGCCAGTCGGCGTACTGGGGCAGGGTGGCAGCCGCCGCCGCCTTGGCCTGCAGGTCGGTCAGCGCCGCCGGGCTGGAGCCGCCCCCGCATCCGGCGAGCAAGGCGGCACTGCACAGTGCCGCCAGGCCTCTGCGTCGGTGGGTTGGTAAGTCGTAATGCATGCTGTCTCCAGTGGGTGTGGAAAAACGGGCATGGTCCGGGTGATCGGGCTCCCAAATCCATGCAATGTAAGCGGTTACATTGTCTTTGCAACCCACGGCATGGCATCGGTAGATGCCCTCGGTAACTACGTGTAACTCCGCTACATGTGTTTCTTTATGTAACGGAGTGGGTTTTAGAAGCCCTGGGCGAGCAGCCGCGTGACCTCTGCCGCGGGCAGCGCCTGGCAGCCGCTGGCGTTCTGCCCCGACCACAGCGGCGAGAAATCGCCTTGCCCCAAGCGCTCTGCCGCCGCCCGCAGCGGGGCCATGGCGGCGGTCGCCATGGGGAATGCCGGGGCCGCTGCGCTGATGGGGCCCTGCTCACGCATCACCCGGTTCAGAATGCCGCGCGCGGGCCGTCCAGTGAACACATTGGTCAAGGCCGTGTGGCGTGCCGCCTCGCTTTGCAGCGCGGCCCGGTG
This sequence comes from Rhodoferax sp. WC2427, assembly GCF_040822085.1. Lineage (NCBI taxonomy): Bacteria > Pseudomonadati > Pseudomonadota > Betaproteobacteria > Burkholderiales > Comamonadaceae > Rhodoferax > Rhodoferax sp. WC2427. The sequence continues at coordinate 4,455,865 of NZ_CP162006.1, read as the reverse complement.
CACGGCGCTGGTGGTGGCCTCGGGGCACAGCAGGTAGGCGGTGCCGATCTGCACCCCCGCTGCGCCCAGCGCCATGGCCGCTGCCACGCCCTGGGCATCGGCAATGCCCCCGGCGGCAATCACCGGCACATTGACGGCCTTGACGATTTGCGGCAGCAGGGCGAAGGTGCCCATTTGCCGCGTCAGGTCGTCTGCCAAGAAGTGCCCGCGGTGCCCGCCCGCCTCCAGGCCCTGGGCAATGATGGCATCCACCCCCTGCGCCTGCAGCCACAGGGCTTCTTCTACCGTGGTGGCGGACGACAGCACCTTGGCCCCCCAGCTGCGCACCACCTCCAGCAGGGCCGGGCTGGGCAGGCCGAAATGGAAGCTCACCACTGGCGGCTTGAAGGTGCGCAGCAGGTGCGCGGCCTCGGCGCTGAACGGTGCGCGACCCGGGCCGGGCACGATGCAGGCCAGGTCCAGTCCCATCTCCTGGTAGTACGGTGCCAGCGCCGCGCGCCAGGGCGTGTCATCGGCAGGCGGTGGGGGCGTGTGGCAGAAAAAGTTGACGTTGTAGGGCTGCGTGGTCTGCGCCTGGATGCGCGTCAGCTCGGCCTGCAAGGCGTCCAGCCCCAGCATGGCGGCGGGCAGGGAGCCCAGGCCCCCGGTGTTGCTCACGGCCACAGCCAGGGCGCTGCCCTGGACCCCGGCCATGGGGGCTTGGATGAGGGGCAGTTGGGTGCCCAGCAGGGTACAGAGGTGCATGGCGTGGTTCTCGGTAGAAAAAAGATGCCGCCAGTGTAAGAAACCGCAGTTTCCGCCCGACTACCCCCCAGCAAGGCGAAACACCCTGCTGTATTCAACCCCTCAGTGCTTTTTTCAACCGGAGATCTTCATGACCGCTTCCACCCAATCCTTCGCTTCCACCGCTGTGCTGGCCCTGGCCCTGGGCTCTGCCCTGGCGATGGCCGCCGCCCCGGCTGCCGCTGCCGACGAAAAAGAAAAATGCTTCGGTGTGGCCATGGCCGGCAAGAACGATTGTGCCGCCGGTGCGGGCACCACCTGTGCGGGTACTTCCAAGATGGACTACCAGGCCAATTCCTGGAAGTATGTGCCCGCAGGCACCTGCGAATCCATGAAGTCCGCCACCTCGCCGACCGGCATGGGCCAGAAGATGGCTTTCCCCGCCAAGATGTAAACACTGTCCAAGGCCCGCCATGCCCACAACCTTGCCGCCCGGTGTGGGCATCGGCCTTAAATCTGCCCACATCCGGGAGATTCTGGACACCGCACCCGACCTGGGTTTTTTTGAAGTCCATGCCGAGAACTACCTGGTAGACGGCGGCCCGGCCCACCACTATCTGGCCCGCATCCGCGAACGCTATCCGCTGTCCATCCACGGCGTGGGCCTGTCCATCGGGGCCGACGCGCCGCTGGACACCGCCCACCTTGACGCGCTGGCCGTGCTGCTCGACCGCTATGCCCCCCAATCCTTTTCCGAGCACCTGGCCTGGTCCACCCACGGCGACGTGTTCCTGAACGACCTGCTGCCCTTGCCCTACACCGCCGCCACCTTGCAACGCGTGTGCGACCACATCGACCAGGTGCAGACCCGCCTGCAGCGCCGCATGCTGCTGGAGAACCCCGCTACCTATGTGGAATTTGTGGCCTCCACCTGGCGTGAAGCGGACTTCATCCGCGAGGTGGTGCGCCGCACCGGCTGCGGCCTGCTGCTGGACGTGAACAACGTGTTTGTCTGCAGCGTGAACCACCACTTTGATCCGCACACCTACCTGCAGGCCCTGCCGCTGCAGGCCGTGGGCGAGATCCACCTGGCCGGTTTTGCCGAAACCCAGGACGGTGCAGGCGACCCGCTGCTGATCGACAGCCACGGCGCACCCGTGGCCCAGGCGGTATGGGATTTGTATGCCTTTGCGCTGGGCCTGACTGGCCCCGTGCCCACCCTGGTCGAGCGTGACAACGACGTGCCTGCCTGGCCGGTGCTGTGGGCCGAGGCGCGGGCGGCGCAAGCAATGTTGGCGGCCCAACCCCCTCACGCCAACCTGCTCCCCCAAGGTGGAGAGGGCGCAATACGGAATGCGCTGCCTTACTCCCTCTCCCGCCGCGCGGGAGAGGGCCGGGGTGAGGGTGTGCAATGACATCCCAAACCACCTTCGCCGCCGCCGTGCTCGACCCCGCACTGCCCGCACCCACCGGCCTGCGGGTGTGGAACGGCTCCGACCCCGCCGCACGCTTTGCCATCTACCGCAACAACCTAGCCGTGTCGCTGGTGGATGCGCTGGCCGACACCTTTCCCGCCGTGCAAGAGTTGGTGGGCGGGGACTTCTTTCGGGCCATGGCGCGCCTGTACGTGCAGGCCCACCCGCCGCACACCCGGGCCATGGCCTGGTACGGCGCAGGCTTTGCCGCTTTTGTCGACAACTTTGGGCCTGCCGCCAGCGTGCCCTACCTGGCTGACGTGGCGCGGCTGGAGATGGGCCGGGTGCGTGCCTACCACGCTGCCGATGTAGATGCGGTGGCCCCCCAGGCGTTGCAGGCCGCGCTGGCCGACCCGCAGCAGCTGGCTCAACTGCGGCTGGACCTGCACCCATCGTTGCAGGTCATTGCATCCCGCTTCGCCGTGTTTTCGCTCTGGGCGGCCCACCGGGGTGCGCTACAGGCCGCCGACGTAGACCCTGCGCTGCCGCAAACCGCACTGGTGTCGCGCCGGGGGCTGGACGTGGAGGTGCTGGAGGTCTCTGCCGCCGCCGGGGCCTTCATCACCGCCCTGCAGCAGGGCTGCAGCCTGCTGGCCGCCACCCGCAGCGACCCCACGCTGGACCTGCCCGCCACCCTGGCCCTGCTGATACGCCAGCAACTCATCACCCGCCTTTCGACCGGAGAGCCCCATGACCACCACCAGCCCTGACCCATCCCTCGTGCGCCGCTTCATCGCCGCCTGCACGCGCATCCCCGATTCGGCGATCGCCTTGCTGGCCCGCTTTTCCATCGCCGCCGTGTTCTGGAAGTCTGGCCAGACCAAGGTCGAGGGCCTGGCCATCGACCTCGTGGGCGGCGAGCTCCACCTGGGCTGGCCGCACCTGTCGGACTCGGCCGTGGCACTGTTCCAGCAGGAGTACAAGCTGCCCCTGCTGCCCCCCGAGTTGGCCGCGACCCTGGCCGCCTGCGCCGAGCATGTCTTTCCCGTGTTGTTGTTGCTGGGCCTGGCCACGCGCCTGTCGGCCCTGGGCCTGCTGGGCATGACGCTGACCATCCAGCTCTTCGTCTACCCCGACGCCTACCCCACCCACGGCACCTGGGCGGCACTGCTGCTGTACCTGGTGGCGCAGGGGCCGGGGAAGCTGTCGGTGGATGCGTGGATCGCGCGGCGCCGGGGGTGGTATTTGCTACATATCTAATAGCTGCTCACGCTCTATGAATGGGCGCTAGCGGCATGTTTGGCTTAAAGGAGGGTAGCCTCGCACCCTGCCTGGGCCCGCGCAAGCCCGGATTGACGGAGGCGGCTGCGGCTGCCCATACTGGCAGGGTTTTTCCACCGGCCCACCCACGCGATGCAACCCTTGCCCGACACCGAATCCACCACCCCGCCGCCCACTGGCTATGTGCCCTACGTGCCGCCGCCCAGCACCGCGCCCCAGCGCGAGATCGTGGCGCTGGCCCTGGCCGACCCGCTGCGCTGGCTGGCCGCAGGCGGGCGTGACCTGCTGGCGGCCAAGGGTATTGCGCTGTTTTACGGCCTGTGCTTCTGGCTGATGGCGGTGGTGCTGGCGGCGGTTTTTCGGCACCAGCCGGAATACACCATGTCGATTGTCTCGGGCTGCTTTCTGGTGGGGCCGTTTTTGGCCATGGGTTTGTACGAGGTCAGCCGCCGCCGCGAGCTCGGCCTGGTGCCCGAGCTGGGCGCATCCATCACCTGCTGGGACGCGCACATCCGCAGCATGGCGATGCTGGTCCTGGTGCTGATGGTGCTGGAGTTGCTGTGGGGCCGGGCCTCGCTGGTGGTGTTTGCGGTGTTCTTCCACACCGGCATGCCGTCTACCGCCAACGTGCTGCAGGCCGTCTTCAGCCCCGATAACTGGCAGTTCCTGGCGACGTATCTGGTGGTGGGCAGCGTCTTTGCCGGGCTGGTGTACGCCTTTTGCGTGGTGTCCATCCCCATGGTGCTGGACCGCGATACCGACGCCATCACCGCCGCCATCACCAGCTTCCAGGTGGTCACCTCGAACCCGCTGACCATGCTGCTGTGGGGCGTTCTTATCACCTCGCTGCTGCTCGGGGCGATGCTGCTGCCCTGGAGTGTGGGGCTGCTGCTGGTCGGTCCCTGGCTCGGGCATGCGAGCTGGCATGCCTACCGGCGCGCCGTGCGCTGGGCTGAACCTGGGCCGGCAGGGACCTGAGGCTCCAGGCCGCGGGTGTTGGGGCCGGTAAATAAATCCGCGCCCGGCACAGCCGTCGCCGCATTGGAGACAGGATTTTCGGCAAAATGTGCGCTGGGTAACGTTTCGTAACAATACGGAGCCAGGGACCCCTGTTTTCGACTGTGTGGTCAGGGTGGTCGCCCATGGTGCGCGCGCGAATCTATAACCTTGTTGGGAGTTTTTATGTCTGCAATTTTTACCTCCTTGCGTGGGAAGATCGTGGCGGTCACCGGTGCCGTGCTGCTGGTCGGCTTGGTCGGTCTGTCTGCCAACAATGTATGGACGGCCCGGACCTATGCGCTGGATTCGCTGGACAGCCAGACCCAGTCGTTGGCACGCTCCCATGCCGAAGGCGTTGCCGAATGGGTTGCGCAAAACCAGCGGGTGGTGGCCTCGTTGGCGACCGCGGTGAACGATGAAGACCCCGTCAAGTCATTGGCACAAGCCAAGATTGCCGGTGGCGTCGATTCTGTGTACATCGGCTATCCCGACAAGAAGGCTTTCTTCTCGGAGAAGCCCACCGTGCCGCCAGGATGGGACCCCACTGCGCGCCCGTGGTACCTGCAGGCGGCAGCGGCTTCCGCCCCGGTGGTGACGGCACCCTATGTCGATGCGAGCACCAAAAAGCTGGTCATTACCTTTGCCTCTGCTTCCAGAGACGCAGGCCAGGTGAAGGCGGTGATTGCGGCCGATGTGTACATGGATACCGTGTTGCGCAACGTGGCTTCCATCCGCCCCACACCAGGCACCTACGGCTTTATTGTGGCCAAGGACGGCACGATCGTGGTCCATGAAGATGCCAGTCTGCTGCTCAAGCCGGTGACCGACATCGCCCCCAGCCTGGGCCAGGGGGGCTTGACCCGCTTGCAAGGGCTGACCGAGGTCCGCGTCCGCGATGAGGACCGCTTGGTCTACGCGGCACCGATTGCCGGTACCGACTGGACCCTGGTGGTGGCGCTGCACCGCAACGAGGCCATGGCCAGTATCCGGGCCATGGTGTGGACATCGTTTCTAGGTTGCCTGGTCGTGGTGGTGCTGGTGTTGCTCGTCATTGCCGGCGTGCTCAGCAAGACCCTGACCCGCCTGACGGTGCTGCGCGATGCCATGCAAGAGGTGGGTTCGGGTGACGGTGACCTGACCCTGCGTGTTGCCACCACGGGCAACGACGAACTGTCCACCATTGCCTCCAGCTTCAACCAGTTTGTCGAGAAGATCGATGCCGTGATGCAGCGGGTGCGCAGCAGCGCGGACGGCGTGGCCATGGCCAGTGCCGAAATCTCGCAAGGCAACAACGATCTGAGTGCCCGCACGGAACACCAAGCCAGCGCGCTTGAGGAAACCGCCGCGTCGATGGAAGAGCTGGGCTCTACCGTGCGCCAGAACGCCGACAACGCCCGCCAGGCCAACCAGCTGGCCATGAGCGCCTCGACGGTCGCCATCCAGGGCGGCGAAGTGGTCGGCCAGGTGGTCGAGACCATGAAGGGCATCAACGACAGCTCCAAGAAGATCGCCGACATCATCAGCGTGATCGACGGCATCGCCTTCCAGACCAACATCCTGGCGCTCAATGCCGCGGTGGAAGCCGCCCGTGCGGGCGAGCAGGGCCGGGGCTTTGCGGTGGTGGCCAGCGAGGTACGGTCCCTGGCGGGGCGTTCGGCCGATGCAGCCAAAGAAATCAAATTGCTGATCTCGGCCAGCGTGGAGCGGGTCGCGCAGGGCACCACCCTGGTGGACCAGGCTGGCACCACCATGACCGAGGTGGTCAGCTCCATCCAGCGTGTCACCCAGATCATGGGCGCCATCAGCCTCGCCAGCTCCGAGCAAAGCCAGGGCGTGGCCCAGGTGGGCGAAGCCGTGACGCAAATGGACCAGACCACCCAGCAAAATGCGGCGCTCGTCGAGCAGATGGCGGCGGCCGCCAGCAGCCTGAAGGCCCAGGCGGGCGATCTGGTGCAGGTGGTGGGGGTGTTCAAACTGGGGGCCGGTGCCGCCCACCATGACCGCCAGCGGGTCGCCGCCATCGCGCCGGTGCGTGTGCCGCCCTCCGTGCGTGCCATACCCGCCCCGGCGGCACGCAGCGGGCCCCCGCTGTCGGCGGCCAAGCCGGTGGCGCCACGGCCCAGCCCGGCCAAACTGGCCGCGCCTCAGCCAAGGCCGGTACCTACCAAGTCAGCCGACAGTGCCTCGGATTGGGCGTCTTTTTAAGACCCGAAGGGATTAGCCCGCCGTAGCGTCGACCAGGGCCTGCAACTTGGCTTTGGCGGCACCGGACTCAATCGCTTTGCGCGCCAGCACCAAACCTTCGGCCATCGAGCCCGCCACGTTGGCGGCGTAGAGGGTAGCCCCGGCGTTCAAAATCACGATGTCGCGCGCGGCGCCGTGGTCGTTGTCCAGCACGCCCAGCAGCATGGCTTTGGACTGTTCGGGGGTTTCCACGCGCAGATTGCGGTGGCTGGCCATGGTCATGCCGAAATCTTCGGGGTGGATCTCGTATTCGCTGATTTCGCCGTTTTTGAGCTCGCCCACCACGGTGGCGGCGCCCAGGCTGACCTCGTCCATACCGTCCTTGCCGTAGACCACCAGCGCGTGCTCGGCGCCCAGGCGCTGCAGGGCGCGCACCTGGATGCCGACCAGGTCGGGGTGGAACACGCCCATCAGGATGTTGGGCGCGTCGGCGGGGTTGGTCAGGGGGCCGAGGATGTTGAACAGGGTGCGCACGCCCAGTTCCTTGCGCACCGGGGCCACGTTCTTCATGGCCGGGTGGTGGTTGGGGGCGAACATGAAACCGATGCCGACCTCGGCTACGCATTGGGCGATGCGCTCTGGCGAGAGGTTGATGTTGACGCCCAGGCTCTCCAGCACGTCGGCGCTGCCGCTTTTGCTGCTGACGCTGCGCCCACCGTGCTTGCTGACCTTGGCCCCGGCGGCGGCGGCCACAAACATGGAGCAGGTGGAGATGTTGAAGGTGTGCGAGCCGTCGCCACCAGTGCCGACGATGTCCACCAGATGCGTCTTGTCGGCCACGTGGACCTTGGTGGAGTACTCGCGCATCACCTGGGCGGCGGCGGTGATTTCACCGATGGTTTCCTTCTTCACGCGCAGGCCGGTGATCAGCGCGGCCATCATCACCGGCGACATTTCGCCGCGCATGATGAGCCGCATGATGTGCAGCATCTCGTCGTGGAAGATTTCGCGGTGTTCGATGGTGCGTTGCAGGGCTTCTTGGGGGGTGATCATGGGGGGACTCGCTTTCAGGGTTTGGCCGACAGGGCCAGTTTGATACCAAAACCGACAAACAGTGCGCCCGCACAGCGTTCCAGCCAGTGCATGCCGCGCCGCACCGCGCCCATGCGCTGGGCGGCCCAGGCGGCCAGCAGGGCATAGCCCAGGTTGATGGGCACGGCGTTCAGGTTGAACAGCAGGCCCAGCAGCAGGAAAGCCAGCGTGGGCTGCGGTGCGCCCGGGGTGATGAACTGCGGCAAAAAGGCCAGAAAGAACAGCGCCACCTTGGGGTTCAGCGCATTGGTCCAGAAACCTTGCAGAAACACTTTTTTCAAGCTTTTTTGGCCGCTAGCGCTTATTACATGTGCGTGAGTAGCTCCTGAATCTGTAGCATCCGCCGGTGCGGGTGCGCGCAGCATCTGGATGCCCACCCACACCAGGTAGGCCGCGCCCAGCCACTTGAGCACGGTGAAGGCCGTGGCCGACGCGGTGATCAGCGCGCTGACCCCCACCGCGGCGGCAAAGATGTGCACGAAGCAGCCCGCGGTGATGCCCATGGCCGCCACCACGCCCGCGCGCCAGCCGCCGCGCAGCCCGTTGGACAGGATGTAGAACACGTCCGGCCCCGGCGTCAGGTTCAGCAGCCAGCCCGAAGCGATGAACAGCGGCAGGTGATTGACGCCCAGCGTTTCGAGCGTCACCGCGCCCCCTGGTCCAGGAAGTTTTTCAGCATCGCGTGGCCGTGCTCGGTGAGGATGGACTCGGGGTGGAACTGCACACCTTCGATGGCCAGCGTCTTGTGGCGCACGCCCATGATTTCGCCGTCGTCGGTCCAGGCGGTGATGTCCAAATCAGCCGGGCAGCTGCTGCGCTCGATGGACAGCGAGTGGTAGCGGTTCACCGTGAACTGCTCCGGCAGCCCGGCAAACACGCCTTGCTGCGTGGTGGTGATGACGCTGGTCTTGCCATGCATCAGCTGCTGCGCCCGAATGATGGTGCCGCCAAAGGCTGCGCCAATCGCCTGGTGCCCCAGGCACACGCCCAGGATGGGCAGCTTGCCCGCAAAGTGCTGGATGGCGGCCACGGAAATGCCCGCCTCCTTGGGTGAGCAGGGGCCGGGCGAGATCACCAGCCGGTCCGGCGCGCGGGCGGCGATCTCTTCCAGGGTGATTTCGTCGTTACGCACCACCTCCACATCCGCCCCCAGTTCACCGAAGTACTGGACGATGTTGTAGGTGAAGCTGTCGTAGTTGTCGATCATCAGCAGTTTCATGAGAGGCTCCTGGACGTGGAAATGGGGGATGTATGGTGTGGAAGATCGGGGGCTGGGGTGTCTGCCACCTCCGCTTCCCGCAGCGTGTCGGCCAAAAAGCGCTCCATCTCTTCGCGCTTGGGTAGCTCTAGCTGGTATTTGGACACGAACAATTGGTTGTCCATGCCTGCCAGCGCGTACTCCACCAGGGGCTGGTTTTTCTGCGTGCACAGCAAAATGCCAATGGGTGGGTTGTCGCCTTCCAGCACCATGTTTTTCTTGTACCAACTGACATAGGTGTTGAGCTGGCCGATGTTTTCATGGCTGAAGTTGCCGGTTTTCAGTTCGATCAGCACGTGGCATTTCAGGATGCGGTGGTAGAAAACCAGGTCTACAAAGAAGTGTTCGCTGCCAATCAAGAGCCGCTTCTGGCGGGCCTCAAAGCAAAAGCCATGGCCCAGCTCCAGCAGGAAGTCTTGCAGGTTGCCCAAAATGGCATCTTCCAGGGCCGACTCGTGCATCACCTCTTGGGGTTTGATGCCCAAAAACTCAAAAACATAGGGGTCGCGCACACTCAGCGTGGCTGCACTCTGCTCAGCCTGGCTTTGCACCTGGGCAGAGAGCAGGTTTTTGTTGGTGGAAAGGCTGCTGCGCTCGTAGTACAGGCTTGCGATTTGCCGCCTGAGTTCCCTTACCGACCAGTGGCCGCGCAAGCATTCGACCTCAAAAAAATGCCGTTTGAGGTCGTCTTCCACATCCACCAGCAACTCCAGGTGGCTGTATGAAAACTGGGCCACCAGTGCATCTGCCGCCAATTGTGGGGACGCTGTCACCACTTTCTGGGAATGCACTTCGGTCGGGCCTCCCCATGGAAGCAGGGTTTTCAATTGTGGAGACAGCGTCCCCACAATCTGCGGATAGGTGCGAAACAGCCGCAGGTAGCGGTAGAGCTGGCGTTTGTCACAGTTGCTAAGGCGCGCGGCGGTGAGCTCGCGCGCCAGGTTGGCAAACAGCTGGTCGCCATAGCCCGCACGATCGGCACCGCGCAGCTCAAAGGCATCGATGTAGTAGCCAATCATCCAGTTGCGCAGTGTCAGGCTCAGGTTGACGGCGCGTGCGGCTTGCGCCCCCAGTTCCTGGTGCACATGGACGATGGACTGGACCAGCTCTTTGAATTCGAGCAGAGCAGGCGAGCTCACTCCAAACCTTCTTCAACAAGTTCGCTGGCGCGCAGCAGGGCGCGGGCTTTGGCTTCGGTTTCTTTCCATTCCAGCTCGGGCACCGAGTCGGCCACCACCCCGGCGGCGGCTTGCACGTACAGGGTCTGGTTCTTGATGATGCCGGTGCGGATGGTGATGGCCACGTCCATGTCGCCCGCATAGCTGATGTAGCCGCAGGCGCCGCCGTACAGGCCGCGCTTGGTGGGCTCCAGCTGGTCGATCAGCTCCATGGCGTGGACCTTGGGCGCGCCGGTCAAAGTGCCCGCGGGGAAGGTGGCCTTCAGCACGTCGATGGCGCTCATGCCGTCCAGCAGCGTGCCTTCCACGTTGCTGACGATGTGCATCACATGGCTGTAGCGCTCTACCGCAAAGGCTTCGGTGACCTTGACCGTGCCGATCTTGGCGATGCGGCCGATGTCATTGCGGGCCAGGTCGATCAGCATCACGTGTTCGGCGCGCTCCTTGGGGTCGGCGATGAGCTCGGCTTCGACGGCCTTGTCGGCCTCGGGCGAGGAGGCGCGGGGGCGGGTGCCTGCCAGCGGGCGGATGGTGACCTTTTGCTCGCCATTCGCCATGGACTCCTGGCGCACCAGGATTTCGGGCGAGGCCGCCACCACATGGAAGTCGCCCATGTTGTAGAAGAACATGTAGGGCGAGGGGTTCAGCGCCCGCAGCGCGCGGTACAGCGACAGGGGCGACTCGGTATAGCGCTTCTTGATGCGCTGGCCCACCTGCACCTGCATGAAGTCGCCGCCCGCAATCAGCTCCTTGGCGCGTTCCACCGCGGCGATGTAGTCGGCCTTGGCGAATTCGCGCTCGGTGGGGTGGCTTTGGGTGGGCTTGACGATGGGCGCGCTGACCGAATACTTGAGCTGCTCTTTCAGCTCACGCAGGCGCTTTTTAGCGGTCGGGTAGGCCTCGGGCTGGGTCGGGTCGGCGTAGACGATGAGGTACAGCTTGCCCGACAGGTTGTCGATCACCGCCAGCTCTTCGCACTGCAGCAGCATGATGTCGGGGCAGCCCAGGGTGTCGGGCGGGCAGCTGGCTTCGAGCTTTTTCTCGATGTAGCGCACCGCGTCGTAGCCAAAGTAGCCCGCCAGGCCACCGCAGAAGCGCGGCAGGCCGGGGCGCAAGGCCACCTTGAAGCGCTTCTGGTAGGCCTCGATGAAGTCCAGCGGGTTGCCCTGGTGGGTTTCCACCACCACGCCGTCGCGCACGACTTCGGTTGTGGCCGCCGCCCCAAAGCCGCTGGCGCGCAGGAAGCTGCGGGCGGGCAGGCCGATGAAGCTGTAGCGGCCAAAGCGTTCGCCACCCACCACCGACTCCAGCAGGAAGCTGTAGGCGCCCCCATTGCGGGTGTGGGCCAGCTTGAGGTAGAGCGAGAGTGGGGTTTCCAGGTCGGCGAAGGCCTCCAACATCAAGGGGATGCGGTTGTACCCGTCCTGGGCCAGGCTTTTGAATTCAAGTTCGGTGATCACGGAAGTGCCTTTGTGAGAGAGTCCGGGCCCGTTTCATGGCGGGGCCGGGGGCACAGCACGGGGTGCTGTATGTCGATTCAGCCTCAGGGGGTGAGGCGTGGGGCGCACGGCCGCGCCGTGCAATTCAGGTGCGCGCAGAATGTGGCTTGCGCCAAGACCAGGCTCCCTGGCCGGGGCAGCCTGCAGTGATCGTGCGTGGAATGGACATACGCAAAGTGTAGCAAACACGCGGCGGGCTCGGCGGGCCCAGGGTGGCATGGCGTGCACCGTTGCGTGAACACGTCACATTGCGCAGCTCGGCCGAAAATGCACCAGGCAACAGCCTGGCGCGAATGCGATCTGGCTGGGTGTGGCCGCTTCTGTTTTCGTGAAGCATGCTGTTACATTCTGAGGTGATGGTGAACGCGGATGGGCTTTATCCTGCTCCGTTGTGCGCGCAAGTGTGAAAACTTGTAAAAAATCCAAATCCAGTTCTAATGGTGTGCATCAAAGGGGAAATCCATGGCGACAGTCCAGCAAGAAGTAGACGAACGGACCAATCTCACCAGCAGCAACAAATTTGAGCTGCTGCTGTTTCGCCTGGGGGAGGCCGCCCATTCGAGCCAGCGCGAGCTGTTCGGGATCAACGTCTTCAAGGTGCGCGAAATCATGGTGATGCCCACCATCACCGCCGTCGCCGGGTCTACCAAGCACATGTTGGGCATGACCAATATCCGGGGCCAGGTGATTCCGGTGATCGACCTGGCGGGCGCCGTCGGTTGCCTGCCCAAAAACGGCCTGAATATCCTGATGGTGACCGAGTACGCACGCTCCACCCAGGCGTTCGCGGTTGAAGAAGTGGACCAGATCGTGCGCCTGGACTGGAGCCAGGTGCTGTCGGCCGAGTCCAACACCCAGGGCGGCATGATCACCAGCATTGCCCGGCTGGATGGCGATGTGGACAACACCCGGCTGGCCCAGGTGCTGGATGTGGAGCAGATTTTGCGCAACGTGATGCCCCCTTCGGCGCCGGACGTCAATGCGGCCCACATCGGCCCGACGGTTCAGCTGCGGGCCGGATCGGTGGTGCTGGCGGCAGACGATTCGATGCTGGCCCGCACGCTGATCGAGCAGAGCCTGGTCGCCATGGGGGTGAAGTTTGTGATGTGCAAAACCGGCAAAGAAGCCTGGGATCGCCTGCAAACCATGTCCGAAGCGGCTGCGGCCGAAGGCAAATCCATCGAGGACAAAGTGGCCCTGGTGCTGACCGATCTGGAAATGCCGGAGATGGATGGCTTCACCCTGACGCGCAAGATCAAGCAGGATGGCCGCTTCAAGGGCGTGCCGGTGATCATCCACTCATCCCTGTCCGGCTCGGCCAACGAGGTGCATGTGAAGAGCGTGGGGGCCGATGCCTACGTGGGCAAGTTTGTGGCCGAAGAGCTGGCCGCCACCATCCGCAAGGTATTGAAACAGTAAGCTGCGCCGACGCCGCGGCTTACTGCCCTGAATAGGCGACCAGCGCGGCGACCACCAGCACGGCATACGGAAACGCCACCGTGGGCCGCAGCGCATGGGCCGCGTACTCGCCCAGCAAACCGGCGCTGCCCTTGCGGCTGGCCAGCCATTCGGTATGCAACTGGCAAGCGGCACTGGCCGGTGCCACGTTCTTGACCAGCGCCTCCACCCGCACAATGCGTTCGCCCAGGCGGGCCTGGGAGGTGCGGCACAGGCTTTCCTGCACCCACAGCAGCAATGCGGTGGCGCCGATCAGCTCATACGGCACGCCCAGCGCGTAGCCCCCCACGCACAGCACGACCGCCGCCAGTTTGACCAGCAGCGCACTGCGTTCTGCCTGTTCGTAGTTGTTTTGCAGGGTGGTCCATTCGAGGCTCAGGGCGGCGGAGTTGTGGGGCATGGGGTGTGGAATCAGTTGGAAACGGGCAAGGCGCGGGGCTCGCCCTGGTCGGTAATGGCCACGTAGGTCAGCGTGGCCTCGGTGACCTTGATGTACTGGCCCTGGAGGTACAGGCGCTCGGCAAACACTTCGACCTTGACGGTGACCGAAGTGCGGCCCAGCCGGGTCAGCGATGCGTAAAAAGTCAAAATATCCCCCAACCGCACCGGCTGCTTGAAGGTGAATTCCTTCACCGCCACGGTGGCGAGGCGCCCGCGGGCATAGCGGGCCGGAATCACCGACCCCGCCAGATCTACCTGCGCCATCACCCAGCCGCCAAAGATATCGCCGCTGGCGTTGCAGTCGGCGGGCATGGGCACCACCTTGAGTACCAGCTCCATGTCGGTGGGCAAGGAGACGTGGTCGCTGGAATTGGTAGACATCAGGGACAATCCAAGGCAAATAACTGAGATTGTCCCCCATGCGCCGCTATGGCGAAACCGCCCCCCCTGCTTCCATGCCCACGTCGGTCGCGTCCGCGCCACCGCAATCGGATTGGCGCACCCTGCGCCGCCTGTTCCCTTATCTGTGGGAGTACAAGTGGCGGGTCATCGCTGCGTTGACCTTCATGGTCGGGGCCAAGGCGGCCAGCGTCAGCGTACCCTTGCTCCTCAAGCGGCTGGTCGATGCGATGAGCCCCACTGGCGGCAAGCTCAGCAGCGACCAGCTGCCGGCGTTGATCGTGGTGCCAGTGGCGTTGCTGGTGGGCTATGGCTTGCTGCGTCTGTCCACCTCGTTGTTTACCGAGCTGCGCGAGCTGGTGTTTGCCAAGGCTACGGCGGGTGCCTCGCGGCGGATTTCGCTGGAAGTGTTCCAGCACCTGCACGCCCTGAGCCTGCGTTTCCACCTGGAGCGCCAGACCGGTGGCATGACCCGCGACATCGAGCGCGGCACCCGGGCGGTGAATTCGCTGATCTCGTACTCGCTCTACAGCATCATCCCCACGCTGATCGAAGTCGGCTTTGTGCTGACCCTGCTGGCCGTCAAGTTCGACGTGTGGTTTGCCTGGATCACGCTGATTGCGCTAGTGGGCTACATCGCCTTCACCGTCACGGTGACCGAGTGGCGCACCCAGTTCCGCAAGCAGATGAACGAGCTGGACTCGCACGCCCAAAGCCGGGCCATCGATTCGCTGCTGAACTACGAAACCGTCAAATACTTCAACAACGAAGCCTTTGAGGCCAAGCGCTACGACGAAAACCTGGAGCGCTACCGCCGCGCCTCGGTCAAGAGCCAGACCACGCTGAGCCTGCTCAACACCGGCCAGCAGCTCATCATTGCCGCCAGCCTGGTGGCCATGCTGTGGCGCGCCACCCAGGGTGTGGTGGACGGGCGCATGACCCTGGGCGACCTGGTGATGGTCAACGCCTTCATGATCCAGCTCTACATTCCGCTGGGCTTTCTGGGGGTGATCTACCGCGAGATCAAGCAGAGCCTGACCGATCTGGAAAAGATGTTTGCGCTATTGGAAAAAGAGCGTGAGATCGCCGACCAGCCTGCGGCAAAGCCTATTTCGTTGCCCGAAGGCCAGGTCGATGTGCGCTTCGACCACGTGTTCTTTGCCTACGACCCGGCGCGGCCCATCCTGCAAGACATCAGCTTTCACATCCCGGCGGGCAAGACCGTGGCGGTGGTGGGGCCGTCGGGCTCGGGCAAGTCCACCCTGGCACGGTTGCTGTTCCGCTTTTATGACGTGCAGCAGGGCGAGATCGAGATTGCCGGGCAGAACATCCAGACCGTCACCCAGGCCAGCGTGCGCCAGGCGATTGGCATCGTGCCGCAAGACACGGTGCTGTTCAACGACACGGTGGAATACAACATCGCCTACGGCCAGCCCGGTGCCAGCCGCGCCCAGGTGGAAGAGGCGGCGCGGGCGGCCCACATCCACGGCTTCATCAGCGCCACGCCCAAGGGCTACGACACCATGGTGGGCGAGCGCGGACTCAAGCTCTCGGGCGGCGAAAAACAGCGCGTGGCAATTGCCCGTACCTTGCTGAAGAACCCGCCCATCCTGATTTTTGACGAGGCCACCTCGGCGCTGGACTCGGCCAACGAGCGCGCCATCCAGGCCGAGCTGCAAACCGCCGCCCGCAACAAGACCACGCTGGTCGTCGCGCACCGCCTGTCTACCGTGGTGGATGCGCACGAGATTTTGGTGATGGACGCAGGCCGCATCCTGGAGCGCGGCACCCATGCCGCGCTGCTGGTGGCCAACGGGCGCTACGCGGCCATGTGGGCCTTGCAGCAGAGCGCAGAATAAGATTTAAACAAAATAGGCCTCCAGCGCTTATTCCATAAGCGTTACAAGCTACTAATTAAATAGCAAATGAGAGAATCCAAGATGTCTGTGCCACGCCCCCAGGTGCTCGTTTTGAACTTCATGGCCCCGCACCACCAGGCGCTGCTGGCGCCGTATTTCGAGGTGATCTACGCCCCGACGGATGCGCTGCGGGCGGCCCATATCGCCGCCGATGCCGCCACCATCCGCGCGGTGCTGACCATCGGCAGCGTGGGCCTGACGGCCACCGAGATGGATGCCTTGCCCGCGCTGGAACTGGTCTGCGCGCTGGGCGTGGGCTTCGAGAACATCGCCATCGCCCACGCCCGCGCCCGCGGCCTGGCGCTGGCCAATGGCGCGGGCACCAACGACGACTGCGTGGCCGACCACGCCTTCGCCCTGCTGCTGGCCGTGGTGCGCAACGTGCCGAAGCTGGATGCACAGTGCCGCCAGGGCCTGTGGCGCGATGTGCTGCCCCTGCCGGCCAGCGTGTCGCAGCGCCGCATGGGCATCGTCGGCCTGGGCGGCATTGGCCACAAGGTGGCGCAGCGGGCGCTGGGCTTTGGCATGCAGATCGGCTACCACGGGCGCACGCCCCAGCCCCAGGTGGCGCACACCTACTTTGCCGATCTGGTGGCACTGGCCGCCTGGGCCGACTTTCTGGTGGTGGCCACGCCCGGCGGCCCGGCCACCCGCCACCTGGTCGGGGCCGAGGTGCTGGCGGCGCTGGGCGCGGACGGCTATCTGGTGAACGTGTCGCGCGGCAGCGTGGTGGATACCGCCGCGTTGGCCGCAGCCCTGCGCGCAGGCCAGCTGGCCGGTGCGGGCCTGGACGTGTACGAGAGCGAACCCCAGCCGCCCGCCGAACTGCTGGATCTGGACACCGTGGTGCTTACACCCCACGTGGGCGGCTGGTCGCCCCAGGCCATTGAAGCGTCGGTGCAGCGCTTCATTGAGAACGCGACACGGCACTTTGCGGGTCTAGCCGTAGTCTCACCGATCTAAGCCGCGTCCATAATCCAGCCATGGAAACCAAATGGCTAGAAGATTTTGTCAGCTTGGCTGAAACCCGCAGCTTCAGCCGATCCGCCCAGTTACGGCACGTAACCCAGCCTGCGTTTTCGCGGCGCATCCAGGCGCTGGAGGGCTGGGCGGGCACCGACCTGGTCGACCGCAGCTCCTACCCCACGCGCCTGACCCCGGCGGGCGAAACGCTCTACGCCCAGTCGCTGGAGGTGTTGCAGGCATTGCAAAGTACCCGTGCCATGCTGCGCGGCCACCATTCGGCCGGGCAGGACGTGATCGAATTTGCCGTGCCGCACACGCTGGCGTTCACCTTTTTCCCGGCCTGGGTGTCGCTGCTGCGCGAGAAGTTTGGCCCCATCAAAAGCCGCTTGATCGCCCTGAACGTGCACGACGCAGTGATGCGCCTGGTCGAGGGTAGCTGCGATCTGCTCATCGCCTACCACCACACTTCGCAGCCTTTTCAGCTGGCTGCCGACCGTTACGAAATGGTCAGCCTGGGGCAGGAGGTGATTGCGCCCTACGTCAAGGCCGATGCCGATGGCGCGCCACTGTTCCAGTTGCCGGGCCGTCCGGGCCAGTTGCTGCCCTACCTGGGCTATGCCCCGGGCGCCTACCTGGGCCAGACGGTGGACATGATCCTGAAGCAGTCGGCCACGCCCATCCACCTGGACCGGGTCTACGAGACCGACATGGCCGAAGGTCTCAAAGCCATGGCCCTGGAAGGCCACGGTATTGCCTTCCTGCCCTACAGCGCGGTCAAGAAAGAGCTGCGCGCCCGCAAACTGGTCAGCGCTGCGCCGCCCGGCTTGACGGGGCTGGAGATGACCATGGATGTGCGGGCCTACCGCGAAAAGCCCAATGGTCCGGCCGCCGCCAAGGGCACGGCGCAGGCCTTGTGGACCTACCTGGCGTCGCAAAAGCCCGCGAAGTAGAACCGCCTCGGGGCCATGCCATTACTGCATGGCGGCCATGACAGATCTATGACAGCCATGCATAACGCTGCATGCAAACGGCATTGGTGTTTGGATAAGTGCGCCCTTACAGTTCGCCACCTCCACAACTGCCCAGGCTTTGTATGTCTACCAACTTTCGCATCGAACATGACTTTTTGGGTGAAAAGAAGATTCCCCAAGCCGCCTACTGGGGTGTGCATACCGCCCGCGCGGTAGACAACTTTCACATCTCGGGCACGCGTATTTCGGCCATGCCCGACCTGATCCGCGCGCTGGCTTTCGTCAAAACCGCCGCGGCCCGGACCAATGTGGAACTGGGCGTGCTGGATGCCAAGCTGGCCGACGCCATCGTGCTGGCCTGCGACGACCTGGTGGAGGGCAAGCTGCACACCGAGTTCGTGGTGGACGTGATCCAGGGTGGCGCGGGCACCTCGACCAACATGAATGCCAACGAGGTGATCGCCAACCTGGCCCTCGAAAAGATGGGCCTGGACAAAGGCCGCTACGACGTGCTGCACCCCAACGACCACGTCAACGCCTCGCAAAGCACCAACGATGTGTATCCCACGGCGGTGCGGATCGCGCTGTGGCTGGGCATCGAGCGGCTGTTGGCCTCCATGGCTTTTCTGCGCGAAGGCTTTGAGGCCAAGGCCGAGGAGTTCAAAGACATCCTCAAGATAGGCCGCACCCAGTTGCAAGACGCCGTGCCCATGACCTTGGGCCAGGAGTTTCTGACCTACGCCGTCATGATCGGCGAAGACGAGGCCCGCATGCGCGAAGCCCGCGCGCTGATCCAGGAAATCAACCTCGGTGCCACCGCCATCGGCACCGGTATCAATGCACCTGCTGGTTATTCGGACCGGGCCTGCCAGCTGCTGGCGGAAATCAGCGGCGTGCCGGTGGAGAAAGCCAGCAACCTGATCGAAGCCACGCAGGACACGGGCGCGTTTGTGCAGTTGTCGGGCGTGCTCAAGCGCGTGGCCTGCAAGCTCAGCAAAATCTGCAACGACCTGCGCCTGCTGTCCAGCGGCCCCCAGGCCGGGTTCGGCGACATCCGTCTGCCCGCCCGCCAGGCAGGCTCCAGCATCATGCCCGGCAAGGTGAATCCGGTGATCCCCGAGGTGATGAACCAGGTGGCATTTGAAGTCATTGGCAACGACATGACGGTGACCATGGCGTCCGAAGCCGGCCAGTTGCAGCTCAACGCGTTCGAACCCATCATGGGCTGGAGCCTGTTTAAGAGCATCGAACATCTCAGCCAGGCCTGCCGCACCCTGCAGACCAACTGCGTCGCCGGGATCGAACCCAACCGCGAACTGCTGGCCAAGCGCGTGCGCGAATCGGTCACGCTGGTCACCGCTTTGAACCCCTTGATCGGCTACGAAAAATCGGCTCTGATCGCCAAAACCGCCATGAAGAGCGGTGCCCCGATCGGCGAAGTGGCCGAGTCGCTGGGCATCATGACCCGCGCCGAGCTGGAGGCCTTGCTAGTGCCCGAGAAGCTAACCCAACCCATCGCCTTGGTACGTAGCGGCGAATAAGAGATGGCATACAAAATGCTTGCACTTTTTTTGTGCGAATCGGGGCATTCACTATTTCGGTGCGCTGGAGTTTGTATATAGTTTTTGGCGATAGCCCCTGGTGGGCTCCACATTTCGAGAGGAAGAGACATGAAGAAAAAAATGCCGGCCGCAGTCACCATTCTGCTAGCCATGGTGCTGGGTATCCTGGTGGGTTACATGGTGTTCACCAGTTTCCCCGACAAAAAAGCCGCCAGCGAAATCGCGGGCTACATCTCCATCATGTCGGACATTTTTCTGCGTCTGATCAAGATGCTGATTGCGCCGCTGGTGTTCTCAACCCTGGTGGTCGGCATTGCGCACATGGGCGATGCCGCCTCGGTCGGCCGGGTCTTCGGCAAGGCGCTGGGCTGGTTTGTCACCGCCTCGCTGGTCTCGCTGGTGCTGGGCCTGGTCATGGCCAACCTGCTGAAGCCCGGTGAAAACCTGGGCTTGCCGCTGCCCGATATTGGTGCGTCGGCCGGTTTGGCCACGTCCAAGTTCACCCTGAAAGACTTCGTCAGCCACCTGGTGCCCAAGTCGTTTGCCGAAGCCATGGCCAACAACGAAATTCTGCAGATCGTGGTGTTCTCCATGTTCTTTGGCGTGGCCATGGCATCGCTGGGAGACAAGGCCAAGGTGCTGGTCAGTGCCATCGACGAGCTGGCCCACGTGATGCTGAAGATCACCGGCTACGTGATGAAGCTGGCCCCCCTGGCCGTGCTGGCCGCCATGGCCGCCACCGTGGCCGTCAACGGGCTGGGCATTCTGCTGAAGTTTGCCGTCTTTATGGGCGACTTCTACCTGGGCTTGTTCCTGCTGTGGGGCGTGCTGATTTTTGCGGGCTATGTGTTCCTGGGCCCGCGCGTATTCAAGCTGCTGGTGCTGATTAAGGAAGCCTTTTTGCTGTCGTTTGCCACCGCCAGCTCCGAAGCCGCCTACCCCAAGATCCTGGACGCACTCGACCGTTTCGGCGTCAAGCGCAAGATCTCCAGCTTCGTGATGCCCATGGGCTACTCGTTCAATCTGGACGGCTCCATGATGTACTGCACCTTCGCCACGCTGTTCATCGCCCAGGCGTACGGCATCGCGCTGCCGCTCAGCACGCAGATCACCATGCTGCTGATCCTGATGCTGACCTCCAAGGGCATGGCGGGCGTGCCGCGGGCCTCGCTGGTGGTGATTGCTGCCACGCTGAACCAGTTCAACATCCCCGAAGCCGGTTTGCTGCTGATTCTGGGCGTGGACACCTTCCTGGACATGGGCCGCTCTGCCACCAACGCCGTGGGCAACTCCATCGCCACCGCCGTAGTCGCCAAATGGGAGGGTGAGCTGATTCCTGAAGCCGCCGCCGAGGTGAACGCCCGTGCCATGGATGCCGCTTTGACTGCGTCGGCCCGTGCCTGAGACCATGCGTACCCCTTGGATCAAGCCACTCGCCGCCGGTCTGCTGTCTGCGTGGTTGGCCTGCACGGCGCATGCCCAGGCACTGACCGGCGTGCTGAAAAAAGCCCACGAAACCGGCGCGGTCACCATCGGCTACCGCGATGCGTCGATTCCTTTCTCCTACGTCTCGGCGCGTGGCGAGCCGATAGGCTACGCCATCGATATTTGCCGAGCCCTGGTCGATGCCATTGGCGAAGAAATTGGCCGCGAATTGCTCATCAAGTGGCAGCCTGTCACGTCCGAGACACGCTTCAATGCCGTCACTTCGGGCCAGGTGGACCTGGAATGTGGCTCCACCACCAGCAACCTGGAGCGGCAAAAAGTGGTGGGTTTTTCACCCACCACCTTTGTGTCTGGCACCAAGCTGATGGTGAAAAATGGCTCTCCGGTCAAGTCGTTCCGGGACCTGGTCGGCAAGCGCGTGGGCGTGACGGCAGGCACCACCAACGAGAAAACACTGCGCGAGCTGTCCGACAAATTCAAGCTCAATGTGCAGCTGGTGGTGTCGCGTGACCATGCCGAATCGTTCGCCCAATTGGCATCGGGCAAGGTGGACGCGTTCGCCACCGACGATGTACTGCTGTACGGGCTGCTGGCGCAAAACAAGGCGCAGGCGGACTACGCTGTGGTGGGCGAATTTCTGTCGTATGAACCTTACGGCATCATGTACCGCAAAGGCGATGCGCCTCTGGCCGAAGTGGTCACCAAAACCTTTGCCACACTGGCCGAAGATGGCGATCTGACCCGCTTTTATACCCGGTGGTTTTTGCGCCGTTTGCCCTCGGGTGTGAGCATCAATCTGCCCATGAGTCCGCAACTGGTCACGATCTTTCAGGCCATGGTTGTCAAGCCGGAGTAGCTTGTTTTTTATGCAGGCACAAAGTCTGCATAGCGTGGAGGTATCGATGGTTTTCGATTCCTCCCCGTGCACCAAGACCGGGCGCGAGGGTTATCCCTTGCGTCCGTTTCTCTAAAATTTGCGTTGTGTAGTTCTTATCATTTACCTTGGAGTTTTCATGAAGAAACATTTGCTCGCCTTTGCTGTGGCTGCGCTAGCTACCGGTGGCGCGTTTGCACAGGCCTCCGACACCATCGCCAAGGTCAAGGCTTCTGGAACCATCACCATGGGTGTTCGGGATTCTTCAGGCGCGCTCGCGTTCACGTTGGGCGACGGTAAATACACCGGTTTCCATTACGACGTGTGCCAACACATCATTGCCAATCTGGAAAAAGTCGTTGGTAAAAAGCTGGACATCAAATACCAACTGGTGACGTCGCAAAACCGTATCCCCCTGGTGCAAAACGGCACCGTGGATCTGGAGTGCGGCTCCACCACCAACAACGCCACCCGCCAAAAAGACGTGGCCTTTGCCAACACCGTCTACGTGGAAGAAGTGCGTATTGCGGTCAAGGCCAACTCGGGCATCACCTCGATTGCCCAGCTGAACGGCAAAAACGTGGCGACCACCACGGGCACCACGTCCGTGCAATTGCTGCGCAAGAACGAACGCGCCACCGGCGTGGACTTCAAGGAAGTGTTCGGCAAGGACCACGCCGACAGCTTTCTGCTGCTGGAATCCGGCCGCGCCGATGCCTTCGTGATGGACGGCCAGATCCTGGCGGGCAACATCTCCACCTCCAAAAACCCTGCCGACTTCAAAATCGTGGGCGAAGTGCTGAGCGTGGAGCCGATTGCCATCATGTTGCGCAAGGACGATCCTGCCTTCAAGAAGCTGGCCGACGACACCATCGCCAGCATGGTCAAGACGGGCGAAATGGCCAAGCTGTATGACAAGTGGTTCATGCAACCCATCCCGCCGAAGAACGTCAAGGTCGGCCTGCCGGCCAGCGACGCGACCAAGGCTGCCTGGGCCAACTTGAACGACAAGCCTGCGGAAGATTACGCTAAAAAGTAAGTATCGGATGCACGAAACCCCGCCTCACAATATCCGAGGCGGGGTTTTTATTTGCCATTGGGGCATTGCACAACATTGCCCCGGGCCGGGGTGGCATATTTCAGGATGGAGAGCGTTATGGATTGGCAGGTATTTCTCAATGATGACGGCAGTGGGCGTACCTATCTGCAATGGATGCTGGAGGCCTGGCGCTGGACACTGGCGGTAGCCGGTTGCTCCTGGGTCGTGGCGATGGTGGTGGGTGCCCTGATGGGGACCTTGCGTACCTTGCCCAATAGCCCCTGGGCCGTGCGCTTTGCCAATGCCTGGGTCGAGCTGTTTCGCAATATTCCTTTGCTGGTCCAGATCTTCATCTGGTATTTCGTGGTGCCCAAGATATTTCCGGCCATGCAGCAGGTGCCGGGCTTTGCGCTGGTCGTCATGTCGCTGGGCTTCTTTACCTCGGCGCGGATTGCCGAACAGGTGCGCGCCGGCATCCAGGCGCTGCCCAAGGGCCAGCGCTATGCCGGTATGGCGATGGGCTTTTCGACTGCACAAACCTACCGTTATGTGATCTTGCCGATGGCGTTTCGCATCATTTTTCCACCGCTGACCAGCGAGTCGATGAATTTGCTGAAGAACTCCTCGGTGGCGTTCGCGGTGTCGATCTCCGAGCTGACCATGTTCGCCATGCAGGCCCAGGAAGAAACCTCGCGCGGGATTGAGATTTACCTGGGCGTGACCGTGCTGTACGCCGCGTCGGCCTTTGCGGTCAACCGCGTGATGGCGTTTGTCGAGAAAAGAATGCAGATCCCCGGCTTCATAGTCGCGGGTGGCACAGGCGGGGGGCATTGATATGGGCGGACTAGACCTTTCCTTTTTCAGCTGGGAGATCATCAGCAAATTCGTGCAGAAGGGCTTTCTCTTCAGCATCGAGCTCACAGCCGTGGCCACCGTGGGCGGCATCTTGCTGGGCACCGTGCTGGCGCTGATGCGCCTGTCGGGTGTCAAGCTGCTGATGTGGCCCGCCACCATTTACGTCAACGTCATGCGGTCGATTCCGCTGGTGATGGTGATCCTGTGGTTCTTTTTGCTGGTGCCCAGCTCGTTCTACAGCTACCTGCCCGATGGTGCCAACTACCGCTCGGAATACTCGGCGGCGATCACCTTCATTGCCTTTGAGGCCGCCTATTTCAGCGAAATCATGCGTGCCGGTATCCAGTCGATTCCACGTGGCCAGGTCCATGCGGGCCAGGCGGTGGGCATGACCTATGCACAGAATATGAAGCTGGTGATCCTGCCGCAGGCCTTTCGCAACATGCTGCCGGTGCTGCTGACCCAGACCATCATCCTGTTCCAGGACACCTCGCTGGTGTACGCCATTGGTGCCTACGACCTGCTCAAGGGCTTCACCACCGCGGGCAAGCTGTATGGCCGCCCGGAAGAGGCCTATTTGCTGGCCGCCGTGGTGTACTTTGCGCTGTGCTTCGGTCTTTCTTATATCGTCAAGAAGTTGCAACTCAAGATTGCCATCATCCGCTAACAAGCACCGTCATTCGAGCCGAGGAGTTAAACATGATTGAAATTAAAAACGTATCCAAGTGGTATGGCGCTGTGCAGGTGCTCAACAACTGCAACGTCAGCATCAAAAAGGGCGATGTGGTGGTGGTCTGCGGCCCGTCGGGTTCGGGCAAATCCACCCTGATCAAGACCGTCAACGCGCTAGAGCCCTTCCAGAAGGGCGAGATATTTGTGGACGGCATTGCCTTGCACGACCCCAAGACCGACCTGCCCAAGCTGCGCAGCCGCGTGGGCATGGTGTTCCAGCACTTTGAGCTGTTCCCCCACCTGTCGGTCACCGAAAACCTGACCCTGGCGCAGATCAAGGTGCTGGGCCGTACGCCCGACGATGCCAAGGTCCGCGGCCTGAAGATGCTCGACCGCGTGGGCCTGATGGCGCACAAGGACAAGTTTCCCGGCCAGCTGTCCGGCGGCCAGCAGCAGCGCGTGGCGATTGCCCGGGCGCTGAGCATGGACCCGATGGTCATGCTGTTCGACGAACCCACCTCGGCACTTGACCCCGAAATGGTCGGCGAAGTGCTGGACGTGATGGTCACCCTGGCCAAGGAAGGCATGACCATGATGTGCGTCACCCACGAAATGGGCTTTGCCCGCAAGGTGGCCAGCCGCGTGATCTTCATCGACGTGGGCGGCAAGATTCTGGAAGACTGCTCCAAGGACGAGTTCTTCAGCCACCCCGAAAACCGCCAGCCACGCACCAAGGACTTCCTCAACAAGATCCTGGCGCACTGATCGCGGCTGTGACCAGAAAATCCTCCGGGGCCAGCCAGGGTTTCGGAGGATTTTTTTTGCCCGCATTCCCGTGTATTTTTGCAGTGCGACAATTCCGCCCATGACTTCCGCCACCACCACCCTCACGATCACCCGCCCCGACGACTGGCACCTGCATGTGCGCGACGGCGACGCCCTGCACACCGTCGTGCCGCACACCGCCGCCCAGTTTGGCCGTGCCGTCATCATGCCCAACCTGCGCCCGCCCGTGACCAGCACCGCCCAGGCCCTGGCCTACCGTGCGCGCATTCTGGAGGCCGTGCCAGAGGGCGTGGCATTCGACCCGCTGATGACGCTGTACCTGACCGACAGCCTGCCGCCCGACGAGATTGCCCGCGCCAAGGCTGCAGGCATCGTCGCCGCCAAGCTCTACCCCGCCGGTGCCACCACCAACAGCGACGCGGGCGTGACCGACCTGCGCAAGATCTACCCGACGCTGGAAGCCATGCAGCGCGCCGACATGCTGCTGCTGGTGCACGGCGAAGTCACCAGTGCCGACATCGACCTGTTCGACCGCGAAGCCGCCTTCATCGACCAGCAACTGATCCCGCTGCGCCGCGACTTCCCCGAGCTCAAGATCGTTTTTGAGCACATCACCACGCGGGAAGCCGCCCAGTACGTGCGCGATGCCGACCCATTCACCGCCGCCACCCTCACGGCCCACCACCTGCTGTACAACCGCAACGCCCTGTTCACCGGCGGCATCCGTCCGCACTACTACTGCCTGCCGGTGCTCAAGCGCGAAACCCACCGCCTGGCTTTGGTAGAAGCCGCTACCAGCGGCAGCGCCAAGTTCTTTCTGGGCACCGACAGCGCGCCCCACGCCACCCACCTTAAAGAGCACGCCTCGGGCTGCGCCGGTTGCTACACCGCCCACGCCGCCATCGAGATGTACGCCGAAGCCTTCGACAACGCCGGTGCTTTAGACAAGCTGGAGGCCTTCGCCAGCTTCAACGGCCCCGCCTTCTACAGCCTGCCGCGCAACACCGGCACCATCACCCTGGCCCGCCAGAGCTGGACGCCGCCCGACAGCTTCGCCTTTGGCGAGGCGCAACTCAAGCCCCTGCGCGCGGGCGAAGCCCTGCCCTGGAAGCTTGTGGGCTGATGCTGCCTGCGGTGGACTGGTCGGCACCCTGGCTGGCCCCGTACCGCGCGGTGGGCCAGGCGGTGGCCGCACAGACCCACCAGGGCATCGCGGAGGCCCTGAACGCCGCCGCGCCCGCCCCGGTGCGTTTTGTGCCCCAGGCCGCGCTGCCGCCTGGCGAGGCGTACGAGCACTTCATCTTCCACACCCGCCAATGCCCCAGCCGCGACAACTTGCACGACTTCTTCAACGGCCTGTGCTGGCACCATTTTCCGCACACCAAGACCCGGCTCAACCAGTTGCAGGCGGCGCAGATTGCCACCGACGGCGTGCAGCCCCTGCGCGGCCCGGTGCGCGATGCGCTGACGGTATTCGACGAGAACGCCGCCTTTCTGGTCGCCCCGCCCGCGCTGTGGGAGGCCCTGCGGGCGCGGGACTGGCAGCGGCTGTTCGTCACGCTGCGGCCCCTGTGGGCGCAGGCCCAGTTGGTGCTGTTCGGCCATGCGCTGCTGGAAAAACTGGTTTGCCCACGAAAACCGATCACAGCGCACGTCTATTGGGCGCAAGCAGCTATCAATTCTGTAGTAAATCTGGATGCAACCATCGCGCAGCAGCTCAGCGCCATCCACCTCGGCAGCAAACCCTTTCTGCCCTTGCCGGTGCTGGGCGTGCCGGGCTGGTGTGCCGACAACGCCCACCCCGGCTTTTATGCCGACGCCCAGGTCTTCCGCCCACCGCGCGCGTAGACGTTCAGTGGCTTGAACTTCTTTACACAAGCCCCATCTAACCCCCAGTTATTTCCTTGGAAAGCCCCATGAAACGCATTCTTCTCTTCATCCTGACCAACGTGTTGGTTGTCACCGTGCTGGGTATCGTCGCCAGCCTGTTGGGGGTCAACCGCTACCTCACGGCCAACGGGCTGAACCTGGGCGCGCTGCTGGGGTTTGCGCTGGTGATGGGCTTTGGCGGCGCCATCATTTCGCTGCTGATCAGCAAACCCATGGCCAAGTGGACCTCGGGCGTGCGCGTCATCACCCAGCCGCAAAACGCCGACGAGGCCTGGATCATCGACACCGTGCGCCGCCTGGCGGACAAGGCCCAGATCGGCATGCCCGAAGTCGGCATTTTTGAAGGCGACCCCAACGCCTTTGCCACCGGCGCGTTCAAGAACTCGGCCCTGGTGGCCGTGTCCACTGGCCTGCTGCAGGGCATGACGCACGAAGAAATCGAGGCCGTGCTGGGCCATGAAATTGCCCACGTGGCCAATGGCGACATGGTCACCATGACGCTGATCCAGGGCGTGATGAACACCTTTGTGGTGTTCCTGAGCCGGGTGATCGGCTACGCGGTAGACAGCTTTTTGCGCAAGGGCGACGACCGCAGCAGCGGCCCCGGCATCGGCTACTACGTCAGTACCATCGTGCTGGATATCGTGCTGGGCTTTGCCGCTGCCATTGTCGTGGCCTGGTTCTCGCGCCACCGCGAATTCCGCGCCGATGCCGGTGCGGCCCAGTTGATGGGCCGCCGCCAGCCGATGATCAACGCCCTGGCCCGCCTGGGCGGTCTGCACACGGCCGAGCTGCCCAAGAGCGTGGCGGCCTTCGGCATTGCCGGTGGCATTGGCCAGCTGTTCTCGACCCACCCGCCCATCGAGCAACGCATCGCCGCCCTGCAAAATGCAAAGGCCTGAGCTGCGCTTCCAGTGGGCGCGGCTGGGGGATTTGAGCGCGGTGGAATTCCACGCCGCCATGGTCCAGCGCGAAGCAGTGTTTGTGATCGAGCAAAACTGCGTCTACCCGGATGCGGATGCCTACGACCTGCAGTGCTGGCACCTGCTGGCCTGGGCGGGGGGCCAGCTTGCCGCCTACCTGCGGGTGACCGACCCCGGCAGCAAATACCCCGAGCCCTCACTGGGCCGGGTGCTCACCTCGCCTGCGTTCCGGGGGCAGGGGCTGGGGCAGGTGCTGCTCACCGAGGCCCTGGCACGCTGCGCGACCACCTGGCCCGGCCAGCCCAACCGCATCAGCGCCCAGCAGTACCTGCTGAAGTTCTACCAGGGTTTCGGGTTTGTGCCGGTGTCGCAGGTGTACCTGGAAGACAACATTCCGCACGTCGAAATGCTGCGCGCAGCCTGATTCAAAAATAATAGCTGCTCACGCTTATTCCATAAGCGCAGGCAGCCTATTTTGTGCTTACTCGTCGTCGCCGGTCATCAGGCGCACGCGCACGCTCTTGCCCTTGATCTTGCCCGCGTTGAGCTTGCGCTCGGCCTCATGGGCGATGCGGCGGTCTACCGCCACGTAGGTGGAGTATTCGTTCACATTGATCTTGCCGATCTGCTCGCGGGTGTAGCCTGCGTCGCCGGTCAGCGCGCCCAGCACGTCGCCCGCGCGGATCTTTTCCTTGCGGCCGCCGGTGATTTGCAGCGTCATCATGGGCGGGCGCAGCGGCTCCTTGCTGGTGGGGGTCAGCTCCTCCAGCTTGTGCCATTCGGATTCGCGGTTTTGCAGCACCTCGATCTTGCCGACAAAGCCCATCTCGTTCATCGAAGCCAGATTCAACGCCAGGCCCTCGGCCCCGGCACGGCCGGTGCGGCCAATGCGGTGGATGTGCACTTCGGAGTCGGGCGTCACGTCCACGTTGATCACGGCGGCCAGGTCGGCAATGTCCAGCCCGCGTGCGGCCACGTCGGTGGCCACCAGCACGCTGCAGCTGCGGTTGGCAAACTGCACCAGCACCTGGTCGCGCTCGCGCTGCTCCAGTTCGCCGTACAGCGCCAGCGCGCTGAAGCCTTCGGCCTGCAGGGCGGCTACCAGGGCGCGGCACTGCAGCTTGGTATTGCAAAACGCCAGCGTACTGGCCGGGCGGAAGTGGTTCAGCAGCTTGCCCACGGTGGCCAGGCGCTCGGATTTTTCCACCTGGTACCAGCGCTGGGCGATCTGGGTGGTGGCGTGCTGCGCCTGCACGGTGATGCTCTTGGGCTGGCGCATGAACTGCTGGCTCAGTTTCTCGATGCCCTCGGGGTAGGTGGCCGAGAACAGCAGCGTCTGGCGCTCTTTGGGGCACTGCTTGATGACGGTGGCCATGTCTTCAAAAAAGCCCATGTCCAGCATGCGGTCGGCCTCGTCCAGCACCAGGGTGTTCAGGGCCGACAGGTCCAGGTGGCCGCGCTCCAGGTGGTCCATGATGCGGCCCGGCGTGCCCACCACGATGTGCGCGCCGTGCTCCAGGCTGGCGTTTTGCCCGCGCAGGGCCACGCCGCCACACAGGGTCACCACCTTGATGTTTTCCTCCGCGCGGGCCAGGCGGCGGATCTCCACGCTCACCTGGTCGGCCAGCTCGCGCGTGGGGCACAGCACCATGGCCTGCACGGCAAAGCGGCGGGCGTTCAGGTTGGCCAGCAGGGCCAGGGCGAAGGCGGCGGTTTTGCCGCTGCCGGTCATGGCCTGGGCAATCAAATCTTGCCCCAGCAGCGCCAGCGGCAGGCTGGCGGCCTGGATCGGCGTCATTTGCAAATACCCGAGCTGCTCCAGGTTGGCCAGCATGGCGGGGGCCAGCGGCAGGCTGCTGAAATCGGTGGCGGCGGGTGTCTTGTTCGGTGTAGTCATCCCCCGATTATCGGTGGCCGGGTGCTGCCAGGGCCGGGAGGGCTGGGCAAGCCCTGTCTGTAACTGCCGGTAAAAGCGGGGCCGGGCAGCGAGTTAACCCGCGTTTGGCGGCTAAATTAGGCTTTGGGTGTGATAAATATCATCCACAATGCGGGTTATATCCCGCAATCGCTATGGCACTGCAATACCAACTCAAAGGCGGCAGCTACTACCTGTACGACATGGACACGCCTCCGAGCGCGGTCACGGGGGAGCGTCGCTTTCGTTTGAAGACCGACACGGTGGCGATTGCCTTTGATATCAGCACCGGCGAGCTACACCAGCACGGCAACCCCATCCGCATCCAGTCGTGGGCCATGGGCGCGCGGCGCAAGCTGCGGGCCGCCGGGGCGCAAGACTATGCCAACGACATTGTGGTGGTGTCCGGTCCGCTGCCGGTGGACGAGCTGAACAAATGCCTCGGCATCGACGGCTACTGCCGCCGCCTGTTTGCCCGCCTGGCCAGCCTGCCGCACGGCAAGTTCAATACCAAGCCCTACACCAGCCCGTTTACCCATTCCAAGCCGTACACGCCCTACAAGGCGGCTGCGGCGGCTTAAAGCCCCATTGGCACCCCGTGCTTATGGGGTGAGCGCAAGCAGCTATTATTTCGGTAGCAAGCCGCGCAAGCTGGCGTCCAGCTGCTCGGTGGGCAGCCGCTTGAACCCGGAGCGGGTGAAGCGCTGCAGACTGCCCGCGGCAAACGCCGTCAGCGCCGCCGCCTGCACCTGTGCGTCCACCGTGGGGGTGTCACTGGCCGGGTCGCTGTGGCGCAGGCACTGGCGCAGGGTGGCCTCGATCTTGTCGAAAAACAGGTTCATGCGCTGCTGCAGGCGTTCGTTTTCAAACACCAGCGCGTCGCCCACCATCACCCGGGCCATGCCGGGGTTTTTCTCGCCAAACTGCAGCAGCACCGAGACGATGCGGCGCGCCTGCAGCGGGCCTGGGGCGTCGCCCGCCGTGGCCACGATCTGGTTCACCAGCGAGAACACCGACTGCTCGATGAACTCGATCAGCCCCTCGAACATCTGCGCCTTGCTGGCAAAGTGCCGGTACAGCGCGGCCTCGCTCACGTCCAGCCGGGCCGCCAGGGCCGCGGTGGTGATGCGCTCGGCCCCCGGCTGCTCCAGCATGGTGGCCAGGGCCTGCAGAATCTGCACCCGGCGCTCGCCCGGCTTGGGGCGTTTGCGCGGGGCTTCCTCTGCCGAGTGTTCCGCCAATGCCTCGGCCATTTAGCTCGACCGGATCATGGTGCCAAAGGCCTGCTCGGTCAGGATCTCCAGCAGCAGCGCGTGCGGCACCCGGCCGTCGATGATGTGCACCGCCTTGACGCCGCTCTTGGCGGCATCCAGCGCACCGGCAATCTTGGGCAGCATGCCGCCCGACAGGGTGCCGTCGGCAAACAGGGCGTCGATGTCCTTGGCGGTCAGGTCGGGCAGCAGCTCGCCCGCCTTGTTGAGCACGCCGGGGATGTTGCTCAGCATCAGCAGCTTTTCGGCCTGCAGCTCGATGGCCAGGCGGCCCGCCACCACGTCGGCGTTGATGTTGTAGCTGGTGTTGTCGGTGCCAAAGCCGATGGGGCTGACCACCGGGATGAAGGCATCGTCTTGCAGCGCCTTGACCACGCTGGGGTCGATGCTCTCGATATCGCCCACCTGGCCGATGTCGTGGAACACGCTGGGGTCGGTGTTGTCGGCCATGCGCAACTGCTTGGCGCGGATCATGCCGCCGTCGCGCCCGGTCAGGCCCACGGCTTTGCCACCGGCCTGGTTGATCAGGCCCACGATGTCCTGCTGCACCTGGCCGGCCAGCACCCATTCCACCACTTCCATGGTTTCGGCATCGGTGACGCGCATGCCCTGGATGAACTGGCCCTTTTTGCCCAGCCGCCCCAGCGCCGCCTCGATCTGCGGGCCGCCGCCGTGCACCACCACCGGGTTGATGCCCACCAGCTTGAGCAGCACCACGTCTTCGGCAAAGGCCTGCTGCAGCGCCGGGTCGGTCATGGCGTTGCCGCCGTACTTGATGACCATGGTCTTGCCATGGAACTTGCGGATGTAGGGCAGGGCCTGGGCCAGGATGTCGGCCTTGTCACGGGGGGCTATCACGGTGGAAGGGGTGCTCATGGTGCGGTTTCCTCGCTGCTTAGTGGTGGTGGCCGTGTTCGCCGTGCACGTGCTGGTGGGTGATTTCTTCCTCGGATGCCGCGCGCACACCGGTCACGGTGACGGTAAAGCGCAGCGCCTTGCCCGCCAGCGCGTGGTTGCCGTCCAGCAGCACCTGGTCGCCCTTGATCTTGACGACGTTGTAGATTTGTTCACTGCCGTTATCGTTGATGCCCTTGAGCTGGCCACCGACCTTCACGCCGGGTGGAAATTCGCTCTTGGGGATGCTGCGCGCCAGCGATTCGTCGCGCAGGCCGAACGCGTCTTCGGGCTGCAGGTCCAGCGTCACCGAATAGCCGGCCACGCGGCCTTCAAGTGCGGCTTCGATCTTGGGCAGGGTGTTGTTGTAGCCGCCGTGCAGGTAGACCATGGGGTCTTTGGGCGCTTCGATCAGCAGGCCTTTGGCATCTGCCACCTTGTAGCGCAGGGTGACGGCGGTGTTTTTTTCGATTTTCATAAGGGGGTCGGTCGGTGCGTGGAGGGGGAAGTACGGCGTATTTTCGCGCACCGGCGGGGCCGGTTTGCGATTTAAGCCAAATCGGCCTCTGGTGCTTATAAGACCAGCGTGAGCAGCTACTATTTGCGTAGCATGCCCGCGCCTGGCCGCCGCCGCCTACCCGCCCGCCAGCACCTTCTCGGCGCCCACCATCTGGGTAAACCGCGCCGGGTCGCGGCCATGTACCGGAGCGTCGTCGCCCCAGGGCCAGCCGCCGAACTGGGTGCGGCGGTAGTCGGCCATGGCCTGCTCGATCTCGGCGCGGGTGTTCATCACGAACGGGCCGTACTGGGCCACCGGCTCGCCCAGCGGGCGGCCTTGCAGCAGCAGGAATTCGCTGGCCAGCGGGCCGTTGACCAGCGCTACGTCCACCCCGGCATCCAGGGTGATGGCCGCGTGGCTGGACACGGCTTGCCCGGCCACTTGCACCGACTGGCCTTTGAAGAAATACAGCTGCCGCTGCGTGTCGGCACCTTTGGCTGCAGGCAGGGTCCAGCGGGCCCCGGGGGCCATGGTGATGGTCCAGATGGCCACGTCGGCCTCGGGCTGGGCGGCCCAGGAGTCGGGCGGCGGGGCCGGGGGCGTGGCATCGGCCAGGTTGCCAGCCGTGACCAGCACTTCGGTGGCCAGGCCTGCCGCGTCGGTGAAGGTGGTGCGCGGCACCTGGTGCTGCCAGAACATGGTGAAGTGCGGGTCCACCATCTTGTTGCGCGCAGGCAGGTTGAGCCAGATCTGGAACAATTCCAGCGGGTTGGGCTCACCCTGGCGGAGTAGCGGAAACATTTCGGCGTGCACGATGCCGTGCCCGGTGGTCAGCCACTGCACGTCGCCCGCGCCGTAGCGGGCGCTGGCCCCCAGCGAGTCGGCGTGGTCCACCAGGCCTTGGCGGACGATGGTGACGGTCTCGAAGCCACGGTGCGGGTGGGGCGGAAAGCCCGGCACCGTCTCGCCGTGGTACATGCTCCAGCCGTCCTTGCGGCTGAAGTCCTGGCCGATGGCGCGGCCCGCCAGCGAGGTGGCCGGGCCCATCTGCGCGTTGGCGCTTGGGTAGGCATCGTCGTGGTAGGCGCAGAACAGAAACGGGTCGATGGTGGCCCACGGGAAACCCAGGGGCTGGACTTGCAGGATGGCGGACATGGAGGGCTTTCGGTAAAAGCAACAAATGGGGGCTGCCAAGCATTGTGCAAGCCGCCGAACCCCGGCCCGTAAAATCCGGGGCATGACCTTCCTAGACATGCTCCACACCGCCGGGCAGCGCAATGCCTCCATGCTCTGCGTCGGGCTCGACCCCGATCCGGCCCGCTTCCCTGGCGCATGGCGCGGTGACGCCAGCAAGATTGCCGACTTCTGCGCCCGCATCGTCGAGGCTACGGCCGACCTGGCCATCGCCTTCAAGCCGCAGATCGCCTACTTTGCCGCCCACCGCGCCGAAGACCAGCTGGAGCGCGTCGTGGCCCATATCCGCCGTGTGGCGCCGCACGTGCCCATCATCCTGGATGCCAAGCGCGGCGACATCGGTTCCACCGCCGAGCAGTACGCGGTGGAGGCTTTCGAGCGCTACCTGGCCGATGCCGTGACCCTGTCGCCGTTCATGGGCTTCGACTCGGTGCAGCCGTATCTCAAGTACCCCGGCAAGGGTGCGTTCCTGCTGTGCCGCACCTCCAACCCCGGTGGTGACGACCTGCAAAACCAGCGCCTGGCCAACGTGCCCGGCCAGCCCCTGTTGTATGAGCATGTGGCCCAGCTGGCCCAGGGCCCGTGGAACCTGAACGGCCAGCTCGGCCTGGTGGTGGGGGCCACTTACCCTGAAGAGATCGCCCGGGTGCGCGCCCTGGCGCCCACCGTGCCGCTGCTGGTGCCCGGCGTGGGCGCCCAGGGGGGCGATGCCCGCGCCACGGTGCAGGCGGGGTGGACGGCCAACGGCCCGCTGATCGTGAATTCGTCGCGGGCGATTTTGTATGCCTCCGGCGGTGACGACTTTGCCGACGCGGCCCGCCGTGTGGCCCTGGACACGCGGGATACCTTGCAAGCCGCCCGTCCGCTATAAATTAAATAGCTGCTTACGCCCGTGGAATAAGCGCAGGCAGCCTATTTTCCTTGAGGGGGTAGACGCCCTCAGGGGACCGACTCAAAGCTGATGTTGTTGACCAGCATCAGCCACATGATCAGCGCCGGAATCAGCACCGGCAGCGACAAAGCGCAGAACATCACGGCGGTTTTGACAAACGTGGAAATGTCATTCCACCAGAGCAGCAGCAGTGCGCCCAGGTCGACTTCCCAAAACCGTTCCGGCTGTTGCTTTTTCATGGTGCATACCTGGTTGGAACCTGTCCACTATCGCTTTGGTGCCGGGCAAAGGCAATATGAACCGGTTTTAGCGCAGTGTAGTGGGGCATAGCTGGATTTTCCAGCTGGGTTGGTTATGATGAATTTACATATGTTTACGGCCAAAGTCTGCGTTGGCCGATGCAGCTCTGGCATCCACCATCCCTAGATCCACAGGAGCACCGTCCATGCTGTTTCTTGAAAGCACCAGAGTCCAATCCCGCCTGATGGCATTTGCACTCATCAGTGCCCTGATTGCACTTTCTGTGGGCTTGTTTGGGATGACCCGGGTCTCACAGCTCAACGGCATGCTGGTGAACATGTACGAGAACAACCTGGTGCCCGTGGGCGATATCGGCAACGCCAATATGAAGGCGATCTACCACAACCGCGCGCTGTACGCCTACGTGATCGAGTCCAAACAGCCGGAGATGGACAAGATCGGTGCGCAGATGACGCAGTACGAGGCGCAAATGAAGGCGCTGCTCGACAAGTACCGCAAAACCGAGCTCACGCCCCCTGAAGTGGAGTTGCTGCGCAAAATCGATGCCGCATGGCCCCCGTACCTTGCCAGCGCGGCCAAGGTCCAGAAGTTCAGCTATGAGGACAAGAATACAGAAGCCATGCAGGCCATGAACGGCGAAACCGTCGGGCTGTTCAAGGTGGCGGACGATCTGATGTCGGAACTGTTGGACCTGAATACCGCCATTGGCGCCAGAACCAACGAAGAGGCGGCCTCGTTGGTGCGGCAAAGCACCACCATCAGCATCGCGGTGATTGCACTGGCGGTGGTGCTGGTGGTGGTGGTGGGCATGTTCATTGCCCGCAGCATCACCGGCCCCCTGGGTGGCGAGCCCGCTGACCTGGCCGCCGATGCCTCCGCCATCGCCGAAGGCGATTTGTCGCGCCAGATCACCGTCAAGGCGGGCGACCACACCAGTGTGGTGGCGCGTATGGCCGCCATGCAGGCCAGCCTGGTCAAGCTGGTGGCCCACGTGCGCCAAAGCTCGGAGAGCGTGGCCAGCGCCAGCCACCAGATTTCCCAGGGCAACCACGACCTGAGCGGCCGTACCGAACAGCAGGCCAGCGCGCTGGAAGAAACCGCCGCCAGCATGGAAGAGCTGAGCTCCACCGTGCGCCAAAACGCCGACAACGCCCGCCAGGCCAACCAACTGGCCCTGAGCGCCAGCAGCGTGGCGGTGCAGGGCGGCGAGGTAGTGGCCGAGGTGGTGACCACCATGCAGGGCATCAACGACAGCTCCCGCCGCATTGCCGACATCATTGGCGTGATCGACGGCATCGCCTTCCAGACCAATATCCTGGCCTTGAACGCGGCCGTGGAAGCTGCCCGGGCCGGTGAGCAGGGCCGGGGCTTTGCCGTGGTGGCCAGCGAAGTCCGCAGTCTGGCCGGGCGCAGCGCCGACGCGGCCAAAGAAATCAAGAGCCTGATCTCCACCAGCGTGGAGCGGGTAGAGCGTGGCACCGTCCTGGTGGACAAGGCCGGTGCCACCATGGGCGAAGTGGTCAGCGCGATCCGCCGCGTCACCGACATCGTGGGCGAAATCAGCGCCGCCAGCAACGAACAAAGCGCCGGCGTGGCGCAGATTGGCGAGGCGATTGTGCAGATCGACCAGGCCACCCAGCAAAACGCCGCGCTGGTGGAAGAAATGGCCGCTGCTGCGGGCAGCATGAAAACCCAGGCGGACGATCTGGTCGGTGCGGTGTCGGTGTTCAAATTGAGCGCCGGAGCCACCCGTGCGGTGGCCCCTGCGCGGCCCCTGGCGGCTGCGGCCCGGCAGGTCGCCGCACCCGTCCCCAAACCGGTGGCTGCCAAGATCCCGGCACCGGTGCGAAAGGCGTCGGCGCCCGCCGCGCCCCGCAAAGTGCTGGCCGCCCCGGTGCTGGCCAGTGCCGGCAAAGACGACGATTGGACCGCGTTTTAAGCCGGTGGGTTGGGTGTTTTTAAAGTGTTTCCAAATGTCAGTATCGTGTGGATGCCCGTGAAATTCTCCAATCCAATCTGCTAACCTTTAGACCGTCTACCTCTTCAACCCCTAACCGAAAGACGCACATGTCCAATGCCTTCCAATCCGCCATCGATACCCAAGAACAATTGGTCAGTGACATCAAATCTGTGATCTCCGAGGCCGAAGAGATGCTGAGCGACACCGCCGACCAGTCCGGCGACAAGATCAGCCAGCTGCGCGCCCGCGTCAAGGCCCGCCTGAGCGATGCCCGCGAACGCCTGGTGGATGCCGAAGCCGCCCTGCGCCACCACACCAAAAAGGCCGCCCGCGCCACTGACGACTACGTGCACGAGTCCCCCTGGACGGCGGTGGGCGTGGCCGCTTGCGTGGGCCTGCTGGTCGGTTTGATCATCGGTCGCCGCTGATCGCCTGAGCGAACCCCCACGGGTTCCGTATGCGTAGCGCATCGGGCGGCGGCCCCTTCGCCGCCTTGAAAAACATACCCATCTCCTTGCTGGCGATGGCGCACACCCGCCTGCAACTGCTGGGTAACGAGATACTGACCGAGAAGCACCGCGCCCTGCGCGAGCTGACCCTGGTGCTGGCCATGGTGGCCTGCGCCGGTATGGGCGTGCTGCTGGTGGTCGGGCTGGCGATCATCTTGCTGTGGGACCAGCGGGTATGGCTGCTGTCGGGCCTGATCGTGCTGTTCCTGGGGGCGGCACTGGTCTGCCTTGCCAAGCTGCGCCGCTCGACCCACAGTTTCGACGGTGTGTTTGCCGGCAGCCTGGCCGAGCTGCAAGAAGACCTGCGCCAACTCAAAGCGGCAAGCGACCATGGCAAAGACCCTCGCTGAGCTGGACCAGGAACGCGCCCGCCTGACGGAGCGCATCCAGGCCCAGCGTGCCAATCTGGTCCGCGAACTGGCCCCCTTGCGGCGCGTATCCAACGCCAGCAATGTCCTGAGCGCCCTGGTGGCCGAAGCCGTGGCCTACGTGCGTGCGCGGCCTGTGGCCATGGCATTGCTGCTGGGCGGGCTGGTGCTGGTCAAGCCCAAGGGCGTGTGGCGCTGGGCCAAGCGGGGTTTCTTCATCTGGCGCGGCTTCCGTGCCGTACAGCAATGGCAGCCGGGCACGTTCATGGACATCGTGCGCCAGGTGGTTGCCGTCAAAAACTACTTTGCTACTAAATAAATAGCTGCTCGTGCTGATGGAATAAGCGCGAGCGGCCTATTTTTTATATTTTTTGCGGGGCGGGTGCCTCTTCCTTGGTCACCAGCCAGATGCCGCCGCACACCAGCAGCAGCGCCACGGCGTTCTTCCACTCCAGAAACCGCTCGTCCAGAAACAGCGCCGACAGCAGCGTGCCGAACACCGGCACCATGAAGTTGAACACCGTGACCATGCTGACCCGGTTGTACTTCAGCAAAATCGTCCACAGCGAAAACGCCACCGAGGTCAGCGCCACCATGTACAGCATGAGGGCGGCAGAGGCCCAGGTAAAGGCCTCCAGCGCGCCACCCGTAGCAAAGCCGAGCAGCAGCAGCGCCACCCCGCCAATCGCCAGCTGGTAGCCGGTGAGGACTACCGAATCCACCTGCTGCGACAGCTTCTTGCCGTAGATGCTGGCCGCCGACAGGATGAAGGCCGCGAACACCACGCTGCCTTCGCCCAGCAGGGTGAAATCAAAACTCAGCAGGCCCGGGCGGAAGTTGACCACCATCACGCCCCCAAAGCCCACCACGCAGCCCAGCACCTTGTTGAAGCTCAGGCGGTCATTTTTGTAGATGAAGTGCGCCAGCAGCACGCTGAAGAAGGTGCCGGTGGCGTTCATGATGGAGCTCTTCACCCCCGTGGCATAGGCCAGCCCGATGTAGAAGAACACGTACTGCAGGCTGGTCTGCGTCAGGCCCAGCAGGGTCATCTGGCCCAACGTCCGTAGCTTGATGGCGAACACCGGCTTCTTGCTGATGGCCGCAAACACGAGCAATACCAGCCCGGCCAAGGCAAAGCGGTAACCCGCAAACACCAGCTTGGTGGGGATGTCATTGGCCGCGATATGGAACATCGCGTAGCCGTTCTTGATGGCCGGGTAGGCGCTGCCCCACAGCAGGCAGCACAGCGAGGCCAACAAAAACACCACATTGCGCTGGGTAAAGATGGAGGAGGGCGGGAAGAGGGGTGCGGAGCCTGTCACAGCAGCCGCGCCAGGTATTTACCGGTGTGGCTGGCGGGGTTGGCGGCAATCTGTTCGGGCGTGCCCACGCCCACCACGGTGCCGCCGCCTGCGCCGCCTTCGGGGCCCATGTCGATCAGCCAGTCGGCGGTCTTGATCACGTCCAGGTTGTGCTCGATCACCACGATGGTGTTGCCCGCGCTGCGCAGCTGGTGCAGCACCTTGAGCAGCAGGGCGATATCGGCAAAGTGCAGGCCGGTGGTGGGCTCGTCCAGGATGTAGAGCGTGCGGCCGGTGTCGCGCTTGCTCAGCTCCAGCGCCAGCTTGACGCGCTGGGCTTCGCCGCCCGACAGTGTGGTGGCCGACTGGCCCAGCTTGATGTAGCTCAGGCCCACGTCCAGCAGGGTGTGCAGCTTGCGGGCGATGGTGGGCACCGCCTGCAAAAAGGTGTAGGCGGCCTCGACCGTCAGCTCCAGAATTTGCGCGATGTTCTTGCCCTTGTACAGCACCTCCAGCGTCTCGCGGTTGTAGCGCTGGCCCTTGCATACGTCGCAGGGCACGTACACGTCGGGCAGGAAGTGCATCTCCACCTTGACCATGCCGTCGCCCTGGCAGGCCTCGCAGCGGCCCCCGGCCACGTTGAAGCTGAAGCGTCCCGGCCCGTAGCCGCGTTCGCGCGCCATTGGCACCTCGGCCATCAGCTCGCGGATGGGGGTGAACAGGCCGGTGTAGGTGGCCGGGTTGCTGCGCGGTGTGCGGCCAATCGGCGACTGGTCGACGTTGATGACCTTGTCGAACTGCTCGATGCCAATGATCTCGCTGTGCTCGGCGGGCTCGTCGTGGGCGCGGTAGAGCTGGCGCGCCACCGCGGTGTACAGCGTGTCGTTGACCAGGGTGGACTTGCCCGAGCCGGACACGCCGGTGACGCAGGTGAACAGGCCGACCGGGATGTCGGCGTTGACGGATTGAAGGTTGTGGCCGGTGGCGCCGACGATCGACAACCAGCCTTCACCGGGAACAAGGGCCGCGGGCTTTTGCCGCGCGGTGGGCACGTCGATCTTCAAGGTGCCCGCCAGGTACTGGCCGGTGAGCGAGTCGGGGTTGGCCTTGACCTCGTCGAAGGTGCCCTGCGCCATCACTCGCCCGCCGTGCACGCCCGCGCCGGGGCCCAGGTCGATCACGTGGTCGGCGGCGCGCATCATGTCTTCGTCGTGCTCCACCACCAGCACGCTGTTGCCGATGTCGCGTAGGTGCTGCAGGGTGGCGATCAGCCGGTCGTTGTCGCGCTGGTGCAGGCCGATGCTGGGCTCGTCCAGCACGTACATCACGCCCGTCAGGCCGGAGCCGATCTGCGAGGCCAGCCGGATGCGCTGGGATTCGCCGCCGCTGAGGGTTTCGGCGCTGCGGTCCAGGCTCAGGTAGTTCAGGCCCACGTCGTTCAGGAATTTCAGGCGCAGGCCGATTTCGCGCACGATCTTGTGGGCGATCTCGCCTTTGGCCCCGCCCATCTTCAGGGTGTTGAAGTAGGCAAAGCAGTCGCGCAGCGTGGTGTGGCTGATCTCGAAGATGGCGCGGGCCTGGCTGCCTTCGCCCACCTTCACATGCCGGGCTTCGCGCCGTAGCCGGGAGCCGCCGCAGGTCACGCAGGGTTGGGTGGTGCGGTAGCGGGCCAGGTCTTCGCGCACCAGGTTGGAGTCGGTTTCGCGGTAACGCCGCTGCATATTGGGGATGATGCCCTCGAAGGGGTGCTTCTTGCGCAGCTTTTTGCCCGCCGTGGGGCCGGTGTCCATCAGGTAGTGGAAGGCAATGTCTTCGTCGCCCGAGCCGTGCAGGATCGCCTGCTGCACTTCGGCGGGCAGGGTCTCGAAGGCCTGCTCGATGTCGAATTTGTAGTGCTTGGCCAGGCTTTCCAGCAGGGTGAAGTAGTAGGCGTTGCGCCGGTCCCAGCCCTTGATGGCCCCGCTGGCCAGGCTGAGCGATGGGAAGGCCACCACCCGCGTCGGGTCGAACAGCTCCTGCGCCCCCAGGCCGTCGCAGGCCGGGCAGGCCCCCACGGGCGAGTTGAACGAGAACAGCCGCGGCTCCAGTTCGCTGATGGAATAGCTGCAGATCGGGCAGGCGAACTTGGCGTTGAACAAATGCTCCTGGCCCGAGGCCATCTCTACCACGATGGCCTTGCCCTCGGCCAGCCGCAGCGAGGCCTCAAAGCTTTCGGCCAGGCGCTGGCGCTGGGCGGCCATCGCCTGGGATTCCGTGTCGCCGTGCACCTTGACGCGGTCGATCACCACGTCGATGTTATGCTTTTCGGTCTTTTTCAGCTTGGGCAGTGCATCGAACTCAAAGGTTTCGCCGTCCACCCGAAAGCGCACATAGCCCTGGGCCTGCATGTCGGCAAACACGTCGGCGTATTCGCCCTTCTTCTCGCGGGCGATCGGGGCCACCACCATCAGGCGGGTGTCCACCGGCAGAGCCAGCACCGCATCCACCATCTGGCTCACCGTCTGGGCTTGCAGCGGCAGGTCGTGGTCGGGGCAGTAGGGCGTGCCGGCGCGGGCGAACAGCAGGCGCAGGTAGTCGTGGATCTCGGTGACCGTGCCTACGGTGGAGCGCGGGTTGTGGCTGGTGGCCTTTTGCTCGATGGAGATGGCCGGGCTCAGGCCTTCGATCAGGTCCACATCCGGCTTGTCCATCAACTGTAGGAACTGCCGGGCGTAGGTGCTCAGGCTTTCCACATAGCGGCGCTGGCCTTCGGCGTACAGGGTGTCAAACGCCAGGCTGGACTTGCCCGAGCCGCTCAGCCCGGTGATCACGACCAGCTGGTTGCGCGGGATGTCCAGGTCGATGTTCTTCAGGTTGTGGGTGCGTGCGCCACGGATGCTGATGCGTTGCAGCTGCAGGGCATTGCGCAGGTACATGCCGTCGGAAGACGTGTCGGTGAGATCAGAATTCAAGGTGGGGCCAAACTAGGGGTAACCCGTGATGATAGACAATCGTGGGCTGTTTGCTTGCCAACGGTCTATGGTGCCCATCGTGTCCCAACCTTCTGCCTCCATTTCCCCCACTTCCGCCACCCCTTCGGTGGCGATGACGCCGTCGGAGCGGCACGCCAGCCTGTCGCTGGCCCTGATCTTTGCACTGCGCATGCTGGGTCTGTTCCTGGTGCTGCCGGTGTTCGCATTGGAGGCGGCCAAGTTTCCCGGTGGCGACGACCCGGCCCGCGTGGGGCTGGCCATGGGCATTTACGGGCTGACGCAGGGGCTGCTACAGCTGCCTTTTGGCATGGCCTCGGACCGGTTGGGGCGCAAGCGGGTAATCGTGCTGGGTTTGCTGCTGTTTGCCGTAGGCAGTTTCTTGGCGGCCATGGCAGATAGCCTGAACGGGCTGCTGTTGGGCCGCGCCGTGCAGGGGGCCGGGGCGATCTCGGCCGCCGTGACGGCCTTGCTGGCCGACCAGACCCGCGATGCCGTGCGCACCAAGGCCATGGCGCTGGTGGGCGGCAGCATTGCGCTGGTGTTCTCCCTGTCACTGGTGCTGGCGCCTGTGCTGGCTGCGCATGTTGGCCTGACAGGGCTGTTTGCCCTGACCGGCGGCCTGGCCTTGGCCGGGATTGCGGTGGTGCTGTGGGTGGTGCCGCCCGAGCCCTTGCTGCACAAGAACCAGCCCCGTGGCAAGCTGAGCGAGGTGTTGGCGCACGCGGGCCTGCTGCGGCTGAACTTTGGCGTGTTTGTGCTGCATGCCGTGCAACTGGCCATGTGGATGGCCGTGCCTGCGCTGCTGCTGCAGGCCGGGCTGGACAAGGCCCACCACTGGTGGGTGTATCTGCCCGCCGTGCTGGGGTCGTTCGTGGTGATGGGCGGCAGCCTGTTTCCGCTGGAGCGGCGCGGCTACCTGCGCGGGGTGTTCCTGGCGGCCATCGGGCTGATCGCGCTGGTGCAACTGGGTCTGCTGTGGGTGGCCGATGCGCCGCAGGTCAGCACCATGGCGGCCTTGTTGTTCCTGTTCTTCTGCGGCTTCAACGTGCTGGAGGCCAGCCAGCCCAGCCTGGTTTCGCGCCTGGCCCCGGCCCCGGTACGCGGTAGCGCGCTGGGGGTGTACAACACGCTGCAGTCATTGGGCTATTTTGCAGGGGGGCTGGCGGGTGGCGCGCTGCTAAAAGGGGGTGGCCCGCACCGCCTGTTCATGGCCTGCGGGCTGGCCATGCTGGCGTGGCTGGTGGTGGCGTGGCCCATGCAGGCCCCGGCCAAAGTCAACGCATAATCTATCCCCTCTAGAGGAATAACCATGGCATCCGTCAACAAAGTCATCATCGTCGGCAACCTGGGCCGCGACCCCGAGGTGCGCACCTTCCCCAGTGGCGACCGGGTGGCCAATGTCACCATCGCCACCACCGAAACCTGGAAAGACAAGCAAACCGGCGAGCGCCGTGAAGCCACCGAATGGCACCGTGTGGTGTTTCGCGGCGGTCTGGCGGGCATCGTCGAACAGTACCTGCGCAAGGGCTCGCAGGTATATGTCGAGGGCTCCATCCGCAGCCGCAAGTACAACGACGCGACCGGCATGGAAAAGTCCATCACCGAAATCGTTGCGACCGAAATGACCATGCTGGGCAGCCGCCAGGGCATGGGTGGCCCGCAGGGCGGTGGCAATGACGGGGGGTACGACGACGGCGGTGGCTACGACAACAGCCCGGCCCCCGCGCCCGCCCGCCGCCCCATGGCACCCGCGCCCGCCAGCCGTCCTCCGATGGCCGCCCCGGCACCCCGGCCCGCACCGCCGCCGCCCGCGAGCCGTGCCTCCAGCGGTTTTGACGATATGGACGACGACATTCCGTTCTAACCTGGATATTTCCTGATTTGTAAACAAAAGGCCCGTGGATTAGATTCCACGGGCCTTTTTATTTGCCAACACCGTATTGTTTCGTCCAGCAGGCGCTGCTGTCAGGCGCTGAAGCGTTCAGGCTGTGCGGCGAACTTCACGGGCTGGAGCCGCGCTTTCTCGTGAGCGAGGTTGTTGCTCACGGCTTGCTTGAAGACGACCTTCTTGCCCTGGCGCGCGATCACACCAGGTGCCCGGGCGACCGGCAACCGAGTCGGTCCTACGCCATCTCTTTTATTTGGAGGAAGTGGCTCTTTGCTTGGTCGGCGGCAGTGCGCAAGATCTCATCGGACAAGGCGCTGTCGTTCACGGCTCGGGCAATGGAAAGTGAGCCTACCAGCAGAGACAGCGCGGCAATGGCTTCTGCCCGCTTCTTTTCCCCCTTCTCATTCGCAAGAAAAATGCTGATCTGGTCGAGGTATGTCTCCACTTGCTTGGTGTAAGCCCCACGAGCCTCGGGACCGCTCCGAGCCACGTCGCCGGAAAGAGTAGTCAGTGCGCAGCTGGTGGCGAGTTCGTCCCGGTGCGACGTACTTAAATACACGTCCACCAGCGCACAGAACGCATCGGCTGGTGGCTGTTGCGTTGAGGCAACCCGGTAAAGCACGCCTCTTCCTTCTTCAAAAGCGCACTCGACCGCTTCCGCGACAAGTTCGTCGCGAGATACGAAGTGCCGGTAGAAGCCGCCGTGCGTCATTCCAACGCCCTTCATCAAGTCAGCAACCCCAACCCCATCAATGCCGTGCTGCCGGAAGCGAACCGACGCCGACTCGACGATACGGGCATGGTTCAGTGCCTTATTCGCCTTTGAATTCGCCATGGATTCCTCGCAGAGTTGTTGCTTGACATTGTAGATGATGACCGTCATACTTAAAAAAGGATGATATTCATCATCTATAAAATGGAGTCACCGACTCCTACACCCTGGAACACCTCATGCGAGCAGTTGAACTTCAAAGCTATGGCGAACCCACATCGGGCTTCACTGTGGTCAACCTACCTGAGCCATCAAGTCCCGGAGACGGCGACGTCCTGGTTGGCATGGTCTACGCCCCTGTGAACCTCAACGACCTTCTTGTTCTTCAAGGTGTCTTCCCCGTTCATCCGGAACTGCCGAGTCCCGTTGGTAACGAAGGTATTGG
The DNA here is from genome assembly GCF_040822085.1 of Rhodoferax sp. WC2427. Classification (NCBI taxonomy): domain Bacteria; kingdom Pseudomonadati; phylum Pseudomonadota; class Betaproteobacteria; order Burkholderiales; family Comamonadaceae; genus Rhodoferax; species Rhodoferax sp. WC2427. The sequence goes on along the minus strand of NZ_CP162006.1, from coordinate 4,410,954 downwards.
GCGAATCCTGGCCATGGGACCAGGGGTGACCGGATTGGCTATCGGCGATGTAGTGGTGCTGCCGCTCTATAGCTTGACGTGGAGGCAGCGGCTGATCGTCCCCGCCGCGCAAGTAGTTTCGATAGGGGGCGTACCCGGTGATCTACAGCAACTCGCAATGCTGCGTATCAACGCCGTAACGGCCGCGCTCATGCTGAGTGAATACGTGGACCTCAATCCTGGTGACTGGATTCTTCAGAACGCGGGGAACTCAGCGGTTGCAAGGACTGTCACGGCCATTGCCAAGTCGCGGGGTTTGAAAACCATCAACCTTGTGCGTCGATCGGATGCAATCGGCGATGCCCTCGCAGCAGGAGCAGACGCCTCCTTTGTTGACAACGAGGACTCCCTCAGTCAGATCCGCTCATTGGTTCGTGAACGGGGAATTGGTCTCGCGCTCGATGGCGTTGGTGGGCCTGCCGTGGGCCGATTGGCAACTTCCCTCCGCGCCAATGGAACGATCGTCAGCTATGCGGTTATGGGCGGCGACGTGACGTCAAGCGTCAGCGTCCTAGACATCATCTTTAAGAACCTGACCTACCGCGGCTTCTATCTGGACAAGCCTGAATACGAGTCAGCAGTTCCGTCAATCATTGCCGAGACGGCGGAACTCGTTGCGTCAGGAAAGCTTCGCGTTCCGGTGACCGCCATATATGGCATCGAGGAAGTTGGTGAAGCAATTGCGCATGTGCAAAAAGGTGGCAAAGCGCTCCTCAAGCTGGGCAACTAGCGTCTGTATCGCCATTCCCGGCCACAACGTGGAGACCCACGGTGGCCAACGTCAAATCCCTACCTGAACTCAGAAATGAACATCGCATTTATTGGTGGCGGAGCCATCGCACATTCCATCGCCCGGCTGGCAAAAATCGCAGGCCATAGCTGCGCACTCGGCGTTCGCAATCTGTCTGCTCACGCGCTCATGGCAGCCGAGTTTCCTACTGCTGGGTACGAGGAGGCCATCCTGGGCGCCGACATGGTCATCATTGCCGTGCCCTATCTTGCACTTGGCGAGGTTCTGCCGCCCCTTGCCGAGGTACTTGTCGGAAAAATCGTCGTTGATACCACCAACGCAGTGAAAGCGGATTGGTCTCCGTTTCCCACGGGTGAAGAGTCGTCTGCCGCCGAGCAAATCCAAGCGATGCTTCCCGGATCACGGGTAGCCAAAGCGTTCAACACGATCTACGCAGATGTTATTCGTCCCGAGCGCCTCGACCGTAACGGGTTGAGGGTCAGCTTATTTGTCGCCAGTGATCACGTCGAGGCCACTCAGGCCGTCTTAGCGCTTGGCGGGGAGCTCGGTTTTGACGCTGTCAACGCCGGGCCGCTCAAGTCGGCACGCTATCTTGAAGCGATCGCGCATCTCAACCTGGAACTGGCATTTGGGCAGGGTGACGGTACCAACACGGCCATCATTTACCACCGGGCAGACCCTGCCAAGGAAAAGAATCAACATTGAGTACGCTCCTAACTCAATACCCATGCTGCTGGCCGGATATTTTCGGTCATCGAGGCCCATCTGGCTGCCTAACGCTGACTGACATACGACGAGAAATGTCACTGAGCTCCGAATGATTCATACACCTGAGGGTCCGTCATGGCAAAGTTTATTCCCGACTACTCGCTGTACGGCGATCAGGCGCAGCCGCGTTGGCAGACCCCGTTCTTTTTCGAATGGGTTCCTCAACGGGCACAGCCCTACAATTTCACCATCCGGCCGCACATCCATGGAGCGTTGATACAGTTGATGTATCTCACGCATGGCTCAGTGACTGCTGTGGTCGATCAAATGAAGGTCTCGTTGGATGCGCCTTGTGTGCTCGTCATTCCCGCGCAGACAGTTCATGGCTGGAATTTCACTCCCGATGTCGATGGCCCCATCGTGACGGCGGCGCAGTCCCCTCTGGAGACGCTGGCTGAGGTATTGATGCCTGCATTGCTACAGACATTGCGAACCCCCAAAGTCCTTCAGCTGTTGCACATGGGAGAAGGCCGTGAAGAGCTGTTGCAGGCATTTCTATCCATTGAGCGCGAGGCCCGAGGGCGCGCAACCGGTCATGTTGCAGCGGGCATGTCGCTGATCATCGCCTTGATCGTTCAGATCGCCCGACTCCAGGAAACCTTGGCAGCCGCGCCGCTGCGAGGCGCTTCGAGAAAATCCGAGCAAGTGGCGAAATTCAGGAAGCTTGTGGAAGAGCATTTCAAGGAGCACTGGTCGGTGCAAGCCTATGCGGAAAACTTGGGCGTGACACCGGGACAGTTGACACGCTTGTGCCGCGATTTGCTCGGTATGTCGAGCAGTGAAGTGGTGCATGCGAGACTGTGCAATGAGGCTCAACGCGACCTTGTCTACACCACCAATAGCATTGGGCAGCTTGCCAATCGGCTCGGTTTTGCCGATGAAGCCTATTTCAGCCGATTCTTTCGCAAGCAAAGCGGGTATACGCCGCGCGAATTCCGCAGGCTGGCAATGGAGGGAGTGCCACTTGTGGTTTCTTGTAGTGGATGACCGTGAACGCAACACAGTTCGCGCTGGCTCGATTGGGCGTGAAGTGCAGTTCATCTACCACAGCGGCGCCAGCGCCTTCTCGGGCGCTCCAAAGGCCGACCTCCCTCCCTCCACGGGCAGCAGCGTTACGCCAGTCACATTCGCGCCCACCCGATAGGCTCTACTTAAGTAAAAGTGGATTCAAACTACACTTTTAGTGTGCATAACCGCTCCAGGCCAGGCTGGGATTCACCCCTTCCAGAAGCCCGCCAGCCCAGTGCTTGCGGGCTTTTTTGATGCCTGCGATATGTTCAAAATTTCATGCAAATGGAGGACGAGAACACCTTGATTCGGGCTTGAAAATGCGCGAATTCTGCGGTGCGTCCGCTAAAGTCGGCTAGCATGCCGCAGATGCTTACCCACACCGGACGTCTGGTTTCGAGACGCAAACTGCTTGAATGGTTGCTGCTGGTGGTGGTTCTCGCCCTGGTAGGGGGGTTTATTGCCTACGTGCATTCCGTCGAGGTGGAGCGCACCCTGGCCACTGAGCAAGACCGCTTGCAGGTGCAGTCGAATGTCATTGCCAGCGACATCCAGAGCAATCTGGAGGTGATCAGCCTGGCGATGACCGAGGTCATCAAGGATTACCTGGTGGTCCCGGGTGAAGCCAATCCCAAAGATGTGTCCCGTCGCTTGCGCGCGCTGGTCAGTGCCATGCCGGGAATTCGGGCCATGGTGGTAATGGACGCGCGGGGTATCGCCATTTCTGCACACAGCCCCGATTTGGTGGGCATCAACTTCAGCCAGCGGGATTACTTCAAGACCGTGCAGGTCCATCCGAACCCGGCCAGCTTGTATGTGTCGGCACCATACCGTTCCTTGCGCAACGATCTGGTGGTCAACACGGCCCGGATGGTGTCCGGGACCCATGGCGAGTTTGCGGGAATGGTGATCGCCACCCTGGATCCCAAGTATTTCACCGGCATTTTCCGACCGGCGATGTATGCCCAGGACGTGTGGGGTTTTGTGGTCCACGGCGATGGGCTGCAGTTTTTGAATTTCCCGCTCAGGGCGAATATCGACGGCACCAATTTCAACAAACCTGGAACCTTTTTTACCCGGCATGTGCAGAGTGGACAGTCCAGTAACCTGTTGACCGGCACGATACCCAGAACCGGTGAACAGCGCCTGGTGGCCATGCGCACCATCCATCCCGCCGAGTTGCAAATGGACAAGGGTCTGGTGATTGGCCTCAGCCGTGACTTGGGTGCCATCGTGCAGCCGTTGCGTCGCCAGGCCATCAGCAACGGCGGAATGTATGCCGTCCTGGTCTTGCTGTGCTGTGGCGGCCTGTCGTGGGGGCAGACGCGGCGGTCCCGCATGGAGGACCTGGCATTTAAGCGCGACAACGAGCGCCTGGAAGCCGCCGACCGTCTCAAACTGGCGTTGCGTGGCGCCAATCTAGGGCTGTGGAGCTTCCATGCACCTGCGGGGATATGGGCGTTTGACGGGAGCTCTGCGGGCATGCTGGGCTTTGCCTTGACGGACATGCAGGGGGATCCCGATTTCTGGCAGCGGCGCATCCACCCCGAGGATGCGGCTGCGCACCATGCGGCGTGTGAAGCCTGCCTGGACGGCAGTGTGCCGTTTTACGAGGCAACGTACCGTATCCAGCATCGGCTGGGCCACTGGGTGTGGATTCTGGGCCGCGCCCAGGCGATTGAGCGGGACGCCCACGGCCGGGGTACCACCATGATGGGGACGCACATGGACATCACAAAATCCCGCTTGGCCGAGCAAGAGGTGGTGCGTACGCGAAACGAGCTTCTGGCGGTGTTTGACAGCATGGCGGATTCCGTTTTTGTGTTTGACCGCCAGCGTCAACTGGTGCGCATCAACCGCGCGGGGCGGTCCATGCATGGCCTGTTTGACGCCAAAGCGCCGTTTGAGGCCATCGTGTCCGAGATTGAGCTGGTGCAGATGGACGGCGACCTGCTACCACCAGACCAGTGGCCCAGCCAGCAGGGCATGCGCGGCCACTTCATGCGCGATGTGCTGCTGGAGGTTCGCCGAAAAGACCAGACTGCCTCCGCCTTCGTGGAGCACAGCACCTCCGCCATCCGTGACGCATCGGGAGCGATGGAACTCCTCATCGTGGTCTGCAAAGACGTGTCCGAGCGCCGCCATACCCTTGCCCTGCGCGAAAGCGAGGCGCGGTTCCGTACCTTGATCGAGGACGCGCCGCTGGCCGTCGCCATTTTGCGCACCGGGCGCATCGTGTACTGCAATCCGCGCTACCGGGCCCTGCACGGCTTTGCCGGAGATGACAGCTTGGTGGGCCGGTTGTGGATCGACATGATTTCCACGGACTCCCACCAGCAGCTGCACGCCCAGGAGGCTTTGATCCGCGAAGATTCCCCGACAGAGCAAATGTTCGAAGCGATGGGGCTGGGCAAGGACGGCAGCCTGGTGCCGGTATTCAAAACCACCGCCCGCGTGGTGTTGGCCGACGGCCCGGCCACCTTGGTGTTTGCCCAGGACATTTCGGCCCAGAAACAGGCCGAGTCCTCCATGCTGCAGGCCCGCGATGTGGCAGAGGCCGCCAACCGCAGCAAGGCCGAGTTTTTGGCCAATATGAGCCACGAAATTCGCTCGCCCCTGAATGCCATTCTGGGCCTGGCCTACCTGTTGGAGCAGGCGCAGCTGGATCCGAGTGCCCATGATCTGGTGCGCAAGATACGGGCCTCGGGCCGCTCGCTGCTGGGCATCATCAACGATGTGCTGGATGTCTCCAAAATCGATGCCGGCCACATGGTCATAGAGTCCACGCCGTTTCGCATGGGCGATGTGATCGACAACCTGGCCAGCACCATGGGCATCGCGGCAGGCAACAAGAACATCGAACTCATCATCCAGCCGTTGCCTGCAGGCATCAGTGCGGTGCGGGGCGATGCCATGCGCCTGGAGCAGGTACTGACCAACCTGGCCAGCAACGCCATCAAGTTCACCCACGCGGGTCGGGTGGAGCTGCGCACCGAGCTGCTGAGCGTGCACGAAGACACCATCGTGCTGCGTTTCAGCTTGCGCGATACCGGCATTGGTATTGCACCGGAACTGCAAAACGACGTGTTCTCGGCCTTTACCCAGGCGGACGGCTCCACCACCCGCCGTTTTGGCGGTACCGGACTGGGCCTGACCATCTGCCGCCAACTGGTGGGTTTGATGGGGGGCGAGATCGGCCTGACCAGTACCCTGGGCGAGGGCAGTGAATTCTGGTTCACCGTGCCGATGCAGCAGATAGCCAGTACCGATTTTTCTTCGCCCGACATGGTCCGTATCGATGCCCTGTTTGCCGACGACAGCCAGATCGCGCTGCGCGCCGTGGTGGACATAGCCCAGGGTCTGGGCTGGCAGGTGAGTGCCGTGGATTCTGGCGAGGCCGTGCTGGCCCTGGTGCAAGGCCGCAAAAATGGCAAGTTGCCCCATGTCGTGGTGCTGGATTGGAAAATGCTGGGCATGGATGGCCTGGCCACGGCCCAGGCTATTCGCGACAGCGTGCCGCCAGAAGACTGTCCGATCGTGATCATGGCCACCGCCTACTCGGTCACCAGCTTGGCCAACCATCCGGGGGCCGATTTGGTGGATGCGATTCTGAGCAAGCCCGTCACCACCTCCACCCTGTACAACGCAGTCATGGCCGCGCAGCGCAAGCGTGCGCACGCCGCAGGCGTGCCACGGGCCGTGCCGCAGGCCGTCGGCCAGGCGTTGGCCGGCGTGCGTGTGCTGGTGGTGGACGACAGTGAAATCAACCGTGAAGTGGCGCAACGCATCCTGCACCAGCAAGGAGCCGACGTGGTGCAGGCCGAAGACGGCCAGGCGGCCCTGGATTGGTTGCAGGTCCACCCCGACGGTGTGGACCTGGTGCTGATGGATGTGCAGATGCCGATCCTGGACGGCATCGAGGCCACGCGCCAGTTGCGGCGCATGTCCCAGTTCGACGACCTGCCCATCGTGGCGCTGACCGCGGGGGCTTTCAAGTCACAGCAGGAGGCGGCCCAGGCCGTGGGAATGACCGACTTCATCAGCAAACCCTTTGACGTGCCCACGACGGTGGCGTTGATCCAGCGGCTGCGACGGCGCAAGCCTGTTGCGGTGCCCCGTGCCATGCCCCTGGCCTCCGAGGTGCTGTCTCCCCTGGTGGTGGAGTCCGTTCCGCTGCTGGATACCTCGGTGGTGGATGTCGCCCAGGGACTGCAAATCTGGTCGAATCTGCAGGTCTACCGCGACTACCTGCGGCGCTTCTCCGGGGGCTATCGCCATGCGGTGGCCGAGATGCATGCCCATCTGGCGGCAGACGAACGCCCCGCAGCCGCCGCCCTGGCCCACAAGCTGGCCGGCGTGGCGGCCAACATGGCCCTGCCTGCCACCTACCGCCTGGCCAGCGAGGCCGAGCGGGTGTTGACCATGGGGTACGATCCGATCGCCGTGCTGGCCCGCCTGGACGAGGCACTGCGGCAGGCCATCGAGGTAATTGCACGCTTTGCTCCTACCGCTTCACCGCCCAGACTGCCAGGCCACGTGGTGCAACAAGACTCTCCCGAGACCCGTACGGCCCTGGAGGAGCAGTTGCAGGGCTTGCTGGAGGCCCTGGACAGCGACAACCCCGCGCCGGTAGAGGCCCTGCTGGAGCAGCTGGCAGTACATGTGCCTGAGCCGGATCTGGCGGGCATCCGGGCCTGCGTGCGCGCCTTCGACTTTCGGGGTGCCGAGGCCTGCAGCCGCCAATTGGCCTGGCAATACGGCATTGCACCCAAGGAGTAGACCATGTACGTCCCCACCATTTTGGTCGTCGATGACGAGCCCGCGAATCTGGCCATCATGCGCGAGATCCTGCAGAAAACCTATGTGCTGGCCTTTGCCCGCAACGGCACCGAGGCCCTGGCCGCCGTGGTCAAGCACCGCCCGGCGCTGGTGCTGCTCGACATCGGGCTGCCCGATACCAATGGCTACGACCTGTGCCGACAGATCAAGCAGCGCGACACCACCCAGAGCGTGCAGGTGATTTTTGTGACCGGCTATACCGATATGGCGCACGAGGCTGCGGGCTTTGCGGCAGGGGCGGTGGACTACATCACCAAGCCGGTGTCCCCACCCATCGTGTTGGCACGGGTCGCGGCCCATTTGTCGCTGGTGCGCGCCACGGCGCTGGAGCAAAGCTACCGCGATGCGATCCTGATGCTGGGCCATGCCGGGCACTACAACGACACCGACACCGGTGCCCACATCTGGCGCATGGCGGCCTACGCCCGCGTGCTGGCCCAGGCTTGTGGCTGGGATGCCGCCAGCAGCACCCGGCTGGAGCTGGCCGCCCCCATGCACGACACCGGCAAGCTGGGCGTTCCGCAGGCGATTTTGCGAAAACCGGGCCCACTGGATGAGTCCGAATGGGTGGTCATGCGCACCCACCCGCAAATTGGCCACGATATTCTGAGCAAGAGCGACGCCCCGGTGTTCCAGCTGGCGGCCGAAGTGGCACTGCGGCACCATGAGAAATGGGACGGCAGCGGCTACCCCGATGGCCTGCGCGGGCAAGAGATTCCGAAGTCGGCCCGCATCGTGGCGCTGGCCGATGTGTTCGATGCCCTGAGCATGCGCCGACCCTACAAGGAGCCATGGCCGATGGACCGAATTCTGGACTACATCCACCATGGGGTCGAAGTGCACTTTGACCCCATGGTGGTCCACGCCTTCCGAGGCATCCTGCCCGAGCTGCTCGACATCGGCAAGCAGTGGGCGAAAGTCGACGCAGAGGAGATGCAGAGCCCCGAGCGTCCGTCCTGAAGGGCATGCACGCGATCGGTGCCATCGGCTGAAAAATATTGGCACAAAACTAGCTTAAACCCCAAGAAGCTGACCGTTTGGTTAGCTTTATAGTGGGTTTATATGATCTATCTCCTTTCCTTTTGTGCCCATGCTTGCCGCTGAGCCGCTGGCTGTCGAGGTCCGCCGGGCCAACGTCATCTACCCCGCTGCCGACGCGCCGGTGCATGCCCTGCAAGACATCGACCTCACGGTGCAGCCGGGCGAATTCATCTCGCTGATCGGCCCCTCGGGCTGCGGCAAGACCACGCTGCTGCGCGCCATTGCCGACCTGGAACCCATCAGCTCCGGCAGCATGCAGGTGAATGGGGTTAGCCCGCACGCAGCCCGCATGGCCCGCTCGTACGGCTACGTGTTCCAGGCCCCGGCGCTGTTTCCCTGGCGCACGGTGCTGGGCAATGTGCTGCTGCCGCTGCACATCCAGGGCCGCGACAAGGCCGAGAGCCAGCGCATCGCCATGGACCAGCTGGCCCGGGTGGGCCTGCAAGGCTTTGAAAAAAAATACCCCTGGCAGCTCTCCGGCGGCATGCAGCAGCGGGTGTCGATTGCGCGGGCACTGGCCTTCGAGCCACGCATTCTGATGATGGACGAACCCTTTGGCGCGCTGGACGAAATCACCCGCGACCGCCTCAACGAGCAGCTGCAGCAGCTCTGGCAGCGCGAGCGCCGCACGGTGGTGTTTGTGACCCACTCGATCGCCGAGGCGGTGTACCTGTCCACCCGCATCGTGGTCATGTCGCCGCGGCCCGGCCGCATCGTCCAGGTGATCGATTCCACCCTGCCGGACGAACGCCATCTGGGCCTGCGCGACACGCCCGAATTCATGGCCCTGGCCCACGCCGTACGCGAGTCCCTGGCGGATGGCCACCATTAAGCGCGGCACCGCTCTCAACAGCGGCTTGCCCATCGCCACGGTGCTGTTGGGCGTGCTGGTGCTGTGGTACGCCGGGGCCGTGTGGCTGAACGCGCCCGGTGCCATCGAACGCGTGCTCGCCCCCCAGGGCGCGGCCTGGGGCTGGGCCGATCTGGTCCAGACCACCCTCTCCATGCAGCGCCCGGTGCTGCCCTCGCCGCAGCAGGTGGCGCTGGATTTCTGGTCCAGCCTGGTCGACTGGCCGGTGGACTCGCCGCGCAACCTGTTGTTCCACGTGGCCGTCACCGCGCAGTCCAGCCTGCTGGGCTTTGCCATGGGCACGCTGTTCGGCCTGCTGCTGTCGGCGGGCATCGTGCATTCACGCACCCTGGACCGCGCGCTGATGCCCTGGATCGTGGCCTCGCAAACTATTCCGGTGCTGGCGATTGCACCCATCGTGCTGGTGATCCTGGGCAGCCTGGGCTTCTCGGGCGTGTGGCCCAAGGCGGTGATCGCCATGTACCTGTGCTTCTTCCCGGTCACCGTGGCCATGGTGCAGGGTTTGCGCTCGCCGCAGCAGATCGACACCGAGCTGCTCTACACCTACGCCGCCTCGCGCTGGCAGGCGTTCTGGCTGCTGCGCCTGCCAGCGGCGCTGCCGTTTTTGTTCCCCGCCTTGCGGGTCGGCATTGCCGCCAGCCTGGTGGGCGCCATGGTGGCCGAGTTGCCCACCGGCGCGCAGGCGGGCCTGGGGGCCAAGCTGCTGCTGGGCTCGTACTACGGCAATACCGTGGCTATTTGGTCGGCGCTGCTGATGTCGGCCCTGCTGGGCCTGGCCCTGACCGCTGCGGTGCTGGGCGTGGAGCGGCTGGTGCTGCGCCGCTTTGGGGGCCGGGCATGACGGCCCGCAGCCCGCAGGCGGTGCTGGGCCTGGTGGTAGCCAGTGTGCTGGTTGCTGCAATTTTTATAGCTTCTCGCGCTTATTCCGTCAGCACAAGCGGCCTTTTTTTGCCCTTATTTTTGGGCGTGGTGTTTATGGCCGTGTGGACGGTGCGTGCCTGCGCTGCGCTGGACGGGCGGCCTGCCTACGGGCTGGTGACGGCCGGGCTGTTCGGTCTGTGGCTGCTGTACTTCTGGCAGCTGCTGGTCACCGCGTACGACGTGCCCCGGGTGCTGTTGCCGTCGCCGCTGCTGATCGTGCAGGCCATGGGCGAGGGCGGGGCGCTGCTGTGGGGCGACTTTGTGCAGACCGTGCTCAAGTCGGTGCTCTCCGGGTGGGTGCTGGGCTGCGGCCTGGGTTTTGCCGTGGCCGTGGCCATCGACCGCCTGCCGTTTCTGCAGCGCGGCCTGCTGCCGATCGCCTCGCTTACCAGCACCGTGCCGCTGGTCGGGGTGGCACCGATTGCGGTGATGTGGTTTGGCTTTGACTGGCCGTCCAAGGCGGCGGTGGTGGTGCTGATGACCTTCTTTCCCATGCTGGTGTCCACCCTGGCGGGCCTGAAGGCCGCAGGTCGGCTCGAGCGCGAGCTGATGCACAGCTACGCGGCGGGCTACTGGCAAACCTTGCTGGGGCTGCGCCTGCCCAGTGCCTTGCCGTTCATTTTTGGTGCGCTCAAGGTCAATGCCACGCTGGCCCTGATCGGGGCCATCGTGGCCGAGTTTTTTGGTTCGCCCACGGCCGGGCTGGGCTTTCGTATTTCCACCGAAGCGGCCAAGATGCACATGCCGCTGGTGTGGGGCGCGATTGTGGTGGCGGCCCTGACCGGCTCGCTGGCCTATGCCTTGCTGGTGCAGCTGGAGCGGCGTTTCGCGTTCTGGCACCCTTCTGTTCGTTCCCGCTAGCTTGCATGGCCCCGGATGCAGAGCACCCCGGGCCATGCAGGTTGTTTCACGTTAAGTTCCCCACCCTAGGAGTATTCGATGCAGAAATTATCCAAGTTGAGCCAATGCCTGCTGGCCGCCGCTTTCATGGTCGGCAGCTTTGCCGCCCAGGCCCAGGAAAAGCTCACTGTGCAGCTCAAATGGGTGCCGCAGGCCCAGTTTGCGGGCTACTACGTGGCCGCGGCCAAGGGCTACTACAAGGCCGAGGGCCTGGACGTGACTATCAAACCGGGCGGCCCCGACATCTCGCCCGTGCAGGTGATTGCGGGCAACAACGCCGACGTGATCGTCAACTGGATGCCCGACGCGCTGGCCGCCCGCGAAGCCGGTGTGCCGCTGGTCAACATCGCCCAGGTGTTCAACCGCTCCGGCCTGATGCTCACCTGCAAAAAGGCCAGCGGTGTGGCCAGCCCCAAAGACCTCAAGGGCAAAACCCTGGGCGTGTGGTTTGGCGGTAACGAATACCCGTTCCTAAACTGGATGGCCAAGCTGGGCCTGAAGCCCGACACCGACATCAAGGTGCTCAAGCAGGGCTTCAACGTCGATCCGCTGCTGCAAAACCAGGCCGCCTGCGTGTCCACCATGGTCTACAACGAGTACTGGCAGATCATCGACGCGGGCGTCAAGGAGAGCGACCTGGTCACCTTCTTCTACGAAGACCAGGGCGCGGCCTCGCTGGAAGACGGCCTGTACGTGCTGGAATCCAAGCTCAAGGACCCGGCCTTTGTGGCCCGCATGGGCAAGTTCCTGCGGGCCACCTTCAAGGGCTGGAACGACGCGGTGAAGAACCCCGAAGAAGCCGCCAAGATCGTGGTCTCCAACGATATGTCGGGTAGCGCCACGCTGACAGTGCAAAAGCGCCAGATGGAAAATGTGGCCAAACTTATCACCACCGCCAACACCCCCAAGATGGGCTACCTGGAGCCCGCCGCCTACGAGCGCACGGTCAAGGTGCTGCTGTCGGGCGGCAGCGCCCCGGTCATCAAGAAAGACCCCGGTGCCGCCGCCATGAGCCACATCGTCTGGGAAGCGGCTACCAAAAAGTGACCTCCACCACCCAAGCCCCGGCGGATGCCAAAGGCCAGATCCGCCAAGCCAACGAAGAGCGGATCCTGGCCGCGGCAGAGCGGGTGTTTGCCGGGGCCGGGTTCAGCGGTGCCACCATGGCCCAGATTGCCGACGAATCCGGCCTGCCCAAGGCCAACCTGCACTACTACTTTGGCAACAAGGACGGGCTCTACCGCGCGGTGCTGGCCCGTATTCTGGAAGACTGGCTGGCCCCCACCCACGGCATTACCCCCGAGGCCGACCCGGCCCAGGCCATCGGCGGCTACATCCGCAGCAAGATGGCCATGTCGGCGGCCCGCCCGCACGCCTCCAAGGTCTGGGCCAACGAGCTGCTGCACGGCGCGCCGGTGGTCCGGCACCTGCTGGCCACCGAGCTGCGCGCCACGGTGCGGGCCAAGGCCGCCGTCATCGACCAGTGGATCGCCGAGGGAAAAATGGCTCCGGTGGACAGCACCCACCTGTTTTTCACCCTGTGGGCGGCCACGCAAACCTATGCCGACTTTGACGTGCAGGTCTGCGCCGTGCTGGGCCGCCCCAAGCTGACCCGCGCCGACCAGGCCCGCGCCACCGAACACGTGGTGGCCTTGCTGTTGCGCGGCTGCGGGCTTGAGGTGCTATCTAATAAGTAGCATGTTACGCTGATTTTACGGGCGTTGCTTGTTGTTTTTGGGGTTTAAAATCGCCCCATGACCGATACCGCCACCCCCACCTGCATTGCCACCCACAGTGGCACTTTCCATGCCGACGACGTTTTTGGCGTGGGCGTTTTGATGGGGGTTTTCCCATCGCACACCCTGCTGCGCACCCGCAACAAAGACCTCATCGCCACCGCCGACTACGTGGTCGACGTAGGCGGCGTCTGGGACGCAGCCAGCGGCCGGTTTGACCACCACCAGCGCGGCTTCACAGGGGCCCGACCCGAGCGGCTGGTAGACGGCCACACCGTGCCCGGCGTGGGCTATGCCAGCGCGGGCCTGGTGTGGTCGGCCCATGGTGCGGCCTACGTCAAAGCCTGGGCCGCCCACCATGGCCAGGCCTTGGACGACGCGGCGGTGGCCAGCGTGGTGCACACCATCGACCATTCCCTGGTGCAGTATCTCGACATCGTGGACACCGGGCAGGGCGACGTGGCCGCGGGCATCTTTGGCCTGTCGGCCCTGATTGCCCAGCTCAACACCCACTGGCTGGAAGAGCAAGGCCTGGACCTGGCCGCCAAGGCCCAGCTGCTGGAAACCCGCTTCCGCGAAGCCATCGCCATCACCCGCAAGTTTCTGGACCACGCCATCGGCAAAAAAGTGGCCCAGATCCGCGCCGTGGACACCGTGCGCCAGGCCCCGCGCCTGCTGGGCGGCAAGCTACTGCACTTGAAGGAAGGCGGCATGCCCTGGACCCGCGTGGTGGTGGACGAAATGCCCGAGGTGCTGTTTGTGGTCTACCCCGACTCCGACGGCGACCAGTACCAGATCAAGACCGTACCGGTGGAGCCCGGCTCGTTCGACACCCGCAAGGACCTGCCCGCCCCCTGGGCTGGCCTGCGCGACCAGGAACTGGCGGCAGTGACCGGCGTGGCCGACAGCGTGTTTTGCCACCTGAACCTGTTCATCGGCGGCGCGCGCAGCTTTGAGGGCGCGGTGAAGCTGGCGGAATTGGCACTGGCCGAACCCGTTTGATGGTTCGGCGTGTTAGCTATGTAATTTATAGCTGCTCTCGCCCATTCCATTGGCACAAAAGGCCAATTTCATTTAAATGGATGCCATGACGACCGACGTTTTGCTCCCAACCCCTGCCGCCGACAAACCCAACGCCCGCACCGCGGCGGCGCTGGCCCGGCTGCGCCAGGCCATGCACGACATCGAGACCGAGATTGCGGCGCACCACGGCATCTACCCGTTCAACCATGGCCGCGTCACCCAGTCCGAGCTGTGCCGCCGCGCCGACGTCAAAAAAGCCACGCTGCAAACCCCGCTGCATAAAGACACCACGCGGGTCGACATCCTGCGCTGGCTCGATGGCCTAAGCGCGCAACTCGCCCACACCCGCGACGGCACGCGGGAGCGGGTGACGGAGGTGGCGGATGGGTTGGCTGCGGAAGTGCAGCGCTTGACGTTGGCGTTGGAGTCGGCGGAGCGGCGGGTGGCGCAGTTGGAGCAAGAGAACGCCGCGTTGCGGGGCCGACTGGCCAGACCTTAGTAATCCGCCGCGCCATCCCCCATCCACACCGGGATGTCGCGCCGCATATGGAGCACCCGCCATACGTCGATATGGTCGGCCCGCTCCACATAAAAAACCAGGTACGGGTATTTGCTCAGCGGCCAGGAGCGCAGATCGGGAATACCCAATTCATGCGCGTAGCGGGGTGACCCTGTGGCGGGGTGTTTGCCGATATGGGCATAGGCCCGCTCCAGGGCGTCTACAAAACCGAGCGCTGCAGCCGGGGCATCTTGCTCCAGGTAAAAGGTGACGGCTTGGTCCACGTCATCCCGTGCCAGAGCGCGCGGAACCACCGCTTTGGGCTTCACTGGGGTGTCTTGTTGCCGGTTTTACCGCCGATGCGCTTGCGCAGGGCATCAAAGTAAGCGGCATCCACCGGGGCGGTGGGTGCCGACTGGGCTCCCGCCAGCAGCAGACCGCGCAATTGCTGGCGGTCTTGGTCTTTGCGAATCAGCTCGCGCACGTACTCGCTGCTGGTGCCGAAGCCACGCGAACCGACCTGTGTGTCCACAAAGTCCTTTAGCGTGTCGGGTAGAGAAATGTTCATGGTACTCATGGCGCAAATTTTAGGCTCTTTGGCAAAATTTGCCAAAGAGCCTAACACGGCCACGGGGCCTTGGCCCCTGCCCGTTACGCCAGATCGAACCGGTCCAGGTCCATGACCTTGGCCCAGGCGGCCACGAAGTCGGCCACAAACTTCTGCTGACCGTCCGCACTGGCGTACACCTCGGCATAGGCGCGCAGCACCGCATTCGAGCCAAAGACCAGGTCGGCCCGGGTGGCGGTGTACTTCACCTGGCCGGTCTTGCGGTCGCGGCCTTCGAACACTTCGCCCTCACCGTCTACTGCCGTCCAGGTGGTGCCCATGTCCAGCAGCTTGGCGAAGAAATCGTTGCTGAGCACGCCCACCTGGTCGGTGAACACGCCGTGCGTGCCGCCGTCGGCATTCGCACCCAGTACCCGCAGGCCGCCGACCAGGGCGGTCATCTCGGGGGCCGTGAGGGTCAGCAACTGGGCCTTGTCGATCAGCAGGGCTTCGGTGGCGGCACCAATGGGACCTTTCTTAAAGTTGCGGAAACCATCGGCTGCCGGCTCCAGTGCGGCGAAGGACTCGGCATCGGTCTGCGCTTGCGTCGCATCCACACGGCCCGGCGCGAACGGCACTTCCACCGCCACCCCCGCGGCCCGGGCCGCCTGCTCCACGCCCACGCTGCCTGCCAGCACGATCACGTCGGCCAGCGAAGCCTTGCCCGATGTCTGCTGGATCGCCACCAGGGTGGGCAGGGCCTGCACCGCCACGCGGTTGACCTCCCAGTCCTTTTGCGGGGCCAGGGCCAGGCGCGCGCCATTGGCACCGCCACGCTTGTCGCCACCGCGGAAGGTGGAGGCCGAGGCCCAGGCCACCGACACCAGTTGGCCCACCGACAGGCCCGAGGCCGCGATCTTCGCCTTGATGTCGGCAATGTCTGCCGCCGTGGGCTGGTGCGTCGCGGCGGGCAGCGGGTCTTGCCAGATCAGGTCTTCCTTGGGCACCTCGGGGCCGAGGTAGCGGGCCTTCGGGCCCATGTCGCGGTGGGTCAGCTTGTACCAGGCGCGGGCAAAGGCTTCGGCGAAGGCCTGTGGGTCTTCATGGAAGCGCTTGGAGATCTTGCCGAACTCCGGGTCGAAGCGCATCGTCAGGTCGGTGGTCAGCATGGTGGGCTTGTGGAACAGGCCGGGCACATGCGCGTCGGGGATGATGTCCGGCGCGTTGGTGGCCACCCACTGCTTGGCTCCGGCGGGCGAATGCGTCAGCTCCCACTCGAACTTGAACAGGTTCTCGAAGTAGTTGTTGCCCCACTGCGCCGGGGTGGTGGTCCAGGTGACCTCCAGGCCGCTGGACACCGTGTCTTTGCCGTGGCCGCTGCCAAAGTTGCTGTTCCAGCCCAGGCCCTGCGCCTCGATGCCTGCACCTTCGGGTTCCAGGCCCTTGTGCGACTCGGGGGCTGCGCCGTGCGCCTTGCCAAAGGTGTGGCCCCCGGCGATCAGGGCCACGATTTCTTCGTCGTCCATGGCCATGCGGTAGAAGGTAGCGCGGATGTCCTTGGCCGCGGCCAGGTAGTCGCCGCTGGCGTTGGGGCCTTCGGGGTTCACGTAGATCAGGCCCATGTGGGTGGCGGCCAGGTTGTTGTCCAGATCACGGTCGCCGCTGAAGCGCTTGTCGGTGGCCAACCAGGTGGTTTCCGCGCCCCAGTTCACGTCCATGTCGGGTTCCCACACGTCCGCACGGCCACCGCCAAAGCCGAAGGTGCGAAAGCCCATGGTCTCCAGCGCCACGTTGCCGGTCAGGATGAACAGGTCCGCCCAGGAAATGCTCTGCCCGTACTTCTGCTTGATGGGCCACAGCAGGCGGCGCGACTTGTCGATGTTGACGTTGTCGGGCCAGGAGTTCAGCGGCGCAAAGCGCTGCTGGCCCCGCCCGCCACCGCCACGCCCGTCCTGGGTGCGGTAGGTGCCCGCACTGTGCCAGGCCATGCGCACAAACTGCGGGCCGTAGTGGCCAAAGTCGGCCGGCCACCAGTCCTGGCTGTCGGTCATCAGCTTGACCAGATCGGCCTTCAGCGCCTTGTAGTCCAGCTTCTTGAATTCTTCGGCGTAGTTGAAGTTTTCGCCCAGCGGGTGGGACTTGTTGGAATGCTGGTTCAGCAAATCCACCCGCACTTGCTTGGGCCACCAATCCTTGTTGGTCGTACCGCCGCCAGCGGCGTGGTGGAAGGGGCATTTGGCTTCGGTGGTCATGGGGAGCTCCTTGGGGTTGTCTGTGGGATGGCGAGGTTTTTTGTTGCATCGTGCCGCAGAGATTTGACACGAGCAAGCATGGTAATTAATTGCTATGACTTCCAGAATTCAATAAAGTTTATGCATCGGATAGGCATTTTCAAAGATGCCTATCGGCGGGCGGAAGATGGCAGCTCAGACAGTGCCGCTGCCTTTGATCTGCTACGGAATAAGGAGCTGTGGGCGAAGGTGCGGCTTGCGCCGGAGGCTTGTTTTACGTGCATCTTCCGCTGTGCATCCCGGTTAGCATCTGGTTGGCACCGTACAGTAGTCCCTATCTCTTAGGAGTTCACCATGGCAGCACCCGAAAAAGTCAAAGGCCCGGCCTCGTATTTCCCTTCTATCGAAAAGACCTACGGCCAACCGATGGACCGTTGGTTCAGCTTGGTGCGCCAGCAGCAGGGCAAGAAGCACATGGAGATCGTCAACTGGCTCAAGGCCGAGCACGGCATGGGCCATGGCCACGCCAATGCCGTCGTCGCGCATTGCCTGGCCCAGGCAAAACCATGAGCCTGCCCTCGACATCCGCTGAAGAGATTCGCCTGAAGGCGTTGCCCAAGGCCGAAGTGCACCTGCACCTGGAGGGCTGCTTTGAAGCCGCCCTGATTGCGCAGTGGGCGAAGGCCGAGGGCGTGGCCTTGCCCCGCTCGCAAGAGGAATTGTTCAAGTTCTCGGGCCTGGCGGACTTTCTGGGTTTTCTGGATCTGGCCTGCGGCCTGGCCCGCACCCAGGACCGGCTGGTGGCGCTGAGCTACGGCCTCAGCCAGCGGCTGGCGGCCAATGGCACGGGCTATGCCGATGTCATCTTTAACCCCACCCACTGGCACGCATGGCACGGCCGCCTGGGCGCCATGCTCGATGCCATCCACGCGGGCTTCGCAGCGGCAGAGCAGGACGGCCTGCCCGGTGTGGGCCTGTGCGTCAGCCTGCTGCGGACCCAGTCGGCCGAAGCCGCCATTGGGCTGGTGGACACGCTCACCACGCTTCGCCACCCGCGTGTGGTGGCGCTGTCGGTAGACGGCAACGAGGCCACCGCCGGTCGCACCGGCCCCCGGTTTGCAGAGGCCTTCCGCAAGGCTGGCAGTGCCGGCCTGCGCCGCACCGTGCATGCGGGCGAGTCCAGCGGCCCCGAGGGTGTGTGGGACGCGGTGAACCTGCTGGGCGCAGACCGCATCGACCACGGCGTGCGCGCCATCGAAGACCCTGTGCTGGTGCAGATGCTGGCCGACCGGCAGATCCCGCTGGGTGTGTGCCCCACGTCAAACCTGGTGCTGGGGGTTTATCCGTCGATTGAGGCGCACCCGATTGAGCGTTTGCGGCAGGCGGGAGTTCGTGTCTCCGTCAATACCGATGACCCGGCGCTGCTGGGTGCGAGTTTGGTGGGGGAGTACGCGCTGTGCCGAAGGGCGTTTGGGTGGACGGACGAGGTGACGCGGGCTGTGGCACGCACATCTATCGATGCAGGCTTTGCTAACGACGATTTGAAGGCTACGCTGTTGGACCGGCTCAAGGTATGGCGAAGCGACATCTAGTGCCCAATTAGGCAACCACCCCCGCCCGCTCCAACATCGCATGCAACAGCACATTGCACCCCGCCGTAATGTGCTCCGGCTTGGCATCCTCGATCTCGTTGTGGCTGATCCCGTCCTTGAGGGGATGAAGATCATGCCGCTGGACGTCAGCTTCGCCATGTACACCGCGTCGTGCTGACCCACCCGATCGACGCGCAAGTCGCTGAGTTTTATGCCCGGTTTGGGTTTGAAGGCTCGGAGTTGCGGCCACAGCAGTTGCTGCTGTTGCTGAAGGATGCGAGGCGGTTGGTGCTGTGAGTTGGGATTTATCTGAATGGAAAGAGAGCTTCACCATGCCCGCTATCAACGCTGATCCCGCCATCGAGGGTTTTCTGACGCTGTTGGAAAAAGGTATTGCCTCGGGCCAGCAAGTCGCCGAGCTACGGAGGCTACGTTGTCGACTGTCCAAAAGACTGTCGATCTGGGCGGTGACATCAAAGGTGATGTGTCGCTGTGAGTCTGAGCGGACATTCGTTTTACGGCAGTGCTGCGCCGGTGGCTGCTACTAAGGTGGATTGGGGGTACCGGTTCTTTAAATCACATAAATAGAGGTGTGCAAGTCTTCAATGTAGTGAAGCAAGACCTGACCCCGCCGCCGTTTAGCTTGCAGGAAAGGTGATTGGATCTGTTGTAGCCGGAACAGGTCGCGGGGCCGTCAGGAGGCGTCGGACTTGCTCTTCATGCCCCAAAACTCGTTTTCGAAGTCGTAAAGCGTATCCAAATCCTCGCAGAGGAAAGCACAATTTTTGACGTTGAACTCAGAGATATCTGCAAGTGTTGATGTGAACTTAACATGGCGTAGCTTCACTAGTTCGAAGACATCATCAAGGGTGCTCGCTCGATATTCACCACACGACATTCGCATTACATCGAAGATAATCTGATCGAAGTAGTCGTGTGCATTTTCAACTAAAGTATGAATGTAGCTGGGACTTTGTCCAGAGTGCACCAACATATTTCGCGTTCTGTAAATCCGTCGGATTTGCCATTCCACCTTTTTTAGGTGTGAGTCAAGCGCTGCCCGTAAAGAGGCAGGAGAAGATAGCAACTGACTCAGTTGGAACGCCCGATAGCGCAGCAAATGGAAGTCCTTCAACTCAGTGTAAAGCTCTGATCGCAGATCATCGTTGTTCGGAACCGTGAGGAGAGCCATTGCTTTGTAGATGGTATTAGTTCCTTCTATGCCAGGAACCTTGTTCAGTAGACGCTTCACGTACCAGGGCTTCCAGGTAATAAGGTCGTGTGTGAATCGCTGGACAAGTCGTTGTATGTAGGCCAACATCAAGAATGGCGTAATTTGACTCAAGACATTTACGATCTTCGTCCCATGCGCTGTCGACGGAATAAGTGTCTCTAATGAAGTCCAAAGTGTTACTAACTGGTTGTCCACAACGTCACTGGACACGCAGATGCCGTGTAAATCAGCGACGCGATCAAATCGCGCCTTACTTGACCCTTTGATTGCGAAATTACGAATTAAACGATTCAACTCTTTTGAGGCCTTGTCTGTACGAAAGTCATAGGGCTTCTCCATCGCCCCCTTAGTAAGCACCGCGGCGACGGGCTTAGGCAGGCAACACTGTTTGACCAACGCAGTGTCCCGCCAAGTAATTTTGCGCTGATGGTGAAATAACGTGTACAGGTCGCTTAATCTGTCGAGTGTACGTGCGGCCTTTTCTTGGGCGGAAAAGACATCTTTTGCGCGTACATTGACAAGTTCTACATAACACTCATCCGCTCCACATTCAAATCCTGGTGTTTTCGCTTGTAACGCGGCGACATCCTCAGGCAGTTCTTCTATGACGCTTACGCCGAATGCCTCGGAGGATTCCTCGACTGTCTTGATCAGGTCGCTTACGACGAAGTACACGTCGCACTCATGTACGTATGGATACAGAGTCTTCAAGAACTCATCAATTTGATCGACCTTAGTAATAGGGGGCCCACTAGCAAAGAAGAAAGCGTTTGTTTTGGCTTGCAGGCTTTTCTTGCTGACACCCATGTTGATTAACGTCGTTACCATCGTTCGGACAGTTGCATCGATTTTTTTCTTCTCAACTGCCTTGACGTTAGCAGATAGATGATCAAAGCACTCGTTCAGATAACGAAATGAGCCCAACGTGTTACTTAAGGCGCTCAACCGACGCTTGCGTTCAGATAGTTTCGCATCGTCATCTAATCTAACGTATCTCTCAATAGGGAGATCCAGCAACGCTTTAGCAATAGGGTCATTTTGAACACTCCAAATTAACTCTTCCAAGACTGGTTTCAGATTCGCAGCATCAATTAATTCGTCCTCAATGTTCTTGATCACCGTCAACGCCTCTTTACATAGGTAAGGAGCGTTAAGTGACATCGGCTTATGGGTGTCAAGGGTAAAATCCCATATCAGTTCGTCTAGCCTCTGCGCGCAGAAGAGCAGTCCGTCGAGTTCGGGTGCGATAGTCCACCTTGAAAGATTTTTGAATTTCATCTTGCCTCCCATTTTTCTATTGCAGGATCGTATCTGATCGCGTCTCTGCTACGCATCTGCGCTTTTCGTTAAGCCCGTGTCCGCCTCAACCGTGTCTATGCACAAGCAACTAGATTATTCAGTTCGAATAAAGCTTCGTAAAAAACTCCTGAGCTGCTAGTGAATCAGGAGTTGCTTATGCAGTTTAATGCGCGGTTTAAATGCCAATAAGGCTCATGCTATTCCCCGAGGACTGGCTAGACCACCCCCGCCCGCTCCAGCATCGCATGCAGCAGCACATTGCACCCTGCCGTAATGTGCTCCGGCTTCGCATCCTCGATCTCGTTGTGGCTGATCCCGTCCTTGCAGGGGATAAAGATCATGCCGCTGGGGGCGAGCTGGGCCATGTAGACGGCGTCGTGGCCTGCGCCGGAGACGGCGGGCATGTTCGAGTAGCCCAGCTTGGCGGCGGCGCGGGCTACGGCGTCTACGCAGTCGGGGTGGAAGCCTATGGCCGAATAGCTGGAGACCATCTCGATCTTCACGTCCACGCCGTGCTCTTGGGCCACGGTGGCGGCGAAGGCTTTGACCTCGTCGGCCATCTGGTCCACCAGGGCATCGGTGCTGTTGCGCAGGTCGATGCTGAACTTCACCCGGCCCGGAATCACGTTGCGGCTGTTGGGGAACACCTGGACCATGCCCACGGTGCCCCGGCCATGCGGCGGGTGGCGGTGTGCCGCTGCCACCACGTCTTGCATGATGCGGGTGGCGGCCAGCATCGCATCTTTGCGCAGCGCCATGGGCGTGGGGCCGGCGTGGGCTTCCATGCCGGTGACGGTGCAGTCGAACCAGCGGATGCCCAGCACGCCTTGCACCACGCCGATGGTCACGTCATGGTCTTCCAGCACCGGGCCCTGCTCGATGTGCGTCTCAAAGTACGCGCCGATGGGGTGGTCGCCGGGCTCCTGCGCGCCGATGTAGCCGATGCGCTCCAGCTCGCCTTGCACCGTCTTGCCTTCCAGGTCGGTGGCCGCGTAGGCGTGCTCCAGGGTGAAGGCTTTGGCGAACACGCCCGAGCCCATCATCACCGGTACAAAGCGCGAGCCTTCCTCGTTGGTCCAGAACGCGACTTCGATGGGGGCTTCGGTCTCGATGCCGTGGTCGTTCAGGGTGCGCACTACCTCGATGCCCGCCAGCACGCCGTAGTTGCCGTCGAACTTGCCGCCGGTGGGCTGGGTGTCGATGTGGCTGCCGGTCATGATGGGGGGCAGGCTGTTGTTGCGGCCTGGGCGGCGCATGAAGCCGTTGCCGATCTTGTCGATGGTGACCGTCATGCCTGCTTCGGTGGCCCAGCGGGTGACCAGGTCGCGGCCTTGTTTGTCCAGGTCGGTGAGGGTCAGGCGGCAGACACCGCCCTTGGGCGTGGCACCGATCTGGGCCAGTTCCATCAGCGAGTCCCACAGGCGGGGGCCGTTGATGCGCAGGGATTCAAGGTTGGGGGTCATGGGGTTCCTTTGGCTTGGGTGGGTGGCAGCTTGCCCTCACCCCGGCCCTCTCCCGCAAGCAGGAGAGGGAGTAATGCGGGCTCCGGTTTCGCCCCCTCTCCCGCGGCGCGGGAGAGGGTTGGGGTGAGGCTGGTGCGTGCGGGCATCAGCGGGCGACAGGGTGGGGCGCTTGCAGCGCGGTCTTCTTGGCCAGCGCATCGAACTGCGGGCCGAAGGGCGGGCGCTTGACGTACTTGCCCGCGCCACGCTCGGCGCGCAGGTCGCCAGCGGCGTAAACCACCTTGCCCTGGCTCAGCGTGTGGCTGGGCACGCCGGTCACGGTGCGGCCCTCGAAGATGTTGAAGTCGCCCAGGGACTTTTGCGTCTTGACCGACAGGGTTTTGGTGCCCGCCGGGTCCCAGACCACCAGGTCGGCATCGGCCCCGGCCACCACGCAGCCTTTGCGCGGGTAGATGTTGAACAGCTTGGCGGCGTTGGCGGAGGTAACGGCCACGAACTCGCTGGGCGTGAGGCGGCCGGTGTTGACGCCTTCGTCCCAGATCACGGCCAGGCGCTCTTCCACGCCGCCGCAGCCGTTGGGGATTTTGCTGAAGTCGTCTTTGCCCGCGGCTTTTTGGGCGGCGCAGAAGGTGCAGTGGTCGGTGGCGGTGGTGTGCAGGTGCCCGGCCTGCAGGCCGTGCCACAGCGCGTCCTGGTTGCGCTTGTTGCGAAACGGCGGGCTCATCACGTGGCCTGCGGCGTAGGCGAAATCGGGGTTGCGGTAGACGCTGTCGTCCACCGTCAAATGCCCGGCCAGCACCTCGCCATACACGCGCTGGCCCGCAGCACGGGCACGGGCAATGGCCTCGGCGGATTCAGCGCACGACACGTGCACCACGTAGATCGGCACGTTGAGCACGTTGGCGATGGCGATGGCGCGCTGGGCGGCCTCGGCCTCCACGGCGGGCGGGCGCGACAGAGGGTGGGCTTCGGGGCCGAAGATGCCCTTGGCTTTCATGTCGGCCTGCAGCAGGTAGACCAGTTCGCCGTTTTCGGCGTGCACCGTAGGCATGGCGCCCAATTCGAGTGCGCGCTGGAAGCTGTTTACCAGGGTTTCGTCGTCGCACATGATGGCGTTTTTGTAGGCCATGAAGTGCTTGAAGCTGTTGACGCCCTCGTCCCGTACCAGGGTGCCCATGTCGCGGCGCACGCTCTCGTCCCACCAGGTCACGGCGACGTGGAAGCTGTAGTCGGACGCGGCTTTTTCGGCCCAGCCGCGCCAGGTCTGGTAGGCCTCCATCAGCGGCTGCTTGGGGTTGGGTATGACGAAGTCGATGATCGTCGTTGTGCCACCCGCCAGCCCGGCTGCGGTGCCGCTGTAGAAGTCGTCCATGGTGGTGGTGCCCATGAACGGCAGCTGCATGTGGGTGTGCGGGTCGATGCCGCCGGGCATCACGTACTGGCCCCCGGCATCGACGACTTCGGCCCCGGCGGGGGCGATCAGGTTGTCGCCCACGGCGGCGATCTGGCCGTCGATACACAAAACATCGGCGCGGAAGGCGCGGTCGGCGTTGACGACCGTGCCGCCGCGGATCAAGACACTGGACATGATTGCTCCTAAAAAAGTAGCTGCTTGCGCTGATGGAATGGGCGCTAGGGCCTGATTTTTTATAAATTCAGGCGCGTAGGGGATTGTTAGCGTGGGTTGTCCAGTCCGCATGGTTATCGCTCACGATGCGGCCCGTGCGCAAGTCTTTTTCGCCGGGCTGCAGGTCGCGCAGATGGATGGTGTCGGGCACGGGGCAGACCAGCACGCACAGGTTGCAACCCACGCACTCGTCTTCCATCACCTCGAAGTGGCGCACGCCGTCTTTCACTTTGGTGATGGCCTGGTGCGAAGTGTCTTCGCAGGCGATGTGGCAGCGGCCGCAGGAGATGCAGCTGTCCTGGTTGATCACGGCCTTGCTGACGTGGTTCAGGTTCAGGTTGCGCCACTCGGTCACTTTGGGCACGGCGCGGCCGCGGAAGTCGTCCAGGCTGGTGAAGCCCTTGCTGTCCATGTAGTCCGACAGGCCCGAGCTCATCTCTTGCACGATCTTGAAGCCGAACACCATGGCGGCGGTGCACACCTGCACCGTGCCCGCGCCCAGGGCGATGAAGTCCAGCGCGTCGCGCCAGTTGCCCACGCCGCCAATGCCGCTGATGGGCAGGCCTGCGGTGAGGGGGTCGCGGGCGATCTCGGCCACCATGTTCAGCGCGATGGGTTTGACCGCCGGGCCGCAGTAGCCACCGTGCGAGCCCATGCCACCGGTGCTGGGCGTCATCATCAACGTGTCGGGGTCCACGCCGATGATGGAGTTGATGGTGTTGATCAGCGACACCGCGTCGGCCCCGCCGCGCTTGGCGGCGCGGGCGGGCAGGCGCACGTCGGTAATGTTGGGCGTGAGCTTCACGATCACTGGCAGCTTGCTGTACTGCTTGCACCAGGCTGTGACCATCTCGATGTACTCGGGCACCTGGCCCACGGCGGCGCCCATGCCGCGCTCGCTCATGCCGTGCGGGCAGCCGAAGTTCAGCTCGATGGCGTCGGCACCGGTGTCTTCCACGCGCGGCAAGATCGCCTTCCACGATTCCTCCACGCAGGGCACCATCAGCGACACCACCATGGCGCGGTCGGGCCACAGGCGTTTGACCTCGGCGATCTCGCGCAGGTTGATTTCCAGGTCGCGGTCGGTGATGAGTTCGATGTTGTTGAAGCCCAGCACCCGGCGGTCGTTGGACAGCAGCGCGCCGTAGCGCGGGCCGTTCACATTGACGACCGGCGGCCCGGCCTCGCCCAGCGTTTTCCAGACCACACCGCCCCAGCCCGCCTCGAAGGCGCGGTTGACGTTGTAGGCCTTGTCGGTGGGCGGCGCCGAGGCCAGCCAGAAGGGGTTGGGGGTTTTGACCCCGGCGAAGACGGTGGACAGATCAGCCATGGTTCAAACCTTTGTGGATGGATTCAGCGGCGCGTTTGCCGTGCTCTACGGCTTCCACGGTGAGGTCGCGGCCCCCGGCGCGGCAGTCGCCACCGGCCCAGACGTTCTTGAGGTTGGTGGCACCGTCCTCCGAAGTGACGATGCGCCCGCCTTGCAACACCAGGCCGGTGCCCTGCAGCGGGGTGTCGTCCAGCTTCTGGCCAATGGCTTTGAACACCATGTCGGCGGGGAAGGTGAGTTCGCGGCCCGTGGGCTGTAGCTGGCGGTCTACCAGCGCCTGCTGGGCGAAACGCACGCCGGTGGCGTGGCCGTCCGCGCCCAGAATCTCTACCGGGGCCATCCACTGGTGCAGCACCACGCCGTGGGTTTGCGCCCACTCTTGTTCGGCGGCAGACGCGCCCATGGTTTCCACGCCCCGGCGGTACACCATGTGCACCACCTTGGCCCCCAGCAGCTTGGCCTGTACGGCGGCATCCACGGCGGTCATGCCGCCGCCAATCACCACCACGTGGTGGCCGATGGGCACCGTGGCCACATCGTCGGCCTGGCGCAGCGCGGCGATGAAGTCCACCGCGTTGCGCACCCCGGCCAGGTCTTCGCCCGGCAGGCCCAGCGCCTGCACCTTGGACAGGCCCAGGCCCAGAAACACCGCGTCGAATTCGGTTTGCAGCGTGTCCAGCGAAGCCCCACCGGCAAAGCGCCAGCCGTGCTGGATACGTATGCCGCCAATGTCCAGCAGCCACTGCACTTCGCGCTGGGCAAATTCGTCCACGGTCTTGTAGGTGGCCAGGCCGTATTCGTTCAGGCCGCCCGCCTTGGGCTGGGCCTCAAAAATCACCACCTCGTTGCCTAGCCGCGCCAGGCGGTGCGCGCAGGCCAGGCCCGCGGGGCCGGAGCCCACCACGGCGATGCGCCGGCCGGTGGGGGCGGCGCGGGTGAACACCTGTGGCTGCGGGCTGGCCATCAGCGCGTCCACCGCAAAGCGTTGCAGGCGGCCAATAGGAATGGGGGTGTCGGTTTGGGTGTTGCGCACGCAGGCTTGTTCGCACAGCACCTCGGTGGGGCAGACCCGGGCGCACATGCCGCCCAGCGGGTTGGACTCCAGGATGGTGCGGGCCGCGCCGCGCAGGTTGCCGTCGGCAATGCGCTTGATGAAGCTGGGCACGTCGATGTCGGTGGGGCAGGCGGTTTGGCAGGGTGCGTCAAAACAGTACAGGCAGCGCTCGGATTCGAGCATGGCCTGCGATGCATTCAGCGGCGGGGTGGCATCGGCAAAGTGCTGCGCGTACTGGGCGGCACTGAGACGGCCGGCGCGGATGTCCGGGGGGGAAGTGGCGGGCACGGTAACTCCTGTGGCTGGGGCATTGGGGCCCTGGCGCTGCACCAAAGTGCGGCACGCGGGGCCCGGCGTTGGCTGGGTGGCATCCAAATCCTGACCAAACGGTCAAGAAGTGCAAACGATATAGCAACCACCGTGCCAACCCCATAGGGAATCTACCGGGGTGGCCCACGCGTGTTCTGTGGTCCGGCGCACAGACAATCCGGCCCGTCTGCACATAGACTCGCTTAATGGACTTTTTTACCGCAGTATTTCGCCCCTTCGCCCTGTTCGAGAGTTTCTGGACCTTGCCCGAGGACGACTACGGTGCCATCCGCAGCTCGCGCGCCTATGTGTGCCAGTGCGGGCGGCCCGTGTTCTTTCGCAACAGCGAATGCCTGGCCTGCCATACGCCGCTGGGCTTTGTGACCGGCACTTCCCGCCTGGAGGCCCTGGCCGCCGTACCGCACCGGCACGAGCAGTGGACGCTGTGGACGGCGCCCGATGGCCCGCACTACCGGCGCTGCGCCAACCTGCACGCGATTGGTTGCAATTGGCTGCTGCCCGGCGAGGCCCCCAAGGGCTCGGTGTGCCTGGCGTGCAGCCTGAACCGCACCGTGTCCGACCCCTCGGTGCCCGAAAACCTGGCCGCCTGGCGGTCGCTCGAGATCGCCAAGCGGCATCTGGTGGCGCAGCTGATGGTGATGGGCCTGCCGGTGGAGCCGCGCCACGCGCACCAGCCCCAGGTGCTGGGTCTGGCGTTCGATTTCTTGCGCCCCGAGCCCGACAGACCGGTGCTGACCGGCCACGACCACGGCCTGATCACCCTGAACATGGACGAAGCCGACGATGCCCGCCGCGAACAGGTGCGCACCCAGATGGGCGAGTCCTACCGCACGCTGCTGGGGCATTTCCGCCATGAGGTGGGGCACTACTACTGGGACCGGCTGGTGGTCGATACGCCCTGGCTGGAGGACTACCGCGCCCTGTTTGGCGACGAGCGTGCCGACTACGCCGCCGCCCTCAAGCACCATTACGAAGAGGGCCCCCCCGTCGATTGGGCCCTGCGCTACGTGAGCACCTACGCCAGCACCCACCCCTGGGAAGATTGGGCCGAGACCTGGGCCCACTACCTGCACATGGTGGACACCCTGGGCACCGCCATGCGCTTCGGCCTGGATGCCCAGGACGTGGAGCTGCCCCACGCCCCGTTCACCCGTGAATCGCTGTGGCGGCCCGAAGACCCCAGCGCCGACAGCTTCCTGAAAATCGCCAACGCCTGGGTCGAGCTGACCGGCGTGCTCAACGAGATGTCGCGCAGCATGGGCGAGCACGACTTCTACCCCTTCGTGCTCACCACCCCGGTGGTGGCCAAGCTGCAGTTCATCCACTGCGTGGTGTTGCAGACAAGGCAAACCTAGATTTTTTGCATAAAAATGGCAGTTTGCGCTTATGGATAGAGCGTAAGCAGCTCTATAAAGCATAGCGCCTGGGTGGGGGTGGCGTATCGGTTTGCGCGGTGGCTTGGCAGGTTCAAATGCGCCACAATGTGTTTATTTGTAAGCGCATTGCGATGCCGTCGCCCCCCTTCCTATGACCCGAAGCAGCAAACTCCTGGCACTGTTGGTGGCGGTGCTGGTGTCTGTGTACGCCGCCATCGCGGTATTCCAGTACTCCCAGCAAGAGGGCTTGAGCCAGGTCAGCCGCCGCATCGACCGCGATGTGGTGTGGAACGTGGTGCAGCTGGAGGTGGAGTATTTCCGCCTGGCCGGGGCGCTGGATGCCCGCCTGCTGGGCTCCGAGACCCTGAACGACGAAGACCTGCAACTGCGCTACGACCTGTTTTACAGCCGGGTGACCTCGCTGGACCTGGGCCAGTCGGCCATCCTGCTGCAGAACCAGGACTTGCTGAAATCGGTGCGCATGGCGATCCGGGAATTTCTGGTGGTGGCCAACCCGGTGTTTGACCGCGACGCCGCCCACCTGCCCACCCCGGAGCAGTTGCGCATGGTGCAGGCGCGGCTGGCCGAGCTGCGCGACCCGATCCGGGGCCTGTCGCTGGAGTCCAGCCAGTCCTCGTCGGCCATGGTGGACCGGCGCACGGTCGAGGTGCAGCGCCAGGTGGCCACCACCCGCTGGCTGACCATCTTCCAGGGCCTGCTGACCCTGGGCCTGGTGGTGGCCCTGTACCTGCAATACCGCCAGCGCGAAGCCGCCGGGGCTCTGGCCCAGGCCCAGCAACTGCGCCTGCTGGAGGCCGGTGCCAAGCTGGAGACCGAGGCCGTGCAGCGGGCTGCGCAAGATGACCTGTCTGAAATCACGGCGGCCCTGCCTTTGGCGGTGTACCGCCTGCAGCGCTTCCCGGATGGGCGCAGCCGCTACACCTACATCAGCAGCCGGGTGGAAGAGATTTTGGGGATTTCCGCTGCCACCGTGCTGCAGGATGCCCAGGCCATGAGCGCCCCGGTGCACGAGGACGACCGGGACGAGATGCTGCGCGCCTCCACCGATGCCTTGCAGGCCATGCAGGTGTTTGCGTGCGACTTCCGCATCCGCCGCCCCGATGGCCAGGTGCACTGGGTGCACTGCGCGTCGGTACCGCGGGCGCTGCCCGACGGCTCGGTGCTGTCCACCGGCTACCTGCAGGTGATTGACGGCATCAAGGAGCGCGAAAACCGGCTGCACGAAGTGACGCAACAGCAGCAGGTGATTTTTGACAACATCCCCTCGGGCCTGGTCTTTTGGGCCGACGGGCAGATCCGCCAGTGCAACGCCGGGTTTGCCGCCATCGTCGGTCTGCCCGGCCTGCACCTGGACGATGGCGTGGTGCGCACCTTTGCCATGCTGTTTGCCACGCCCCAGGAGCACATGGCCTTCCATACCGACGTCGACGACGCACTCGCCCTGGGTCGGCGCGTGGTGCAGGAGCGCAGCTTGTGCCGTGCCGACGGCAGCCGGTTTGACGGCCGCCTAGTGGGCCAGCGCCTGGAGGTGGCCGCCTTTGAAGAGGCCGCCATCTGGGTGCTGGAAGACATCAGCGAGCGCAAACACGCCGAAGCCGAACTGCGCCGGGCCAAAGACCTGGCCGAAGAAGCCAACCGCTTCAAAACCGACTTCCTGGCCAACATGAGCCATGAAATCCGCACCCCCATGAACGCCATCATCGGCATGTCCTACCTGGCCTTGAAGACCGAGCTGAACCCGCGCCAGCGCGACTACGTGGCCAAGATCCGCCAGTCCGGCCAGCACCTGCTGGGCGTGATCAACGACATCCTGGACTTCTCCAAGGTCGAAGCCGGCAAACTCTCCATCGAAAACCTGCCCTTCGCGCTGGACAAACTGCTGGAAAACGTGGCCAACGTGGTGGCCGAGAAAGCCGCCGCCAAAGGCCTGGAGCTGGTCTGCGACGTGGCCCCCGACGTACCGCAAAGCCTGCGCGGCGACCCGCTGCGCCTGGGCCAGGTGCTCATCAACTTTGCCAACAACGCCATCAAATTCACCGAACGCGGCGAAATCAGCATGGCCGTGCGGCTGCAGGCGGGCTCTGCCGACAGCGCCGTGCTGCGCTTTGACGTGCGCGACACCGGCATCGGCCTGACCGAAGAACAAATCGGCCGCCTGTTCCAAAGCTTCCAGCAGGCCGACAGCTCCATCACCCGCAAATACGGCGGCACCGGGCTGGGCCTGGCCATCAGCAAAGCCCTGGCCGAAGCCATGGGCGGCACGGTCGGCGTGGACAGCACCTACGGCCAAGGCTCCACCTTCTGGTTCACCGCCCAGCTCGGCCTGGGCGAAGAAATCCAGCGCCCGGCGCTGGCCGACCTGGACATGCGGGGCCGGCGCGTGCTGGTGGTGGACGACAACGCCCACGCCGCGCTGGTGCTGGTGGACATGCTGCGCAGCATGGGCTTTGAGGTGGCCGCGGTGGACTCGGGGGCCAAGGCGGTGGCGGCAGTGCGCGACGCGGCCGCCGGGGGCTACCCGTTTGACATCGCCATGCTGGACTGGCAGATGCCGGGCATGGACGGGTTGCAAACCGCGCGCGCCATCACTGCGCTGGGCTTGCCGTCCAGCCCCAAGCCGATTTTGGTGACGGCGTACGGGCGCGAAGAGGTGGTGCAGGGCGCGCAGGCTGCGGGCATTGAAGACCTGCTGGTCAAGCCGGTGAATGCCTCGCTGCTGTTCAATACCATGCTGGGTGCCATGGGCCGGGGAACCCTGAACGGTGCGGGCATGGGCGGGCACGACACCGCGGGCTTGGCGCTGGAGGCGATGGCGCCACTCAGCGGCGCGCGCATTTTGCTCGTGGAAGACAACGAGCTCAACCAGCAAGTCGCCTGCGAGCTGCTGTTTGAGGCGGGTTGCGTGGTCGAGATTGCCGACAACGGCCAGATCGCCGTGGACATGGTGGCCCAGACCCACCAGGACACCGGTTTGGGCTACGACCTGGTGCTGATGGACATGCAGATGCCGGTAATGGACGGCGTGACCGCCACCCGCCTGCTACGCCAGGACCACCGCAACGCAGACCTGCCCATCGTCGCCATGACCGCCAACGCCATGGCCGCCGACCGCCAGCGCTGCCTGGATGCGGGCATGAACGACTTTGTCACCAAGCCCATCGAACCCGAAGAGCTGTGGCAGGCCCTGGCCCAGTGGATCGCGCCACACAGCGGCCTGGGTGCGGTACCGCACGCCAGTGCCACCCCTGCGCCCGCCAAGGCCCCGCACACCGAGGCCGCCATGGAGGGCCTGCGCCGCATTCCCGGCCTGGACGTGGCCCAGGGCCTGCGCCGCATCATGGGCAAGCAGCCGCTGTACCTGGACATGCTGCGCAAGTTTGCCGCCGGGCAGGCCCGCGCCGTGGCCGATCTGCTGCACAGCCTGGACCGCAACGACCTGGCCAGCGCCGAGCGCACTGCCCATACCCTCAAGGGTGTGGCGGGCAACATCGGTGCCAGCCTGCTCCAGGCCAGCGCCGCCCAACTGGAGCGCGCCATCCATCTGCAACAGCCACGGGCCGAGATCCAGGCCCTGGCCGAACACACCGCCCAGCTGCTGGGCCCGCTGGTGCGCGCCCTTGACCGCCAGCTACCCGCAGCCCCTCCGGCTGTGGTGGCGACCGCCACATCCTTTGACGCGGCCGAGGCCGATGCCATTTGCATCCGGCTGGCCAGCCTGCTGCGCGAAGACGATGCCGAATCCATCGAGCTGCTGCAAGAGCACGCCACACTGCTCCAGCAGGTGCTGCGCGGCACCTACGTGGAGATCGAAACGGCGGTGGCCCGGTACGACTTTGAAACCGCGCTGGAGCGGCTGGAGCAGGCGCGGTAGGCATGCCATCTCGGGCCGTCCCATTCAGGCCGACCAGGATCCTGGAGGCTTATTTGCCGCCCAGGCCCAGCTGGTTCATGAAGTCCTGGTTGTCCCAGAACAGCCATTCATGGTCCATGGTGCCGTTCTTCCAGTGGCCAATGGTGGCCATGCCGATGGCGAAGCGCTTGCCGGTGGGCGGGATCGACTTGCCATCGGGCAGCGGCATGGGTTGGGTGAAGGTGCCGGTCATCACGCCGGTGACCGTGGTCCAGGTGCCCGAGCCGAAGCGGATGGGGTGGGTCTTGATGGCGATGTCGGGCGCAAATACAAACATCGCTTTCAGGTCGTCGATGTGCTTGTCGATGCCCCGCGTCTCGTGGCCATCGGGCCAGGTCACGACGATGTCCTTGGCGTGGCTTTCGTGCAGGCGGTCCCACTTCTGGTTGCTGAAAACATCGAAGTCCAGGGTGTCGAAGGTCTTCAGCTTCTTCTCTACGCTGGGGGCCTGGCGCTCATGCGCGGGCGGCGGCGTGGTGGGGTTTTCGGCGGGCGTTTGTGCGCTGGCGTTGAGGGCGGCAAAGGCCAGGCCGGCGAGTGCGGTGGTGGCAAGGGTGCGGATAGTCATGGTGGGCTTTCGTTGCGTGGGTGAAAAGGTCTTCAGGCTTTGTGGATCCAGGTCGGGGCGATGGCCGTGCCCAGGCCTGCGCCGTAACCCAGGTAAATGTTCAAACCGGCCAGCGGTTCGAGGTAGCGCGCGTTGCGCAGGCCACCGGCATCCACCACCTCGAAGCCCATGCTTTGGGCCAGGGCGGTGGCGGTCTGCTTGGCGCGGGTGCTGTCGCTGGCAACGAACACGCTGACCTTTTGGCCGTTGCCGAAGTCGGCACCTTCGGCCAGCACCTGGGCAAACACGGTGTTGAAGCCTTTGACCACTTCGGCACCGGGCACCGCCTTGGCGATTTCTTCGGCAGCCGACGTGTCGTAGCCCAGCGTCAGGCCCATGTAGTCGGGTGTGAGGGGGTTGGTGATGTCGATGACCACCTTGCCCTGCAGATCGCCGACGGCTAGCAAGGCGCTGGTGGCATCGGCGTAGCCGGTGGCCAGCACGACGGCATCCGCATCGGCGGCGGCGCCTGCCGTGGCAACGGCCCGGGCGCCGGGGTGGTTGGCGGCCACCAGCGCGGCCCGGGCCGCATCGCGGGCCGTGACGCTGACCTGGTGGCCCGCACGGACGAGTTGTTTGACGAAGGCCGAGCCCATATTGCCGGCGCCAATGACAGTGATTTTCATGATTTTCTCCTAGTGATTACAGCGAAATGCTGCGATGAGTGAACTGTAAAAGGCCCGGTTTAAAAGATAAACCGCCATTCATTGCACACATAGTCCCGAATATCGGCACAATAGGGCATGGACAAATTCCAGGAAATGCGCGCTTTCGCCCACGTGGTCCACGAAGGCAGCTTTGTGCGTGCGGCGGATGCCTTGGCCCTTTCCAAGACGGCGGTGTCCCGCTTGGTGGGTGATCTGGAGGCCCGGCTGGGCACGCGCCTGCTGCAGCGGACCACCCGCAAGCTCTCGCTGACGCAGGAGGGCGAGGTTTTCTACGAGCGCTGCAAGGAATTGTTGGAGGGCATCGAAGAGGCCGAGGCCGAACTCAGCACGCACACTGGCGAGGCCATTGGCCAGCTGCGCGTCAACGTGCCGGTCAGCTTCGGCATGGGGCAGTTGGCCCCGCTGTGGCCGCAGTTCATGGCCCTGCACCCGAAGGTCATGCTGGAGGTGTCGCTGGCCGACCGCATGGTGGACCTGGTGGAGGAGGGCTACGACCTGGCGGTACGCATTGCCAGGCTGCCGAGCTCATCGCTGGTCAGCCGCTTTCTCACGTCCACGCGTCTGGTGGTGTGCGCCTCGCCCGAATACCTGCGCCGCCAAGGCACGCCCACCCACCCGTCCGAGATTGCGCAACACGCCGTCATCACCTACACCTTGCTGGCCACGGGCGACTACTGGGAGTTCGAGGGGCCGCAGGGCGCGGTCAAGGTCAAGGTGCAGCCGCGCATGCGCACCAACAGCGGCGACACCTGCTGCGCTGCGGCCTTGGGGCACCAGGGCATCGTGCTGCAACCCGCGTTCATGGTCGAGGCGCATCTGGCCTCGGGTGCGCTGGCCGAGGTGCTGCCGCAGTACCGCGCGGTGGAGCTGGGGGTTTATGCCCTGTACCCGAGCCGCAAACACCTCACCCCCAAAGTGCGCGCCTTGGTGGACTTTCTGGTCGAGGCGTTTCGTGGCCGCACCTGGCGGGCCTGAGGCGGCTGCCACCCTGGCCAGGGCTGGCAAGGACCACGCTGCTCCTGCCACTTGGATGCTATCTAAAAAATAGCTACTCGCGCTTATCCGGTGGGCGCAGGCGGCCTATCAGACCCCTGGGTCCACGCCAATCACGCCACCCCCCAGGCACACCTCGCCGTCGTACACCACCGCCGACTGCCCCGGCGTGACGGCCCACTGCGCGTCCGGGAAGTCCAGGCGGAAGCCGCTTCCGGCCTCTTCCAGCGTGCACGGCGCATCGGCCTGCCGGTAGCGGCTCTTGGCGGCGTAGCGGCCCGGCACCGGCGCGTGGCCCGCCACCCAGCTCACGTCGTCGGCCACCAGGCTGTGCGACTGCAGCCAGGGGTGGTCGTGGCCCTGCACCACCCACAGGGTGTTGCGCGCCATGTCCTTGCGGGCCACGAACCAGGGGGCGTGTTCGCCGCCGCCGCGCTGCGCGCCTTTTTCCTTGATGCCGCCGATGCCCAGGCCCTGGCGCTGGCCCAGGGTGTAGAAGCTCAGGCCCACGTGCTTGCCCAGGACGCGGCCTTTTTCGTCCTTGATGGGGCCGGGTTCCTTGGCGATGTAGCGGTTCAAAAAGTCGCGGAACGGGCGCTCGCCAATGAAGCAGATGCCGGTGGAGTCCTTCTTGGCGGCATTGGGCAGCGCCATCTCGGACGCGATGCGGCGCACCTCGGTCTTGTGCAGCTCGCCCACCGGGAACAGGGTTTTGCTGAGCTGCGCCTGGTTCAGGCGGTGCAGAAAATAGCTTTGGTCCTTGGACGGGTCCAGGCCCTTGAGCAACTGGAACTGGCCGTTTGTCTCGCGCACCCGGGCGTAGTGGCCGGTGGCGATTTTCTCGGCGCCCAGGCGGATCGCGTGGTCCAGGAACGCCTTGAACTTGATTTCGGCATTGCACAGGATGTCGGGGTTGGGCGTGCGGCCCGCCTGGTATTCGCGCAGAAATTCGGCAAACACCCGGTCTTTGTACTCGGCGGCGAAGTTGACGTGCTCGATCTCGATGCCGATCACGTCGGCCACGGCGGCGGCATCCACGAAGTCGATGTTGCTGGAGCAGTACTCGCTGTCGTCATCGTCCTCCCAATTTTTCATGAAGATGCCGATGACTTCATAGCCCTGTTTTTTCAGCAGATAGGCGCTGACGGCCGAATCCACCCCGCCGCTCAATCCGACCACGACCCGTTGTTTGCTGTGTGTTCCCATGCCCTGATTGTAAAAACCTGGCCACATTGCTGCGTCTGCTCTTATTTTTGATATTAAAAATAAGAGCTGCTTACGCCTATGGAATAAGCGCTGGGTGCCGATTTAATGCAGAAAAAATGGCCTTAAAGTCTATGGGGCGGTGTACACCAGGTCCAACGGAAACCGCCGCCCGGCCAGGTAATCCTCTATGCCGCGCAGCAGCATCGGGCTGCGGTGCCGGTGGGTGCTGGCGCGGATCTCGGCGGGGGTCATCCACAGGGTGCGCTTGATGCCGTGGTCCAGCCTGCGCCCGGGGTGGAAGTCGCCCAGCGTGCCGCAAAAGGCAAAGCGCAGGTAGGTGGTGAATTCCGTGCTGTTGGCGGGCAGCAAACGCGCCTGGTACACGCCGACCAGGGCGGTGGGGGTGAAGCTGGTGGCGGTTTCCTCCAGGGTTTCGCGGGCGCAGGCCTCGGCCAGGGATTCGCCGGGCTCCAGGTGCCCGGCCGGGTTGTTCAGCCGCAGGCCCTCGGGCGTGTGTTCTTCGACCAGCAGGAACCGGCCCTCGTGCTCCACCACGGCGGCCACCGTGACGCTGGGTTTCCATCGATGCTTCATGCACCCATTATGGAGAAGACCTTGTCCGTACAGGAGCCGCGGCCTCGGCGAATTTGCGGACAAGGTCTTCGCTCTGTCGCCCAGGCGTTTGTGGGCGGCAGTGGCTTGGGTAAAGTCAGTTAAGCTTGCAAGGCAAAGATACCGACTTTTGCTGCAAAGCAAGCCAAAAGTCGCACATTTTCAAGAAAATTTAAAACCATCGAGGAGACCCCATGCTGATTGGTGTGCCGCTAGAGACGGCGACCGGAGAAACCCGTGTCGCAGTCACCCCCGAAACCGCCAAAAAGCTGGCATCCCAGGGCCACACGGTCCGCATCCAATCGGGGGCTGGCATCGCCGCCAGCGCCACCGACGCGGCCTACACGGCCGCCGGTGCCGAGATCACCGATGCCGCAGGCGCCTTGGCCTGCGACCTGGTGCTCAAGGTGCGCAGCCCGTCCGACTCGGAGGCCGCGCAAATGCGCCCCGGCACCACCCTGGTCGGCATGCTCAACCCCTTTGATGCCGAGGGCCTGCAACGCCTGGCCACGGCGGGCCTGACCAGCTTTGCACTCGAAGCCGCCCCGCGCAGCAGCCGTGCCCAGAGCATGGACGTGCTCTCCAGCCAGGCCAACATCGCCGGGTACAAGGCCGTGATGATGGCCGCCGACAAATACCAGCGCTTCTTCCCCATGCTGATGACCGCCGCCGGCACCGTCAAGGCCGCCCGCGTGGTGATCCTGGGCGTGGGCGTGGCGGGCCTGCAGGCCATTGCCACCGCCAAGCGCCTGGGCGCGGTGATCGAGGCATCCGACGTGCGCCCCAGCGTGAAGGAGCAGGTTGAGTCGCTGGGTGGCAAGTTCATCGAGGTGTCCTACGACACCCCGGAAGAAAAAGAGGCCGCTGTGGGCGTGGGCGGCTACGCCAAGCCCATGCCGCCGAGCTGGCTGGCGCGCCAGCAGGTGGAAGTGGCCAAGCGCGTGGCCTTGGCCGACGTGGTGATCTCCACCGCCCTCATCCCGGGCCGCGCCGCGCCTACGCTGATCACCGAAGACATGGTGAAAAGCATGAAGCCGGGCTCGGTGATCGTGGACATCGCCGCAGGCAAGGGCCCCAACGGCGGCGGCAACTGCCCACTGTCCGAAGCCGACAAGACCGTGGTCAAGCATGGCGTGACGCTGATCGGCGAAACCAACCTGCCCGCGCTGGTGGCCGCCGATGCGTCCGCCCTGTACGCCCGCAACATCCTCGACTTTTTGAAGCTGGTGCTGACCAAAGAAGGCACGCTGAACGTGGACATGGCCGACGACATCGTGGCCGCCTGCCTCGTCACCCAGGCCGGTGCCGTCACGCGCAAATAAGCCCCACACAAGGAAACCACTCCATGGACATACTTTCCCCCACGGTCACCAACCTGATCATCTTCGTGCTGGCTATCTACGTGGGCTACCACGTGGTCTGGACTGTCACCCCCGCACTGCACACGCCGCTGATGGCGGTGACCAACGCCATCTCGGCCATCGTCATCATCGGCGCCATGCTGGCCGCCGCGCTGACCGAAACCAACCTGGGCAAAACCATGGGCGTGCTGGCCGTGGCGCTGGCTGCCGTGAACGTATTCGGTGGCTTCATGGTCACCCGGCGGATGCTGGAAATGTTCAAAAAGAAAGAGAAAAAGACCCCAGCCAAGGAAGCCAAATGAGCCTGAACCTCGTCACCCTGTTGTATTTGTTCGCCAGTGTCTGCTTCATCCAGGCGCTCAAGGGCTTGAGCCATCCCACCACCTCGATCCGGGGTAATTTCTTCGGCATGCTGGGCATGGGGGTGGCGGTGGTCACCACCATCGCGCTGATCTTCAAGCTGGCAGGTCAGATGGGGCAGAACGGCATGGAGGGCATGGCCTGGGTGCTGGGCGCGTTGCTGGTCGGCGGCAGCGTCGGCACGCTGATGGCCAAGCGGGTCGAGATGACCAAGATGCCCGAGCTGGTGGCCTTCATGCACAGCATGATCGGTCTGGCAGCGGTGTTCATCGCCGTGGCCGCGGTGGCCGAACCCTGGGCATTCGCGATTGCGGCCAAGGGCATGGCCATTCCCGGCGGCAACCGCATCGAGCTGGCGCTGGGCGCCTTTATCGGCGCGGTCACGTTCAGCGGCTCGGTGATTGCGTTTGGCAAGCTCAGCGGCAAGTACAAGTTCCGCCTGTTCCAGGGCACGCCGGTGAGCTTTCCCGGCCAGCACAAGCTGAACCTGGTGCTGGGCCTGGCGGCGGTGTTCTTCGTGTTCGGCTTCTGGCATTCGCAGAGCTGGATGGACATGTGCCTGGTGATCGCCCTGGGCTTTGCCCTGGGGGTGCTGCTGATCATCCCGATCGGCGGGGCCGACATGCCGGTGGTGGTGTCCATGCTGAACAGCTACTCCGGCTGGGCGGCGGCGGGCATTGGCTTCAGCCTGAACAACAGCATGCTGATCATTGCCGGCTCACTCGTAGGCTCCAGCGGTGCCATCCTGAGCTACATCATGTGCAAGGCCATGAACCGCTCGTTCTTCAACGTGATCGGCGGCGGTTTTGGCGGGGACGCCACGGCCGCAGCGGCGGGTTCTGCCGTGCAGCGCGCGGTCAAGAGCGGCAGCGCCGACGACGCGGCTTTCGTGCTGGGCAATGCCGAAACCGTGGTCATCGTGCCCGGCTACGGCCTGGCCGTGGCGCGCGCCCAGCATGCGGTGAAAGAGCTGGCGCAAAAGCTCACCGACAAGGGCATCATCGTCAAGTACGCTATCCACCCGGTGGCTGGGCGCATGCCGGGCCACATGAACGTGCTGCTGGCCGAGGCCGAGGTGCCCTACGACCAGGTGTTTGAAATGGAAGACATCAACGGCGAGTTCGGCCAGGTCGATGTGGCGATCATCCTGGGCGCCAACGACGTGGTGAACCCCGCCGCGCACACCAAGGGCAGCCCCATCTACGGCATGCCGATCCTGGAGGCCTACAAGGCCAAGACCATCATCGTCAACAAGCGCAGCATGGCCGCAGGCTACGCCGGGCTGGACAACGAGCTGTTCTACATGGACAAGACCATGATGGTCTTCGGCGATGCCAAAAAGGTCGTGGAAGACATGGGCAAAGCGATTGAATAGCCGTGTGGAGAACCCCGTTATGACCGAGCGCATCTGGCTCAGCAGCTACCCCCCGGGCGTGCCTGCCGACATCGACCCGTCGCGCTACGCATCGCTGCAGGCCCTGCTGGAAGAAAGCTTTCAGAAGTACGCCGACCGCACCGCCTATAGCTTCATGGGCAAGGACCTGAGCTATGGGGAAACCGACACCCTGAGCCGCCAGTTTGCCGCCTACCTGCAAAGCCTGCAGCTGGCCAAGGGCGACCGGGTGGCGGTGATGATGCCCAACGTGCCGCAGTACCCGGTGGCCGTGGCCGCCTTGCTGCGGGCCGGGCTGGTGCTGGTCAACGTGAACCCGCTGTACACCCCGCGCGAGCTGGAGCACCAGTTGAAAGACTCGGGCGCCAAGGCCATCGTGATTCTGGAGAACTTCGGCGCCACGTTGCAGCAGTGCCTGGCCAACACCCCCATCCAGCACATCGTCTTGTGCGCCATGGGTGACCAGCTCGGGCTGCTCAAGGGGGCGCTGGTCAACTACGTGGTGCGCAAAGTCAAGAAGCTGGTGCCGCCGTTCCAGTTGCCCCGCGCGGTGCGGTTCAATACGGCCCTGGCGCAGGGTCGGCGTGCGGTCTTCACCCCGGTGCCGGTGCAGCCGGACGACATCGCCGTGCTGCAGTACACCGGGGGCACCACCGGCGTGTCCAAGGGGGCGGTGCTGCTGCACCGCAACGTGATCGCCAACGTGCTGCAGTCCGAGGCCTGGAACCAGCCGGTGATGGACAAGGTGCCCCAGGGCGAGCAGCCCACCAGCGTGTGCGCGCTGCCGCTGTACCACATCTTCGCGTTCACCGTGGGCATGATGCTGTCGATGCGCACTGGCGGCAAGCTGATCCTGATACCCAATCCGCGCGACCTCAAGGCGGTGCTCAAAGAGCTGTCGCAGCACCGCATCCACAGCCTGCCCGCGGTCAACACCCTGTTCAACGGCCTGGCCAACCACCCCGACTTCAAGACCGTGGACTGGAGCCACCTGAAGGTCTCCATCGGCGGCGGCATGGCGGTGCAGGCGGCGGTGGCCAAGCTGTGGCTGGAAAAAACCGGCTGCCCGATCTGCGAGGGCTACGGCCTGAGCGAAACCTCGCCCACCGCCAGCTGCAACCCACCCACCCGCAGCGACTACACCGGCACCATCGGCGTGCCGCTGTCCAGCACCTATTTCAAGCTGCTGGACGACGCGGGGGCGGAAGTGCCCATGGGCCAGCCGGGGGAAATCGCCATCAAGGGCCCGCAGGTGATGGAGGGCTATTGGCTGCGCCCGGACGAGACCGCCCAGGCCATGACGGCCGACGGCTACTTCAAAACCGGCGACATCGCCACCATGGATGCGCGCGGCTACTTCAAGATCGTGGACCGCAAGAAAGACATGGTGCTGGTCAGCGGCTTCAACGTCTACCCCAACGAGGTTGAAGACGTAGTGGCCGCCATGCCCGGCGTGCTGGAATGCGCCTGCGTGGGTGTGCCCGACGAGAAGACCGGCGAGGCCGTCAAGCTGGTGATCGTCAAGAAAGATCCGGCCCTGTCTGAGGAGCAGGTGCGCGCCTACTGCAAGGCCAACCTCACCGGCTACAAACAGCCCCGCGTGGTCGAGTTCCGTACCGAGCTGCCCAAAACCCCGGTGGGCAAAATCCTGCGCCGAGAACTTCGCACCAAAGCATGATCCTGGCGATCTTGAGTGCCTTGGCGGCAGAACAGCAGGGCATCTTCGAGCAACTGGAGCAGCCCCGCCGCGTGCAGCACGCCGGGCGCAGCTTCGGCCTGGGGCTGTGGCACGGCCAGCCGGTGGTGCTGGCGCTGTCGCGCATCGGCAAGGTGGCGGCGGCCACCACGGCCACGGCCTTGATCGAGAAGTTTGGGGCCAGCCGCATCGTGTTTACCGGTGTGGCCGGTGGGGTGGGCGAGGGCGTGCAGGTGGGCGACGTGGTGGTGGCGGCAGACTTTCTGCAGCACGACATGAACGCCGCGCCGCTGTTTCCACCCTTTGAAGTACCCCTGTACGGCCAGGCGCGCTTTGCCTGTGATGAAAACCTCACCACTACACTTTTAATAGCTGCTCACGCTAGTGGAATAAGCACGGGAGGCCGATTTGGCTTAAATCCTCTGCCACCGCGTATCCACCACGGCCTGGTGGCCAGCGGCGACCGTTTTGTGTCTGCCGCCACCGAAGTGCAGGCCTTGCAAGCCGCTTTGCGCGCGCACGGGCATGAGGCGCTGGCGGTGGAGATGGAAGGGGCCGCCGTGGCCCAGGTGTGCCATGACTACGGCGTGCCTTTCGCCGCCATGCGCAGCATCTCCGACCGGGCCGACGACACGGCGCACACCGACTTTGCCGCGTTCGTGCGCACCGTGGCCAGCCGCTATGCACAGGCCGTACTGGCCGGGTTGGTGCAGCGGCTGTAGCGGGTTTTCCCCCTTTTCGATGATGCGGTCAGCGCATCGGGCACCTATTCTGAAGTGCGCTCTGCAGTCGTGGGGTGCCCACAGGAGCCCCTTCCATGACCGAAATCAACACCGAGTACGAGCGATTGGCCACGCCGGGCACGCGCAGTATCTCCAAGGCCCGCAGCGCCGGGCAGCCGCCCGACAACGATGGCGGCCTGCTGCACGACTACGGGCCGAACGTGCAAATCCGCCGCGCCCAGCCCGCCGAGATCGGTGGCCAGCCGTTTGCCGTGACCGCCTTGCCCAAGGCCACGGCGGCCGTGTTGAACCTGACCGAGAAGCTGGGCCTGTCGGCCTTTACCTTGCGCCGCAGCGCCAAGTACCGCGCCGCCAAGGCCAAGCGCCCCCGTGACGGCGAAGACTGGGACATGCACGGCTGCGCGCCCGAAGCCCCCGTGGGCCGGGACGCGCTGGAGGCGATCGGCGCCGCAGCAAAGGGCGAGCGCGGCGTGGGCGATGCGTTTCTGGCGGGCTCGGTGGCGGTGGGCATCATCATCGTCAACGGCCCCACGGCCGCTACCCGGTTCAGTGCGGCCGAGCGGGTCAAGGTGGTGGCCGAGGTGCAAGCCGGGCTGACCTGGCTGGGCAACCAGGACCCGGCCTCCGGGGTCAGTTGGCACTACGAAATCAACAGCGTCAGCATTTCCACCAGCACCACGGCCACGGCCGCAGACGATGAATCCCGCTGGCGCAACCCCGCCATGGGCGCGCTGGGCCAGACGCAGAACTGGCAGGGCGTGGTGAACTACGTCAGCGCCCTGCGCACCCGGCTGGGTACCCGCTGGGCCTACTGTATTTTTTTCGTGAAAGGCTATCCGCTGTGGCACTTTGCCTACGCCAGCGCGCCGCGCATCGTGATGGACTACGCCAATGACGGCTGGGGGCCGGACAACATCGACCGCGTGGTGGCCCACGAAACCGGGCACATTTTTTCGTGCCCCGACGAATACACCGCCGCCAATTGCAACTGCACCAGCACCCACGGCATTTACAACGAGCCCAACCGCAACTGCGCCACCTGTGCGCCCGGCGGCGGCATTGCCTGCCTGATGAAGGCCAACGACTGGGCCATGTGCGCCTCAACCCGCCGCCACCTGGGCTGGGCGCTGAGCAGCACCCGGGTGCCGCAGGGCGCGCCGGTGCACGCCGTATCGCGCGCGGCCAATAAGCTGGATATCTTCTTTACCGACCAGGACGGGCGCGTCATGTCCGCCGCCTGGGAGCCGGCGATGCCCAATTGGTGGCAGGGCTTCTGGCATATCCAGGGCGGCATGGCGGCAGCAGGCGCGCCGGTCACGGCGGTCAGCCGGGGGACTGACAAGCTGGACATCTTTGTGGTGGGCATGGACAACCACGTCTACACCGCCGCGTGGCGGCCCGACACCGGCTGGCGGGGCTGGTGGCGCATCGGCAACATCAGCGTGCCGCACCGCAGCCAGGTTAGCGCGGTGTCGCGCAGTGCCGACCATCTGGATATTTTTGCCACCGACACGTCGGGTCGGGTGATGTCGGCAGCCTGGCAGCCCAGCTTCGCCGATGGATGGCACGGCTGGTGGCACATCCAGGGGGGCATGGCGGCCCCAGGTGCACCCGTGGGGGCGGCGGTGCGCGGGCCGAACCAGCTGGACATCTTCGTGGTGGGCACCGATGGCTTTGCCTATACCGCCGCCTGGCAGCCCTCGTTTGCCGACGGCTGGCACGGCTGGTGGCGGGTGGGCGCGGCGCGTTTCCCGGCGGGCGGCGCGATCAATGCGGTATCGCGCAGCGCCAACAAGCTGGATATTTTTGCGGTGGCCAATGGCGGTGAAACCCTGACCGCGGCCTGGGAGCCCGCGTTTACCGACGGCTGGCACGGCTGGTGGCACATCCAGGGTGGGCGCGGCCGGCC
Source organism: Rhodoferax sp. WC2427 (assembly GCF_040822085.1). Taxonomy (NCBI): domain Bacteria; kingdom Pseudomonadati; phylum Pseudomonadota; class Betaproteobacteria; order Burkholderiales; family Comamonadaceae; genus Rhodoferax; species Rhodoferax sp. WC2427. The sequence continues at coordinate 4,366,996 of NZ_CP162006.1, read as the reverse complement.
CGGTGCGCCCATCCATGCCGTGTCCCGCTCGGCCAACAAGCTGGATATTTTTGTCACCGGTACCGACCGGGGCACCTACACCGCGGCCTGGGAGCCCGCGTTTACCGACGGTTGGCACGGTTGGTGGCGGCTCAACGGAGGTGCTGCCGCGCTCGGTGCCGCCATCACCGCGGTATCGCGTGCGCCCAACAAGCTGGATGTGTTTGTGGTGGGCGGCGACAGCCGTATCTACACGGCGGCCTGGGAACCGGCCTTCACCGACTGGTGGCACGGCTGGTGGCCGATGGGGATCTAACCCTAGCCCAGCGTTTTCAGGCCGGGGGAATGAAGCCCGGCGCGTCCCAATCCGCGCCATCGCCGGGGCGCGGGGCAGATTTATGCCCCTGCGCGGCCCAGGCGGCGGCAAAAAGCTGCTCGCCTTCGTTCAGCGGCGGGTCGGCTTGGGCCAATGGCTGCACGCCCGGGATGGCCGCCACCTTGTAGGAGGGCAGCCGCAACACCAGCAGGCGCGGCGGCATCGAGGCCACCACTTGCCACTGGCTGCGCAGCCGCTGGGCCAGCGCCGTGGGCTTGCCGTCGGCGCCGGTTTCCAAAAGTACCAGGATGTCGCGCATGGTGTGCCTTCAGGACAGCCAGCCGCGTTTGTAGAAGTACCACATCGGCACCAGTGCGCTGGCCGTCATCATGGCCACCACATACGGGTACGACCAACTGCCCAGAAACTCCAGCTCGGGGAATTTCATGTTCATGCCGTAAATGCTGGCCACCAGGGTGGGCGGCAGCAGGGCCACGCTGGCCACCGAGAAGATCTTGATGATCTTGTTCTGGTTGATGTTGATGAAACCCACCGTGGCATCCATCAGGAAGTTGATCTTGTCGAACAAAAAGGCGGTGTGCGAGTCCAGCGAGTCGATGTCGCGGTGGATCTGCCGGGCCTCTTCAAACTGCTCGGCGTTGAGCATCTTGCTGCGCATCATGAAGCTCAGGGCGCGGCGGGTGTCCATCATGTTGCGGCGGATGCGGCCGTTCAAATCCTCGTGGCGGGCAATCGAGCCCAGCACTTCCCCGGCCAGCGCGTCGGTCATGTTGCCGGCCAGCACCCGGCGGCTGACTTTTTCCAGGTCCACGTAGATGTCTTCCAGCGTGTCGGCGGAGTATTCGGCGTCGGCATCGAAAAGTTTGAGTAAAACTTCCTTGGCATCTTCGATCAGCCCCGGGGCCCGGCGCGCGCGCATGCGCAGCAGGCGGAACACCGGCACGTCTTCGTCGTGGATGGAGAACAGCACGCCCCGGCTTTTGAGCTCGGTGTTGTGCTGGTTCAGGATGAAGGCGACGCGCACGGTGCGTGGGTCGGACTCGTCGGCCACCAAAAAGTCGCTGCGGATGTGCAGTTCGCCGTTGTCTTCTTCGTAAAAACGGGCCGATTCTTCAATATCTTCGTCCATCGCGTCTTCGGGGATGGACAGGCCGTAGTACTGTTTGATCCAGCGCTTTTCTTCCAGCGTGGGCGATTCCAGGTCCACCCAGATCGGTTGGAAGCGCGAAAGCTCTTCCAACGACTCGATCTCTTCTTGAAACAATCGGCCATTGGCCAACGAGAAAATATTCAGCATGGGGCACTCCCTGGGGTGGATGGGCAAAGACGGGGGTGGGGCTAGGCTTTCAGCCCCCGTGCAATGCAGGGAGGTGAAAGCTAGCGACTAGGGGCGCTTTCCATGGGGTTTTCTCGGACGTGACAAAGACCTGAATTATGGCACCGCCGCCGCCGATCTATACAGGTGGGGCTCAGGCTGTGGGCCGCTGGTTACACGGGGTAACACCCATTCGAACGGCCTGGGAAAGGGTTGCGTTCAGGGGATATCGGGCGCATAGTGAAATCACTTTCAACGGTGAAAGTATTGCTCTAGGAGGAACTACATGAACTTGACGATCAGCGGACACCATCTGGATGTGACCCCCGCCTTGCGTACCTATGTGACGACCAAACTGGACCGAATAACCCGCCATTTCGACCAACTGGTAGATGTCAAGGTGCTGTTAACGATTGAAAAGCAAAAGGAAAAGCAAGGTAGACAACGCGCTGAATGCAACATCCATGTCAAAGGTAACGACATGTTCGCCGAAAGCTCCCACGCAGATTTGTACGCCGCGGTAGACGAATTGGTCGATAAGCTGGACCGCCAGGTGGTCCGCCACAAAGACCGGGTGCAAGACCACCACCACGAAGCTCCCAAGCGGCTGATGTAACCCCCCTGCGCTATAGCGCCCAATGCCAAAGCCGCCTGCACCACGAGGCGGCTTTTTTGTTGGGGCATGCCGACAGCCAAGCGCACGTGCATAATTCGCCTCTCTATGAACCGCCTCGCCTCCATTCTGCCCTCCGCTCAAGTGCTCGTGAGCGTCGATGCGTCCAGCAAAAAACGTGCTTTTGAAGAAGCCGGTTTGCTGTTTGAAAACCTGCATGGTCTGAGCCGGGCCCTGATCACCGACAGCCTGTTCGCCCGCGAACGCCTGGGCTCCACCGGCCTGGGGCACGGGGTGGCAATTCCGCACGGCCGCATCAAGGGACTGAAGGCGCCCATGGCTGCGGTGGTGCAGCTGGCCCAGCCGATCGGGTTCGATGCACCGGACGAGCAGCCCGTAGGCCTGCTGATATTTTTGCTGGTGCCCGAGGCGGCGACCCAGAAGCATCTGGAAATCCTGTCCGAAATCGCCGAACTGCTGAGCGACGCGCCACTGCGCGAGAAAATAAAAAATGCGGCCGATGCCGAGGCCTTGCACGGCCTGATCTGCGGCTGGCAGTCGGCCCAACCCGCCTGATTTTTCAGAGCCTAGACTGCTTTGAAACCCACCGTCGTCAGTGCCGACGTTCTGTTCGAGGCCTTCCGCTCCCTGCTGCGCTGGGAGTGGGTCGCGGGCCTGGGTGCTTCCGAACGGCGCTTTGACGAAGTCGCGGTACGGGCTGCGCGCTCCGGGGCCGATCTGGTCGGCTACCTCAACTACATCCACCCCTACCGCGTGCAGATCATGGGCGAGCGCGAAATCGCCTACCTGACCAGCGCCTCGGCGGAAGATTGCGCCCGGCGCATTGCCCGCATCGTCACGCTGGAGCCACCGGTGCTGATCATGGCCGACGGCCAGGTCGCCCCCGACGCGCTGCTGTCGATGTGCGAGCGGGCGCAGATCCCGATGTTTGCCACACAGGATTCGTCGGCCTTCGTGATCGATGTGCTGCGCGCCTACCTGTCCAAGCATTTTGCCGACCGCACTTCGATGCATGGTGTGTTCATGGACATTCTGGGGCTGGGCGTGATGATCACCGGCGAATCCGGCCTGGGCAAAAGCGAGCTGGGCCTGGAGCTGATCTCGCGCGGCAACGGCCTGGTGGCCGACGACGCGGTGGACCTGTACCGCATCAACCAGACCACTATCGAAGGCCGCTGCCCCGAGCTGCTGCAAAACCTGCTGGAAGTGCGCGGCATCGGCCTGCTGGACATCCGCGGCATCTTTGGCGAAACCGCCGTGCGCCGCAAGATGCGCCTCAAGCTGATCGTGCACCTGGTGCGCAAGGAAACCATGGAGCGCGAGTACGAGCGCCTGCCCTACGAGCCGCTGACCCAGGACGTGCTGGGCGTGGCGGTGCGCAAGGTCATCATCCAGGTGGTGGCGGGCCGCAACATCGCCGTGCTGGTCGAAGCCGCGGTGCGCAACACGATTTTGCAGTTGCGCGGCATCGACACCTACCAGGAATTCGTCGAGCGCCACCGCAAGGCCATGGAAGCCGCTGAATAGGGCGCACCCCCAGGCTGCAGTGCTTCGCATCTTTCGCCAACCCCCTTGCAGGGGGCGATACCAGTGGCCCGGCGGAGCCGGTTCCACGGTATCCTTGGAAGGGATGTATCTACCTTGGGTTTTGGCTCTTTAGGCTGTTGGCGCTTATTCCATATGCGGTGGCAGCTATCTAATGGATAGCGTGTTGCGGGGGCGTTATTTAGCCGAGCAGTCGGCGCACAGGCCGTACAAAGACATCGCGTGGTCCTGCACTGTCCAGCCCATGGCCTTGGCCACGATCTGCTGGCGCTGCTCGATCTCTGCATCAAAAAACTCTTCCACCTTGCCGCAGGACGTGCAGACAAAGTGGTCGTGGTGGCGGCCTTCGTTGAGTTCGTAGACCGACTTGCCCGACTCGAAATGGCTGCGCGACAAGATGCCGGCTTGCTCGAATTGCGTCAGCACCCGGTACACCGTGGCCAGGCCGATGTCGGAGTGCTCCAGCAGCAGCACCCGGAACACGTCTTCTGCCGTCATGTGGCGCAACTCACCCGTTTGGAAAATCTCCAGAATCTTCAGGCGGGGCAGGGTGGCTTTCAGGCCGGTGTTCTTGAGTTCGTCGATATTGGCCATGGTGGCTGGTCTTTCAGGAGTCGGGGGGCGGCGCAAGAACGTAGGTACGTTCAAAGGCTCCCAGTACAATCGACGGATCATATCGCCTGAGTCTCACCCTATGTTTGAACCCTCCTTGCGCGGCTCCGTAACCGCCCTGGCCCTTGTGGCGTGCGCGGCCCTTGGGGCCTGCAGCAGTATCGACAACAGCACCCGGCAATTCGTCGGTTCGCTGGCCCCGTACAAGATGGAAGTGGTGCAAGGCAACTTCGTCTCCAAAGAGCAGGTCGAAGCCCTCAAGCCCGGCATGGCCCGCGAGCAGGTGAAGGACATCCTGGGCACTTCGCTGCTGCAAGACGTGTTCCACGCCGACCGCTGGGACTACGTATTCACCATGCGCCGCCAGGGCACCGAGCCGCAGGCGCGCAAGTTCACCGTGTTCTTCAAGGGTGACGTGATGGACCGCGTCGAAGGCGACGCCATGCCCAGCGAGAGCGAATTCGTCGGCCTGCTGGCCAAGTCGCATCCCGTCAAATCTGTGCCCCTGCTGGAAGCCAGCGAAGACCGCCTGAAGTCGTTCGCGGTCCCGGCGGCACCCGCTGCCACGGCCGCCGCTGCGGCTGCGGTACCGGCCGCTGCCTACCCTCCGCTTGAAACCCCCTCTGCACCTTAGGTCCCGGCCATGACAGACACATCCTCTCCTCTGGGCGCAGCCACGCCCTTGCCGCACGCCATTGCGGTGGCCGGTGCATCGGGCCGTATGGGCCACATGCTGATCGAAGCTATCCGCGATGCCGACGACTGCGTGCTGGCCGGTGCGCTGGACATCGCCAGCAGCCCCCAGATTGGTGCCGATGCTGCCGCCTTTTTAGGCCACAGCAGCGGAGTCGCCGTGACTGCCGACCTGCACGAGGGCCTGAAAGGTGCCCGCGTGCTGATCGACTTCACCCGCCCCGAAGGCACGCTGGCGCACCTGCGCATGTGCCGCAGCCTGGGCGTAAACGCCGTGGTCGGCACGACCGGCTTCAGCGACGACCAGAAGACCGAGATCGCCGAGATCGCCCAGCACATCGCCATCATGATGGCCCCCAATATGAGCGTGGGCGTGAACGTCACCCTCAAGCTGCTGGAAATGGCCGCCAAGGCCATGTCCACCGGCTATGACATCGAAATCGTCGAAGCCCACCACCGCCACAAGATCGACGCACCCTCGGGCACCGCGCTGAAAATGGGCGAAGTGATCGCCGAAGCTATGGGCCGCGACCTGAAGGAATGCGCCGTCTATGAGCGCTACGGCATCACCGGCGAACGCGACCCGTCCAGCATTGGCTTTGCCACCATCCGCGGTGGCGATATCGTGGGCGACCACACCGTGCTGTTCGCGGGCACCGGTGAGCGCATCGAGATCAGCCACAAGTCGTCCAGCCGCGCCACCTACGCCCAGGGCAGCCTGCGCGCCGTGCGCTTTCTGGCCACCAAGCGTACCGGCCTGTTCGACATGTTCGACGTACTGGGCCTGAAGTAAACCCATGGACGCGCTGCTGCTACTGGCCCAGGGCGATGTCGTCAGCCGGGTGGTGGCGCTGGTGCTGCTGGCCATGTCGGTGGGCAGCTGGGCGGTGATTGTCTGGAAAGGCTGGATGCTGCGCCGCGCCCGCACCGACGTGGCCCGCAGCGTAGCCGCTTTCTGGCAGGCCCCCACGGTGGCCGAGGCACAGCAACGCTTGGCATCTTTTGACCCTCTTGCGCTTGTCCTGCCTCTGGTTTTAGCTACCAAAATAGAAGCAACCGGCACCTTGGCCGCCGCGGGCGACCGCTCCCAGCAGCTCACCCGAGTGCTGCGCAACGCCTTGCACGCCGTGCTGCACAAACTGCAGTTTGGCCAGGTTCTGCTGGCCACGGTGGGCTCCACCGCACCGTTTGTGGGTTTGCTCGGTACCGTCTGGGGCATCTACCACGCGCTGGGCGCAATTGCGGTGGCGGGCCAGATGAGCATCGACAAAGTGGCCGGCCCGGTGGGCGAGTCGCTGGTGATGACCGCCGCCGGCCTGGCTGTGGCCATCCCCGCCGTGCTGGCCTACAACGTCTATGGCCGCCTGATCGGCAGCATCGAAGCTGACCTGGAAGGCTTTGCCCGCGACCTGCGCGAGTTGCTAGCTGGACATACGGTTTTGAACGCCGCCGGGCCGCCCCAAGGCGTGAACGCCCCCTCGGGGGGCAGCGTAGTACACGAAGTGACAAGCGTGGGGGCACGCTGACCTATGGCTTTCGGCCGCCTCGAACGCACCAAGGGCCCTCAGCCCATGAGCGACATCAACATGACGCCGCTGGTCGATGTGATGCTGGTGCTGGTGGTGATCTTCATCCTGACCGCGCCGCTGCTGTCGAGCTCCATCCCGCTGGACCTGCCCAAGACCGATGCCGCCCAATCCCAAAGCGCCCCCCAATTCGTCACCCTGGTCGTGGACAAGTCCGGGCACATCTTTCTGGACAACCAGCCGGTGACGGTGGCCGAATTGGCCGTCCAGCTCGCCGTGGCCGCCGACCAGAACCCCGGCACCGAGGTGCAATTGCGCGCCGACACCACCGTGCCCTATGGCCGCGTGGTCGAGGTGATGGGCGTGGCGCAAAAGGCCGGTCTGAACAAGATCGGCTTTGTGGCCCAGCCGCCCACACCGCAGTGACATCCACCCCCTAAAATCGGTCCGTTGCGGCCCCTGCGCCGCCCTGTCTCTTTGCTTTCCCCGTCCGCCATGCTCGAAAAATACAACCATCTCGAAATCGAAGCCGCCGCCCAAACCCATTGGACCGCCGCCGATGCCTACCGCGTCACCGAAGACCGGTCGAAGAAGAAGTTCTACGCTTGCTCCATGCTGCCCTACCCCAGTGGCAAGCTGCACATGGGCCACGTGCGCAACTACACCATCAACGACATGCTGGCGCGCCAGCTGCGCATGCAGGGCTACAACGTGCTCATGCCCATGGGCTGGGACGCGTTTGGCCTGCCCGCCGAAAACGCCGCTTTAAAAAACGGCGTGCCGCCCGCGCAATGGACCTTTGACAACATCGCCTACATGAAGCAGCAGATGCAGGCCATGGGCCTGGCCATCGACTGGAGCCGCGAGGTCGCCACCTGCACGCCCGAGTACTACAAGTGGAACCAGTGGCTGTTTCTGAAAATGCTGGACAAGGGGATTGCCTACCGCAAGACCCAGGTGGTCAACTGGGACCCGGTGGACATGACCGTGCTGGCCAACGAGCAGGTGATCGACGGCAAGGGCTGGCGCACCGGTGCGGTGGTCGAGAAACGTGAGATCCCCGGCTACTACCTGAAGATCACCGACTACGCCGAAGAGCTGCTGGGCCAGGTCAAGGACGCCTTGCCCGGCTGGCCCGAGCGCGTCAAGCTGATGCAGGAAAACTGGATCGGCAAGAGCGAGGGCGTGCGCTTTGCCTTTCCGCACACCATCAAGGACCGTACCGGCCACCTGATCGACGGCGGCAAGATGTACGTCTTCACCACCCGTGCCGACACCATCATGGGCGTGACCTTCTGCGCCGTGGCCCCCGAGCACCCGCTGGCCACGCACGCCGCCCAGACCAACCCCAAGCTGGCCGCCTTCATCGAAGCCTGCAAGCAGGGTGGCACCACCGAGGCCGAGCTGGCGGTGCGCGAAAAAGAAGGCATGCCCACCGGCCTGCAGGTCATCCACCCGCTGAACGGCCACCTGATCGACGTGTGGGTCGGCAACTACGTGCTGATGGGCTACGGCGACGGCGCAGTGATGGGCGTACCGGCCCACGACGAACGCGACTTCGCTTTCGCCCTGAAATACGACCTGCCCATCGTCCAGGTGGTGCATGTAGACCACCTGCACTACGACTACCACCACTGGAACGACTGGTACGGTGACAAGCAGCGCGGTGTGACCATCAACTCCGACAGCTTCAGCGGCCTGGGCTTCCAGGACGCGGTAAACGCCGTGGCCCACGCACTGCAAATCAAGGGCCTGGGCGAGAAAAAGACCACCTGGCGCCTGCGCGACTGGGGTGTGAGCCGCCAGCGCTACTGGGGCACACCGATTCCCATCATCCACTGCGAAGAACACGGCGCGGTGCCGGTGCCCGAGAAGGATTTGCCCGTGGTGCTGCCGCAAGACTGCATCCCCGACGGCTCGGGCAACCCGCTGCACAAGCACGAAGGCTTCCACGCCGGGGTGGTGTGCCCGGTCTGCGGCAAGCCCGCCCGGCGCGAAACCGACACCATGGACACCTTTGTCGATTCCAGCTGGTACTTCATGCGCTACTGCGACCCGCACAAGACAGACGGCATGGTGGGCGAGGGCGCCGACTACTGGATGCCCATGGACCAGTACATCGGCGGCATCGAGCACGCCATCCTGCACCTGCTGTACGCCCGCTTCTGGACCAAGGTGATGCGCGACCTGGACCTGGTCCAATGTGACGAGCCCTTCAGCAAGCTGCTGACCCAGGGCATGGTGCTCAACGGCGCGTTCTCGCACAAGCCCGCAGGCGGCGGCGTGCAATACCACTGGGAAAGCGAAGTCGACGTGGCCCGCAACGAGCGCGACCAGATCGTGGGCGGCACGCTCAAGGCTGACGGCACGGTGCTGCACTACGAGCTCACCACCATGAGCAAGAGCAAGAGCAACGGTGTCGATCCGCAGGATCTGATCGAAAAATACGGTGCCGACACCGCCCGCCTGTACACCATGTTCACCGCGCCGCCCGAAGCCACGCTGGAGTGGAACGACGCGTCGGTCGAGGGCAGCTACCGCTTCCTGCGCCGGGTATGGAACTTCGGCGTCAAGCTGGCTGCTACAGATTTTGCAGCTGCCCACGCTAGTGCCATCAGCGCCAGCAGCCTAAAAGATGTTGAATTTGGCAAAGAGGCCAAGGCCTTGCGTTTTGAGGTCCACACCGTGCTCAAGCAGGTGGACTACGACTACCAGCGCATGCAGTACAACACCGTGGTCTCCGGCGGCATGAAGCTGCTGAATGCGCTGGAAGACTTCAAGGCGCTGGACACCGCGGGCGCCCAGGTGGCGCTGATCGAGAGCTTCGGCATCCTGCTGCGCTGCCTGTACCCGGCCACGCCGCACATCACCCACGCGCTGTGGACCGAGCTGGGCTACGCCGACCGCTTTGGCGACCTGCTGGATGCGCCCTGGCCGGTGGTGGACCCGCTGGCCCTGGTGCAGGACGAAATCGAGCTGATGCTGCAGGTCAACGGCAAATTGCGCGGCTCCATCCACGTACCTGCCACCGCCAGCAAGGCCGAGATCGAAGCCGCAGCACTGGCCTGCGAAGCCTTCACCAAGGTGGCGGACGGGGCCCTGCCCAAGAAGATCATCGTGGTGCCCGGGCGCCTGGTGAACCTGGTGCTGTGATGCTGCGCCGTACGCTCCTCCTCTCCGTACCCGCCATCTCCGCGGTGGGCCTGAGCGCCTGCGGTTTTGCCCTGCGCCAGGCCCCCAACTACCCGTTTACCACCATCTTCGTGCGTGTGGCCGAAGCTTCGGCGCTGGGCAACGAGCTCAAGCGCAACCTGGCGGCCGGCGGCAAGCTGGAGGTGGTGACCGAGCCCAAACGCCTGGACAGCGTCGAAGTGGTGCTGGAAATTCTGTCCGACCAGCGCGAGAAAAGCGTGGCCTCGCTCACCTCGGCGGGCCAGGTGCGTGAATTCCAGCTGCGCGTGCGCGTCAAGTTCCGCCTGCGCACGCCGCAGGGCAAAGAGTTGATTCCCGATGTGGAGCTATTGCAGCAGCGCGACATCAGCTACACCGAGACCCAGGCCCTGTCCAAAGAGGCCGAAGAACAGCTGCTGTACCGCAACATGCAGACTGACATCGTGCAGCAGATCATGCGGCGCATCGCGTCGGTACAAGAACTGTAAATGCAACTCGCCCCCGGCCAGCTCGCCGCGCAGCTCTCCAAAGGCCTGCGCTCGCTCTACACCCTGCATGGCGACGAGCCGCTGCTGGTGCAGGAGGCGCTGGATGCCATCCGCGCCACGGCCCGCGCCCAAGGCTTTACCGAGCGCACGGTGCACGTGGTGGCGGGGGCGCATTTCGACTGGAGCGAGGTGCTGGCGGCGGGCGGCTCGCTCAGCCTGTTTGCCGACAAGCAAATCCTGGAAGTGCGCGTGCCGTCCGGCAAGCCCGGCAAAGATGGCAGCACCGCCTTGCAGCACCTGGCCCAGCAGGCCGAGGGCAATACCGACACCCTGACCCTGGTGGTCCTGCCCCGGCTCGACAAAGTGGCTAAATCCGCCGCCTGGTTTGTGGCGCTGGAGAGGTTTGGCGTGACCATCCAGGTCGAGCCGGTGGAGCGCGGCGCGCTGCCGCAGTGGATCGCCCAGCGCCTGCAAGCCCAGGGCCAGCGGGTGCAGGCCGGGGTGGAGGGCCAGCAAACCCTGCAGTTTTTTGCCGACCTGGTCGAAGGCAACCTGCTGGCCGCGCACCAAGAAATCCAAAAGCTGGCTCTGCTGTACCCGGCGGGTGAGCTGGCATGGGCGCAGGTGGAATCCGCCGTGCTGAACGTGGCCCGCTACGACGTGTTCAAGCTGTCTGAGGCGGTGCTGGGCGGCCAGCGCCTGCGGGTGCAGCGCATGCTCGACGGCCTGCAGGCCGAGGGCGAGGCCGAGGTGCTGGTGCACTGGGCCCTGGCCGAAGACATTCGCGCCCTGCAACGCGTCAAAACCGCCATGGATGCGGGTAAACCGCTGCCCATGGCCCTGCGCGAAAACCGCGTTTGGGGGGCCAAGGAGCGCCTGTTCGAACGCGTGCTGCCGCGCATGCCCAGCCCGCTGATCGCCCAGCTGCTGCAGTCGGCCCACTTGGTCGACGGCATCGTCAAGGGTTTGAAGCAGCCCGACTGGCCCGCCGACCCCTGGCAGGCCCTGCACCGGCTGGCGGGCATGCTGTGCGCGGCCTGTGCGGTGCCGGCGGGGCGGTAGAACATTCTTGATGCCCGGCGGGCGCGTAGGCCGTGACAAAATACCGCTTATGAACGCCTCGAACATCGCCGAATACACCCACGCTTTAGGTTTGCAAGCAAAAGCGGCCTCTGCGCTGATGGCACGGGCGACAGCAGCTACAAAAAATAGAGCGCTGCGCAGCCTGGCCCGTTTGCTGCGCGAGAACACGGCTGCGCTGCAAACCGAGAACGCCAAAGACCTGGACCGCGCCCGCGCCGCCGGGCTGGCCGCGCCCCTGGTGGACCGCCTCAAGCTCAGCCCGCAAACGCTGGAAACCTGCGCCCAGGGCTGCGAGCAGCTGGCCGCCATGGCCGACAGCATTGGCGAGATCATCGGCCTGCAGCAGCAGCCCAGCGGCATCCGTGTGGGCCAGATGCGCGTGCCGATTGGCGTGTTCGGCATGATTTTCGAGAGCCGCCCCAACGTGACCATCGAGGCCGCCAGCCTGTCGATCAAGAGCGGCAATGCCTGCATCCTGCGCGGCGGCTCCGAGGCGATCGACTCCAACAAGGCGCTGGCACTGCTGGTGCAACAGGCCCTGACCGAGAGCGGCCTGCCTGCCGATGCGGTGCAACTGGTGCAAACCACCGACCGTGAGGTGGTGGGCCAGCTCATCGCCATGCCGCAGTATGTGGATGTGATCATTCCGCGCGGCGGCAAGGGCCTGATCGAGCGCATCAGCCGCGATGCCAAGGTGCCGGTGATCAAGCACCTGGACGGCAACTGCCACGTCTACGTGGACGACCCCTGCGACATCGCCATGGCCGTGCAGGTGGCCGACAACGCCAAGACCAGCAAATACAGCCCCTGCAACGCCACCGAGGGCCTGTTGGTGGCCCGCGCGGTGGCGGCAGAGTTTTTGCCGTTGATCGGCGCCATCTACGCCGCCAAGGGCGTGGAAATGCGGTGCGATCCGGCTGCGGCCCATATTCTGTCGGCGCAAGAAGCTATTAAAGATGTAGCGAAAATTGTGCCCGCCACCGAGCACGACTGGTACGAGGAGTACCTGGCCCCGATCATCAGCATCAAGGTGGTGGAGGGGGTGGACGAGGCGATTGCCCACATCAACAAATACAGCAGCCACCATACTGATGCCATCCTCACCCGCGACCACATGCACGCGCAAGCGTTTCTGCGCGACGTGGACTCGGCCAGCGTGATGGTCAACACCAGCACCCGGTTTGCCGATGGCTTCGAGTACGGCCTGGGCGCAGAAATCGGCATCAGCACCGACAAGTTCCACGCCCGGGGCCCGGTGGGTCTTGCCGGGCTGACATCGCTGAAATACGTGGTGCTGGGCCAGGGCGAAGTGCGTATTTGATCCGGTCGCTCTTGAGTTTGGGCTGATTGCCCTTACATCCCGTAACTCATTACGTTTCTAGAGGGCCTCCATGGTTCCCCATCTCATTACTGCGCTCACTGGCCCCATCAACGAACTGGAACAGCGCATCCTCGACTCCATGCCCGCCATCGAACGCTGGTTCCGGCTGGAGTGGATGGAGCACACGCCGCCGTTCTACAGTGCAGTGGACATCCGCAACGCCGGTTTCAAGCTGGCCCCGGTGGACACCAGCCTGGCCCCCCACGGCTGGAACAACCTGACCCCGCAAATGCTGCCGCTGGCCGTGCAGTCGGCCATGGCTGCCATCGAGAAGATCTGCCCCGAGGCCAAAAACCTGCTGCTGATCCCCGAGAACGACACCCGCAGCACCTTTTACCTGTCCAATGTGGCGCAGTTGCAGCGCATCTTCCACATGGCCGGGCTGAACGTGCGGGTCGGCTCGATCAACCCCGACATCAAGGAAACCACGGTCATCAACCTGCCCAACGGCGAACAGGTGACGCTGGAGCCGGTGATCCGCACCAAGCGCCGCCTGGGGCTGAAAGATTTCGACCCCTGCACCATCTTGCTCAACAACAGCCTGATGGCGGGCCCGCCCGGCATTCTGGAAGAGCTGCACGAGCAGTACCTGTTGCCGCCGCTGCACGCGGGCGGCTCGGTGCGCCGCAAAAGCAAGCATTTCCGCAGCTACGAAGAGCTGGCCAAGCGCCTGGGCAAGCTGCTGGGCATCGACCCCTGGCTGATCAACCCGATGTTCAACCAGTGCGGCGCGGTGGACATGGCCCAGGGCCAGGGCCTGGAATGCCTGACCACCAATGTGGACGCGCTGCTGGGCAAGATCCGCCGCAAGTACAAGGAATACGGCATCAACGAAAAGCCGTTTGTGATCGTCAAGTCCGACAGCGGCGCACCCGGCATGGGCATCATGACGGTGCGCGACGTGAAAGACCTGGCGGTGCTGCACCACCGGGCCAAAACCACCACGGGCAAGGGTGCCCCCCAGGTGGTCGACGCCATCATCCAGGAAGGCGTGCTGACCAACGAGCGCATCAACGACGCCGTGGCCGAGCCGGTGGTCTACATGATGGACCGCTACGTGGTGGGCGGCTTCTACCGCATCCACGCCGAGCGCGGGGTGGACGAGAGCCTTAACGCCCCAGGCTCCAGCTACGTGCCGCTGGCTTTTGCCGAAAACGCGCACCTGCCGCAGGTGGGGGTGCGCCCCGGAGCCAGTGCGCCAAACCGTTTCTACATGTACGGCGTGGTGGGGCGGCTGGCCATGGCGGCGGCCAGTTATGAGCTGGAAGCGACCGATCCCGACGCCGAAATCTATGATTAACTAACACAAATTGAATAAGTTGCTGCACCGCAACATAAATCGGTTCTAGGCACTCCACTCCGCTTGCACGCGGGGTTATGGAGCGCAAAATACGCTTCCCAAAGTTCATGGAACCCCGCCGACCCCTCTGGGGTCATTCAGACGGGGCCTCGTTTGTGCAAAGTTCAAAATCTTCGCTGCCCGCGCTCACCCTGGGTGCGCTAGGTGTGGTGTACGGCGATATTGGCACCTCTGCCCTTTACGCCTTCAAAGAAGTCTTCGCCCACGGCCACGTCCTGGCCACGGAGGCCAATGTCATCGGCGTGTTGTCGCTCTTCTTCTGGGCGCTGATGGTGGTGGTGTCGCTCAAATACGTGGTGCTCATCATGCGTGCCGACAACGAGGGCGAGGGCGGCCTGATGGCTTTGCTGGCGCTGGCGGCCGAATCGGTCAAGGACAGCCCCCGCCTGCGTCGCGGCCTGCTGATGCTCGGTATCTTTGGCCTGGCGCTGTTTTTTGGCGATGGGGTCATCACCCCCGCCATCTCGGTGCTGTCGGCGGTGGAAGGTATGGAAATCATCACCCCCGGTGCGGCGCCGTATGTGAAACCCATCGCGCTGGTGGTGCTGGTGCTGCTGTTCATGGTGCAGCGCCGCGGCACGGGCGATATCGGCAAGTTCTTTGGCCCCATCACCCTGCTGTGGTTTGCAGTGCTGGCCATTGCGGGCATCCACCAGATCGTGCGCAACCCGGTGGTGCTGTGGGCGCTGTCGCCGGTGTACGCCCTGCAATTCGCCTTTGCCAACCTGCACATTGCCTTCATCACCCTGGGCGCGGTGTTCCTGTGCCTGACCGGGGCCGAGGCGCTGTATGCCGACATGGGCCACTTTGGCAAAAATCCCATCCGCCTGGCCTGGTTTGCCGTGGTCATGCCCGCGCTGGTGCTGAACTATTTTGGCCAGGGTGCCCTGGTGCTGCTGGACCCGACGGCGGTGGAAAACCCGTTCTTCTTGATGTTTCCCGACTGGGCGCTGATTCCCACCGTGGTGCTGGCCACCGCCGCCACCGTGATCGCATCGCAGGCGCTGATTTCGGGTGCCTTCTCGGCCACCAAGCAAACCATCCAGATGGGCTACCTGCCGCGGCTGACCATCCTGCACACCTCCGTGCGCGACACCGGGCAGATCTACGTGCCCGCCGTCAACTGGCTGCTACTGGCCGGGGTGATCGCGGCCGTGCTGATGTTCGGCTCGTCGGACGCACTGGCCGCCGCTTACGGTATCTCCGTCAGCCTGTTGATGGTCATCACCACGGTGCTGACCTTCTACGTGGTGCGCTACGGCTGGGGCTACTCGCTGCCGCTGTGCATTGCGGCCACGGGGTTCTTTTTGCTGGTCGACACCGTGTTTTTGGCCTCCAACTCGCTCAAGATCCTGCAGGGCGGCTGGTTCCCCCTGGCGATGGCGCTGATTTTGTATGTGGTGATGTCCACCTGGAAGGATGGCCGCCGCCTGCTGGCCGACAAGCAGCGTGAAAGCGCCATGGACCTGAAGGAGTTTCTGGACTCGGTCTTCATCAGCCCACCGGTGCGCGTGGAAGGCACAGCCGTGTTCTTGACCGCCGAAGCCGCCACCGTGCCCAACGCCCTGCTGCACAACCTCAAGCACAACAAAGTGCTGCACGAGCACAACCTGTTTGTCACCGTCCACAACCATCCCATCCCCTGGATCGGCATGGGTAAGCGCATCGAAGTCGAAGCCCTGGGCCACAAATGCTGGCAGGTCATCATCCACTACGGCTTCAAGAACACCCCGGACATCCCCAAGGCGCTGCAGCACATACGCGGCCGGGGCTGCGAGCTGGAGGTCATGACCACCAGCTATTTCCTGTCACGCGACACCGTCATCCCCACTCTGGGTGGTGGCATGGCCCCCTGGCGCGAAAAGCTGTTTGCGCAAATGCACCACAATGCCAGCGCCGCAGCCGACTTTTTGCGACTACCCAACAACGCGGTAGTAGAGCTGGGTTCCAAAATCGAGATCTAAATTGTCCGCTTCCGCTGCTCCCCGTGCCCCCTTGCATGCCGGCTCCCATAGCCTGAATTTCGATGTGTTGATCGTGGGCAGTGGCCTGGCAGGCCTCAGCGCCGCACTGCTGCTGGCCCCCACCCACCGCGTCGCCGTGCTCACCAAACGCGGCATGGCCGACGGTGCCAGCGCATGGGCCCAGGGCGGCATTGCCGCCGTGCTGGGTGAAGGCGACAGCTTCGCCTCGCATGTGGACGACACCCTGGTCGCGGGCGGTGGCCTGTGCGATGTGGAGGCCACCCGCTTCGTGGTCGAGCACGCGCCCGAATGCATCGCCTGGCTGCAGTCCCTGGGCGTGCCGTTCTCGCAGGAAGACGGCGCGCTGCACCTGACCCGCGAAGGCGGCCACAGCCACCGCCGCATCGTCCACGCCACCGACGCCACCGGGGCTGCCGTGCAGGCCACCATGATGGCCCAGGTGCGCAGCCACCCGCAGATCACGCTGTTTGAAAACCACACCCTGGTCGACCTGATCATCGGCAGCAAGATTGGCCTGCCCCAGCGGGGCTGCGTGGGCCTGTATGCACTGGATGCGGATACCGACCAGGTGCTCACCTTCAGCGCCCCCAACACCATCCTGGCCACCGGCGGTGCGGGCAAGGTCTACCTCTACACCACCAACCCCGACACCGCCACCGGCGACGGCATTGCCGCTGCCTGGCGCGCAGGCTGCCGGGCAGCGAACATGGAATTCATCCAGTTCCACCCCACCTGCCTGTACCACCCGCACGCCAAGTCGTTTTTGATCTCCGAGGCCGTGCGCGGCGAAGGCGGCCGCCTGCTGCGCCCCGACGGCAGCCGCTTCATGCCCGAGCACGACGAACGCGCCGAACTGGCCCCGCGCGATGTGGTGGCCCGCGCCATCGACTTCGAGATGAAAAAAGGCGGCTTCGACTGCGTCTACCTCGACATCTCGCACCAGCCCAAAGCCTTTTTGCTGGAGCACTTCCCCAACATCTACGCCCGCTGCCTCGAGCTGGGCATCGACATCGCCCGCCAGCCCATCCCCGTGGTGCCCGCGGCCCACTACACCTGCGGCGGCGTGCTGACCGACCTGGAGGGCCGCACCGACGTGCCCGGCCTGTACGCCCTGGGCGAAGCCGCCTGCACTGGCCTGCACGGCGCCAACCGGCTGGCCAGCAACTCGCTGCTGGAATGCATGGTGTTTGCCCGCGCCGCCGCCAAGGCCATGGGCACGGTGGACGGCGCCCCGGCGCCCCAGCTCCCCGCCTGGGACGACAGCCAGGTGATCGACAGCGACGAGCTGGTGGTCATCTCGCACAACTGGGACGAGCTGCGCCGCTTCATGTGGGACTACGTGGGCATCGTACGCACCAACAAACGGCTGGACCGCGCCGCCCACCGCATTGCCCTGCTGCAAAGCGAAATCGACGAGTTCTATGCCCGCCACCACGTCACCCGCGACCTGCTGGAGCTGCGCAACCTGGTCCAGGTGGCCGACCTGATCGTGCGCAGCGCCCGCGCCCGCCAGGAAAGCCGGGGCCTGCACTTCAGCCGCGACTACCCGGAGCTG
Organism: Rhodoferax sp. WC2427; assembly: GCF_040822085.1. Lineage (NCBI taxonomy): Bacteria > Pseudomonadati > Pseudomonadota > Betaproteobacteria > Burkholderiales > Comamonadaceae > Rhodoferax > Rhodoferax sp. WC2427. The sequence continues at coordinate 4,349,332 of NZ_CP162006.1, read as the reverse complement.
GCGGCCACGGCAGAAGCCACCGTGCTGGTGCCGGATAATTTATAAGAAATACGCTGCCTGTGCTTATGCCATAAGCGTAGGCAGCTATCAAAACGATAGTTTTAGTTCAGCTCTGCCGCCAGCCAGCCGCGCAGGCTGTTGACGAAAGCCAGGGCCTGCACCCGCGGCAAGTCGGCCACCCGCACCACTGCTTCCACCACACGCCCTGCTTGCAGGGCGTTGGCACGTCCAATGCCGCCCAGCAGCCCGCAGGCCAGCGGCGGGGTGACCCAGCGGCCGTCCAGCTGCAGGGCGATGTTGCCGCGCGTGCATTCGGTGATTTCACCGGCCGCGTTCCACAGCAGGGTGTCGAACACGCCGGGCTGGGTGGGGGAGAACGCATCGTAGTGGGCGCGGCGGGTGGTTTTGAAGCGGACGAATTCGCTGTGCGCCTCGGCCAGCGGGCGGTCGGCCAGTTGCAGGCGCACCCGCGCCGGGCTGGCTTCCAGCGGGTAGGCCTCGGCGGTGGCCCGGCCCTGGGCGTCCAGCAGCAAGCGCACGCGCCATGCGCCCTGGGGGCGGGCGATGGCTTGCAGTGCCTGGTGTACCTGGTCCGCATTCCACGGCGTGCCGAAATGTGCGGCTGCGGCCTGCATGCGGGCCAGGTGCGCTTCGCTGTCGCGCAACTGGCCGTCCACCAGGGCCAGGGTTTCCAGCAACGCAAACGGGGCGCTGGCGCGCTGCACAAAGGCCTGCTTGGCGGCCCATTCCTGCCATTCGCCTTCGGCCTGGGCATCGGAGGTGATGCCGCTACCGATGCCGCAGCGGGCCTGTGCACCGTGCAAGGTGACGGTGCGGATGGGTACGTTGAAGGTAGTGGCCCCACCGGGCTGCACCACGCCGATGGCCCCGCAGTACACACCGCGCGCGGTGGGCTCCAGCGCCTTGACCATGCGCATCGCCTGCACCTTGGGTGCGCCAGTGACCGAGCCGCAGGGGAACAGCGCCGCAAACACCTCGGCCAGCGTGCAGCCGGGGCGGGTGCGCGCGGTGACGTCAGAGGTCATCTGCCACACGGTGGGCAGCGCCTCGGTGTGGAACAGGCGCGGCACCTGCACGCTGAAGGGTTCGGCGATGCGTGAGATGTCGTTGCGCAGCAGATCGACCACCATCACGTTCTCGGCCCGCTCCTTGGGCGACGTGCGCAGCGACTCGGCCAGGGCCGCATCTTCTTGCGCATCCGCACCGCGGCGGGCCGTGCCTTTCATGGGGCGGGCCAGGATGCGGCCATCCCGCCAATCAAAAAACAGCTCGGGCGAGACAGACAATATTTGCGCATCACCCGTGTCCAGCAGCGCCGCGTAGCCCCCTGGCTGGGCGCGCTGCAGCGCGGCGAACAGGGCCTGCGGGTCGCCGGTGAAGGTGCCCGCCATCTGCGCCGTGAGGTTGACCTGGTACAGCTCGCCCGCACGGATGGCCTGGTGCAGCGCGTCCATCGCCGCCTCAAACTCGGGCCTGGGGATGAAGCTGTGCCAATCGATCTGCGCGCTGGCGGTGGGGGGCTCCGGCCAGGGCAAGGGCGCGCCAAACACCGCGAACCAGGCGAGAGGGCCGTCGGCAGCATGGACCTGCAAAGCGGCATCGAATGCGGGCGCAGCCTCATAGCGCACATAGCCCACGCACCACTGGCCCCGTGCCGATGCGGCCTGCACGGCATCCAGCAGCGGCTTTACTTGCGCCAGCGTGTGCGCCACCAGCGTCTGCAGCGGCGTGCCAAACGCATGGCGCACCCGCTCCCCACCGTGCGGGTCGGCAAAGTCGATCAGCGCGGTGGTGTTTCCCATCAGGCCGCGCCGATGTGGGGCACCAGCCCGGTGGTGGGTTGGCCGCTTTTCAGGGCCGCCGTGAAGGCCAGCATGCGGTCGATGGGCAGGCGGGCGCGCAGGCCCAGGGCGGGGTCGATGTGGACCTCGTTGGTGCCCAGTTCCAGCACCTGGGCCAGTCCGGCCAGGCCGTTCATGGCCATCCAGGGGCAGTGCGCGCAGCTCTTGCAGGTGGCGCTGTTGCCCGCAGTGGGCGCTTCGATGAACAGCTTGCCGGGGTTCTGCGTGCGCAGCTTGTGTAGCATGCCGTTGTCGGTGGCGACGATGAAGGTGGTGGCATCCATGTTGCGCGCAGCCGCCAGGATGGCCGAGGTGGAGCCCACGGCATCGGCCAGGGCGATCACGTCGGCGGGCGACTCGGGGTGCACCAGCACCTTGGCTTTGGGGTGCTCGGCCTTCAGCGCCTGGAGCTCGAAGGCCTTGAACTCGTCGTGCACGATGCAGGCGCCGTTCCAGAACACCATGTCGGCCTGCGTTTCCTTCTGGATGTAGGCACCCAGGTGCTTGTCGGGGGCCCACAGGATTTTGTGGCCCTGGTCTTTCAGGGCGCGCACCACGTCCAGCGCGCAGCCGGAGGTGACCAGCCAGTCGGCGCGGGCCTTCACCTCGGCGCTGGTGTTGGCGTAGACCACCACGGTGCGGTCCGGGTGGGCATCGCAAAAGGCGTTGAACTCGGCGCTGGGGCAGCCCAGGTCGAGCGAGCAGGTGGCATCCAGGTCCGGCATCAGGATGCGCTTTTCGGGCGACAAAATCTTCGCGGTTTCGCCCATGAAGCGCACGCCCGAGACCACCAGGGTCTGCGCCGCATGGTCGCGGCCAAAGCGGGCCATCTCCAGCGAATCGCTGACCAGGCCGCCGGTTTCTTCGGCCAGGTCCTGCAGGTCGGGGTGCACGTAGTAGTGCGACACCATTACCGCGTTGCGCTCCTTGAGCAGGCGGCGGATGCGGTCTTTCAGCGCCAGCCGTTCGCTGGGGCTGGGCTCTACCGGCACGCGGGCCCAGGCGTGGCGCGGGGTGCAGGCGCCGCCTTGGGTCGCATCGGGAACGGGCTGTTCGTATTCAACGTCCATCATCACAGTGGTGGTCATGGGATTCTCCTCACAGGTCCTGGAAGCGCATGGAATAGTCGGTGGCCTTCACGTCTTTGGTCAGGCCTCCGATGGAGATGCGGTCGACACCGGTTTCTGCCAGGGTGCGCAGGCCTTGCAGGGTGACGCCGCCGGAAATTTCCAGCACGGCCTTTTTGTCGCCCCGGGCCGCGTTGCGGCGCACGGCCTCCTGCAGCGTGGGCAGGTCCATGTTGTCCAGCAGCACCATGCGGGCACCGGCGTCCAGGGCCTCGTCGAGCTGGGCCAGGGTTTCCACCTCGATCTCGATGAAACGGGCCTGCGGGGCCAGGGCCTGGGCGCGTTGCAGCACGGCAGTCACGCCTCCGGCGGCGGCGATGTGGTTCTCTTTGATCAGCACCGCGTCATACAGACCGATGCGGTGGTTGGTGCCACCGCCGATGCGCACCGCGTACTTCTGCGCCAGGCGCAGGCCGGGCAGGGTTTTGCGGGTGTCCACGATGTGGGTGCCGGTGCCAGCCACCGCCTGCACATGCAGCGCCGTGCGGCTGGCCACGGCGCTGAGCAGCTGCAGAAAGTTCAGCGCGGTGCGCTCGGCGGTCAGCAGGGCTTGGGCCGGGCCTTCCAGCGCCAGCACCACCTGGTCGGCGGCGCAGGTTTCGCCCTCTTTGACGAGCCAGGTCCAGGTGGCGGTGGGCGCAACCTGGCGCAGGGTCGCCTCGACCCAGGGCGCGCCGCAGACCACGGCAGCTTCGCGCGCCAGGATGCGGGCGCGGGTGTGGCGGGCGGGGTCGATCAGCGCGGCGGTCAGGTCGCCGGGGCCGACGTCTTCGGCCAGGGCACGGGTGACATCGGCCGCGGCCAGGGTGGCCATGCTGGCGGGGGAAAAGTCAAAAAACGGGGTCGTCATGGTGTGTGGAAACTCGTCATCTCAGGCGGGGGCTCGAAGTGTGTCACATCTGTGGCAGCGTATTTTCCCCGCAGCCGGGTGGTACTGGCACCATGGGGGCTATGCACACCCCTGAATCCGAGCTTTCGCGCCTGCTCGCCCTGCAACGCCAGGCCCATGCCGCCGACCCCGCGCCCCGCGAGGCCACCCGCCGAGACCGCCTGCAGCGCCTGGGCGCGTTGCTGGACAAACACGTTGACAGCTTTGCCGCCCAGATCAGCCAGGACTTCGGCACCCGCGCGGCCGCCGAGATCACCCTGACCGAACTCGTGCCGGTGCGCAGCGCTATCCGCCACGCGCTCGGGCACCTGCGGGCGTGGATGCGGCCCCGGCGCGCGGCCACCGGGTGGCTGTTTTGGCCCGGCCGCAGCCTGCTGCTGCGCCAGCCGCTGGGCGTGGTGGGCATCGTCAGCCCCTGGAACTACCCGTTGCTGCTGGCCTTGTCGCCGCTGGTGGATGTGCTGGCGGCGGGCAACCGGGCGCTGCTCAAGCCGTCGGAACTCACCCCGCGCTTTGCTGAGGGGCTGCGCCTGGCGGTGGCCGAATTCTTTGCGCCCGAGGAAGTGGCGGTGCTCACCGGCGACGCCAGTCTGGGCCAGGCGTTTTGCGCCCAGCCGTTCGACCACCTGGTGTTCACCGGCTCCACCGCCGTGGGCCGCCTGGTGGCGCAGGCCGCCGCCCACAACCTGACCCCGGTAACGCTGGAGCTGGGCGGCAAGTCGCCCGCCATTGTGGATATCTCGTGCGACCTGGGCACAACGCTGGACCGGCTGGCCTGGGGCAAGCTGATCAACGCGGGCCAGACCTGCATCGCCCCCGACTACGCCCTGGTGCCGCGCCCCATGGTCAGTGCCTTCGTGGATGCCTTGCACACCAGCATGCTGCGGCTGTACCCCCGCTTCCAGGGCAACCCCGACTACACCAGCATCGCCAGCGACCGGCACCTGGCCCGCCTGCAGGCCCTGGTGGCCGATGCGCGGGCGCAGGGCGCGACGGTGGTGGAACTGGAGCCATCCAACGGAGCCCGCCAGATGCCGCCCGTGCTGCTGCTGGACGTGCACAGCGGCATGCGCGTGCTGCAAGAAGAAATCTTCGGCCCGGTGCTGCCCATCGTGCCGTACGACACGCTGGACGAGGCGATTGCCTTTGTCAACGCCCGCGACAAGCCGCTGGCGCTGTACTGGTTTGGCCGCACCACCGCCCACCGCGACCAGGTGCTGGCCCAGACCCAGTCGGGCGGGGTGAGCACCAACGACACCCTGGTGCACCTGGCGCAAGACGGTCTGCCGTTTGGCGGCGTGGGGCCGTCGGGCCAGGGGCATTACCACGGCGAATGGGGCTTTCGCCGGTTCAGCCATGAGAAGGCGGTGTTCCAGCAGTCGCGCTGGTCGGGTGGTGGCCTGGTGTATCCGCCGTACGCGCCGCGTTTGCAGAAGTTGCTGCGCTGGCTGGGTGGGCGGCACTGAGTGTTTGCTATTTAAATAAGAGCTTCTTGTGCTTATGGATATTGCGCTGGAGGCATTTTTTACCGTGGTTTTTTCCTGTACTGGAAGATACACGGGTTACAACAATGGTCATATTTAGCGGTGTTTCCGTCGCGTTTTACGCCGTAGAAAGAGGGACGATGGACGAACAGGGGGAGGCGGTGATGGAGAGTTTGCTGGTGGCTTGTGGACTTGCCTTGGTGGGTATCGCAGTGGTTTATATGGTCCTTGTGGGCCGCAAGCGCAAACCGCCCTACGACGAGGAAACGCAGTCCCAGATCATGGCCCTGCGGGCGCATGTAGAAGCCAGAGAGAAAAATGCGCTGCAAGGCATCGAGCGCCGCGCCCAAAAACAGGCCGATCGCCGTCGCGCCCAACGCATGGCCGACAAAGAGGCCAGCAGGCAAATGAAGTCTGGCCCTCCCGGTCGGCCCTAGCCTGCATGTGCCCGGGCGACAGTAGACTTGCTATATTTAAAATAGCTGCTTGTGCTGGCCGGTAAAGCATAAGCAGCCATTAAAGGTATAAATTCCCACGCCCTTTTCGCCCCCCCTGTTGCATGGGGGCATGCCATCCATGGTCCCCCAACCGGCCACCTCGCTCGCCAGCTGTGGGGGTGGGGGCGGACATTTTGTGTCATGGACAATGGGCCCATGACGTTTTTCAAAGATATCAATCTCTCGGCCGTTACCGCCGGTTTTGTGGCCGTGCTGGTGGGTTTCACCAGTTCGGTGGCCATCGTTTTCCAGGCTGCGCAGGCCCTGCACGCCACGCCGGAGCAGCTGACTTCGTGGATGTGGGCGCTGGGCCTGGGCATGGGGCTGTGCACGCTGCTGCCCTCGCTGTGGCTGCGCCAGCCGGTGATGGTGGCCTGGTCCACGCCCGGCGCGGCGGTGGTGGCCACGGCGGCGCTGGCGGGCGGATTTGGCATGCCCGAGGCGATCGGCGCGTTCATGGCCAGCGGCGCGCTGATTGCGCTGTGCGGCGTCACCGGGCTGTTCGAGCGGGTGATGGGCCGCATCCCGGTGGCGATTGCCGCCGCGCTGCTGGCCGGGGTGCTGGCGCGCTTCGGGCTGAACGGCTTTGCCGCCGCGCAGTCGGCCCTGCCGCTGGTGCTGCTGATGCTGGCCACCTATTTGCTGGCCCGGCGCTGGCTGCCGCGCTACGCGGTGGTGCTGACCCTGCTGGTTGCTATTGTTTACGTAGCTGCTCGTGGCCAACTGGTAAGCGCAGGCATCGAATTTTCTTTGGCAAAACCGGAGCTGGTGGTGCCGGTCTTCACCTGGAGCGCGATGGTCAGCATGGCGCTGCCGCTGTTTGTGGTGACCATGGCCTCGCAAAACCTGCCCGGCGTAGCGGCCATCCGGGCGGCGGGCTATGCCATGCCGATCTCCAAACTCATCACCATCACCGGCCTGGCCACGCTGGTGCTGGCGCCGTTCGGTGCGTTTGCGCTGTGCCTGAGCTCCATCACCGCCGCCATCTGCATGGGCCCCGAGGCGCATTCCGATAAGGCCAAGCGCTACACCGCGGCGGCGGCCTGCGGCATTTTTTACGTGCTGATCGGCATCTTTGGTGCGGCCATTACTGGCGTGCTGACGGCCTTTCCGCGCGAGCTGATCGCCGCCATCGCCGGGCTGGCGCTGCTGGGCACCATCGGCGGCGCGCTGTCCACCGCCCTGCAAGACCCGCAGCACCGCGAGGCCGCTACCATCACTTTCCTGGTCACGCTCAGCGGCGTGGTGATAGCCGGTGTGGGCTCGGCCTTTTGGGGGGTGGTGGCGGGTGCCATCGCCCTGTTTGTGCAACAGTACCGCCGTCCCATTGTTTGAAGGTTCCCATGAACATCCTCTTCGTCGCCGACCCCCTGGAGTCTTTCAAAATCCACAAGGACACCACCTTTGTGATGATGCGCGAGGCGCAGCGGCGCGGGCACACTATTTCGGCCTGCGAGCCGCAGGATTTGCAGTGGCAGACGGGCGCGGTGGTGACGGCGCAGGTGCGCGACATCCACCTCACCGGGGATAAGTCGGCCTGGTTCAGCGTGGCCCAGCCGCTATTTGCGGGCAGCCCGCGCGCACTTAAGGACTTTGGCGCCATCATCATGCGCAAGGACCCGCCGTTTGATTCGGAATTTTTCTACGCCACGCACCTGCTGGAGCAGGCCGAGCGCGAGGGCGCCCGGGTATTCAACAAGCCGCGGGCCCTGCGCGACCACCCGGAAAAGCTGGCCATCATGGAGTTCCCGCAGTTCAGCGGCCCCACGCTGGTGACGCGCAGCGCTGAGGCCATCCGCGCCTTCCACGCCACGCACCGCGACATCATCTTGAAGCCGCTGGACGGCATGGGCGGCATGGGCATCTTCCGGGTGAAAGACGACGGGCTGAACCTGGGCGGCATCATCGAGACGCTGAACAAAGACGGTGCGCAGAGCGTGATGGTGCAAAAGTTTCTGCCCGAAATCGCCTTGGGCGACAAGCGCGTGCTGGTGATCGGCGGCAAGCCGGTGCCGTTTTGCCTGGCGCGGATTCCGCAGGGCGGCGAGGTGCGCGGCAACCTGGCGGTGGGCGGCAAGGGGGTGGCGCAGCCGCTCTCGGCGCGCGACCGCGAGATCGGCGAAACCCTGGGCCCCATCCTGGCGGCGCGCGGCCTGCTGCTGGTGGGGGTGGATGTGATCGGCGACTGCGTGACCGAGATCAACGTGACCAGCCCCACCTGCTTCCAGGAGATCTTCGACCAGACCGGCTGCGACGTGGCGGCACTGTTTATCGACGCGCTGGAAGCGGCGTTAAAAGTTTAAGGAAAATCGGCCCCTGGCGCTTATTCCGTGGGCGTAAGCAGCTACTCAATCGATAGCAGCGCGCCGTCTACGAACACCTTGAGCTCACCGGGCGCAAACGCCGTCCAGGCCTCGTTGGTGGTCAGTGGCGCGGTGGCCACCATGGCTACGCGGTCGTGGGCGGTGGTGTGTTCGGCAAAGTTGATGCTGAGGTCGTCATCTTTCAACGAGGCATGGGCAAACGGGTGTTTGCGCTCCACGTAGTGCAGCTGGGTGCTGGCGTGGGCCCACAGCGCTTCGCCGTTGCTGAGCAGGAAGTTGAAGGTGCCGTGGCGGGCGATGCGTTCGGCCAGCTCGCGCAGGGTCAGCGTCAGTTCGGCCACGCTGGGCACCCCGGCATGCGACTTGGCCAGCTCCTGCATGATCCAGGAAAAGGCACGTTCGCTGTCGGTGTTGCCCACGGGCCGAAAGCTGCTGTGCAGGCGCGGGTGGAAGTCTTTCAGGTCGCCATTGTGGGCAAACACCCAGTAGCGGCCCCACAGCTCACGCACGAACGGATGGCAGTTTTCCAGCGCCACCACGCCCTGGGTGGCTTTGCGGATGTGGGCGATGACGTTGCGGCTCTTGATGGGGTAGTTGCGGATCAGCGCGGCCACCGGCGACTCGCAGGCGGCCTGGTGGTCGACAAAGTGGCGCAGGCCCCGGCCCTCGAAAAAGGCAATGCCCCAGCCGTCGCTGTGGTGGTCGGTGCGGCCCCCGCGCTCGGCAAAGCCGCTAAAGCTGAACACCACGTCGGTCGGGGTGTTGCAGTTCATTCCTAACAATTGGCACATGGGGCAGGGTGGGGCGCGGGGCCCGGGTGGCGTGGTGAAGAGCGGATGGTAGCCTCAGTCGCCCGGCTCCATGCCGAAAAACGCCTGCATCCGCGCCAGCAGGTCTTTGCTGCGCACCGGCGGCGCGGCGGCCGCCGTCTGTTGCATGCGGGCGGTGAATTCGGCGCGGCGCTGGGCCAGCAGGGTGGCCACTTCTTCGGCCAGGGCGGGGCGGGCCGCCAGCACCAGGCCAAAGCCTTCTTTGTCGAGCCGGTAGCACTCCACATCGGTCACGGCCCGCACGGTGGCGCTGCGCGGCTCGCCGGTCAGCAGGCCCATTTCGCCGAAGAACTCGCCGTCGTGCAGCCGGGCCACGGTGGTACGGCCCGCGCTGCTGTCCACCACCACCTCGGCCTCGCCGTGCAGGATCAGGTACAGCCAGTGCGCGACCGATCCCTGGCGGGTGATGGTGCTGCCCGCCACAAACGGCGCGTGCACCAGGTGCGCGGCCAGGGTGTGCTGCTCGGCTTCGGGCAGGCTGGCAAACAGGGCGATGCGGTGGATGGCCGCGGTGCGCCGGGCCAGTTCGCGCTGGTCGCGGGCGTTGCGCGAGTGCTCGTCCTCGTGGGTCACCAGGCGCTCGGCCAGCGGCACGCCCAGGCGGATGCCCTCGCGGGCCAGGCCGGTGAGGGCATGGACCCGCACGGCGGAGTCGGTGGGGTCGTCAAACTGCGGGTCGGTGAGCCAGTAGCGCAGGCAGTAGTGGTGGTAGCCCGCGCCCATCTCCATCAGCACCGCGCTGGGCCCCGGTTGCGTGGCCACGTTGGCGATGCTGGCGTCCGCCACGGCCTGTTCCAGCGTGCGCAGAACCCGGTTGGGCAGAGCGCCCTGGTCGACGTGGAAGTGCAGCATGCGCCGCCACAGCAGGGGCTCTCCGGGGCGCTTGCGCAGCACTTTGAAGCGGTTCTTCATCAGCCAGCTGTTGGGCACCACCACGGTCTCGCAGTTGCGCGTGACGATTTCGGTGTAACGCCAGCGCACATCCGCAACGCGGCCGCTGAGGTCGTCCAGCTGCACCCATTCGCCCACCCGCAGCGAGTTGTCCAGTTGCAGCGCCACGCCACCCATCACATTGCCCAGCGTGTCCTGCATGGCAAAGGCCACCACCGCCGTCACGATGGCCGAGGTGGCGAACAGCTGGGTCGGGTCCACACCGGCCAGCCGCAACCACAGCAGGCCCCAGGCCAGGGTCAGGGCGGTCAGGGTGAGGTCCTGGGCGATCTGCGGCAGGTGCACCCGCAGGGCGGGTAACAGCACCCGGAACACCAGCAGCGTACCGATCTGGATGCTGGCCCACACTGCGCACACATGGGCCGTGTTGCGCAAGATGCCCTCCAGCAGCGTGTGGCCCTGGCTGGCCGCCAGCAGTGCCAGCAGCTGGGCGCACCAGGTCAGGTTGAGCAAGGCCCAGGTGGCCCGCAGCGCCCGCTGGTGGTTGGGGCGCAGCAGGCGCAGGGCCCCGGCCAGCAGGGCGGTCAGCAGTGCCAGTACCAGCAGCGCGGGGTGGAGCAGTCCGGAGGTCCAGGAGGTCATGGGCAGGTGCGGCGTGGGGCCTTAAACCGTTGGCACCTTCGCCGCGCAGGCGGCGCAGATGCAGGCCAGGTCCCGAGCCGCAGGGGGGATGGACGCCAGCGTGGCCGGGAGGATGTTTGCCGCCAGGCACCAGCACGGGGCTTGCGCCTGCCCGGTGCGGCGCGCCTGCTCCATGGCACACAGATTGGGCAGGCCGCACAGCGGGCAGTTTTGCGGGTTGGGCAGGTTGGCGGCGCTTGGCATAGGCCATGGTAGCGGCGTTCTTTACCGAATGAAACAGTTTGACACCATTGCGCATAGAAGAAAAACGTATCCTGCGCCGACCAAATATGTATTTGTAGCTATAAAATAAGTAGCATTCGTGAGGCGGTAGTGTTTCCCCTGGGCTGGGCTACAAGCCCCCCTGTCCGTGTGCATTGCCAATAAAATTAAATAAATCAAGTTGTTACGCGCGCTCGGCGCGGGCCAGTGTTACGGAGTTGGAGACAGGCTATGGAATGGCGTGGGGTCAAAAAGCTGCGTGCGGTGGCGTGTGCCGTCTGTGCAGTGGCGGGTGCTGGTGGGGTCTTGCCTGCAGCCGCTGCGCTTTTGCCCAATCTGGCGCCCGGGTCCACTCAGGATGCCCAGGAGGCAGCCGATCTGGCCGATGCCCATTCGGACTCGCCCGTGCTGCGGGCCCTGTCTTCCATGCCCTCCAAAGCGGCTGCCGACAAAGCCGCTACCCCCGAGCCCCGCACCGATACCGCGCCCAAACCCGCCAATCCGGCCTCTGCCACCAAGCCCGAAGCCCGCCCGCTGGGTGAAACCGTGCACATGGCCGCCAAAGACCTGGCGGTCAGCACCGGTGCCGTTGATGCCAGGCAGTACCTGAGCACCGAGTTCGGCTCGGACAAAGCCCCCGATGGCAATGCCGATCCCGAAATCAATGTGCTGCGCCGCCGCGCCAACGGCGACACCCGCAGTGATGCCGCGAATGCCAACAACGCGCCAGCGCGTTCGGCCGAGCAGATGAAGCTGGACGAGGAGCAAGCCTCGTTTCTGGCATCGGCCCTGGTCCACGAGGTGATGCCCTGGGCCCTGGGCGCGGCGATGCTGGTGGGCTGCGCGCAAGGGCTGCGCGCCATGCTGGCCTTCAGCCGACGCAAGTCGGAACGCCGGCGCCGACACCGCAAATCCAGCAGCACACGCAACGCCCGGCTCTGAACACGTTCTGCCAACGAAGGGCCTTAAATCTCTGTAAATAGCCTGCTGTTGCGCAGGGGCAGCCCCGGCGATGGAGAGTGCGCGGTTAGAATTCAGATGCAATTAATTCTTATTTGCACTGTTCGCAATGTGGCACCGGGAGGACCTTCCCCCGGCACCCCCTCCATCCAAAGTGTTCTTATGAAAATTTCCATCCCTTTCCTGGTTCGTGCCGTGGCGCTGGCTACCGGTGTGTTGGCTGTCTCCATGGGAGCCTCTGCGCAAAGCGCCGAGCCGTTGGTGGTTTACAACGCGCAGCACGTCAGCCTGACCCAGGCCTGGGCCAAGGGCTTTACCAAGGAAACCGGTATCCCCGTGGTGTTGCGCAACGGCGGCGACAGCGAGCTGGGCAACCAACTGGTGCAAGAGGGCAAGGCCTCGCCCGCCGACGTGTTCCTGACCGAAAACTCGCCCGCCATGAGCCTGGTGGAGTCGGCCGGCCTGTTTGCACCGCTGGACCCCGCCACGCTGGCCCAGGTGCCCGCCACCTTCCGCCCCGCCACGGGCCACTGGATTGGTGTGGCTGCGCGCAGCACGGTGTTTGTCTACAACAAGAAAAAGTTCACGCCCGAGCAGTTGCCCAAGTCGATGATGGATCTGGCCAGCCCCGCCTGGAAGGGCCGTTGGGCCGCCTCGCAGGCCGGTGCCGACTTCCAGGCCATCGTCAGCGCCATGCTTGAAATGAAGGGCGAGCCCGCCACCGCCGCCTGGCTCAAGGGCATGAAAGAGAACTTCACCGCCTACAAGGGCAACAGCACGGTGATGAAGGCTGTCAATGCCGGCCAGATCGACGGCGGCGTGATCTACCACTACTACTACTTCGGCGACCAGGCCAAGACCGCTGAAAACAGCAACAACAGCGCGTTGCACTACTTCCGCAACGAAGATCCGGGCGCGTTCGTCAGCATCTCCGGCGGCGGCGTGCTGGCCACCAGCAAGCGCGCCAAGGAAGCCCAGGCCTTTGTGAAGTGGGTCACCGGCAAAGCGGGCCAGGAAATTCTGAAAACCGGCGACTCGTATGAATACGCCGTGGGCGTGGGCGCGCAGTCCAACTCCAAGCTGGTGCCATTGGCCGATCTGCAGTCGCCCAAGGTCGAGCCCTCCAACCTGAACAGCAAAAAAGTCTCGGACCTGATGACCCAGGCGGGCTTGCTGTAAACCCACCGTGTCCGCCGTACCGTCCGCTCTTCCCCGCGCACCGTTCCTGGCCGGTGTGCCGCCCGATGCCCTGCAGCGCATCGGGGGCGGGCGCGTGTCGTGGGTGGGCGCGGCGGCGGTGCTGGTGTCGCTGTTTGCGCTGCTGCCGCTGGGCTTTGTGGTCTGGGTGGCCTGGCAAACCGGCTGGGACACCGCCGCGCCGCTGATTTTTCGCGCCCGCGTGGGCGAGTTGCTGGTCAACACCGCCTTGCTGGAGCTGGTCACCGTGCCGGTCTGCGGCGTGCTGGCCCTGGCCCTGGCCTGGCTCACCGAGCGCAGCGACCTGCCCGGAGCCCGCACCTGGGCCGCACTGGCCGTGGCCCCGCTGGCCGTGCCCGCGTTTGTGCACAGCTATGCCTGGATGACGGTTACCCCCGGCCTGCACGGCCTGGTGGGTGCAGTGCTGGTGTCCACCATCGCCTATTTCCCGTTCATGTATCTGCCCTTGTCGGCGGCCCTGCGGCGGCTCGACCCGGGCATGGAAGACGCCGCTGCGTCGCTGGGCCTGGGGCCCTGGGCCGTGTTCATGCGCGTGGTGCTGCCGCAGTTGCGCCTGGCCCTGTGCGGTGGCGGGCTGCTGGTAGGGCTGCACCTGCTGGCCGAGTACGGCCTGTACGTGATGATCCGCTACGACACATTCACCACGGCCATCGTCGACCAGTTCCAGTCCACCTACAACGGCCCGGCGGCCAATATGCTGGCGGGCGTGCTGGTGGTCTGCTGCTTTGGCCTGCTGGGGCTGGAGTCGCGCCTGCGTGGCAACGAGCGCTATGCCCGCGTCGGCACCGGGGCGGCCCGCATGCCGGTGCGCAGCCGCCTGGGCCGCTGGACGGCGCTGGCCTGGCTGCTGCCGTTGGCCACCAGCCTGCTGGCGCTGGGTGTGCCCTTGTTTACCCTGGCGCGCTGGCTGGTGGCCGGTGGCGCGGGCGTGTGGCACCTGGACGTGATGGGCGCGGCCCTGGGCCAGACCCTGGTGTGGGCGGTGCTGGGCGGTGTGCTGACCACGGTGGTGTCGGTCCCCATGGCCTGGCTGTCCATCCGCAAGCCCGGCAAGCTGCAGCGCCTGGTGGAGGCCTGCAACTACATGGTCGGCTCGCTGCCCGGTGTGGTGGTGGCGCTGGCCCTGGTCACCATCACCGTGCGGGTGGCGCTGCCGCTGTACCAAACCGTGGCCACGATCTTGCTGGCCTACATGCTGATGTTTTTGCCGCGTGCGCTGGTCAGCCTGCGTGCGGGCATCTCCCAGGCCCCGGTGGAGCTGGAGCACGCCGCCCGCAGCCTGGGCCGCACGCCCACGCAGGCGCTGTGGTCCATCACCCTGCGGCTGGCGGCACCGGGCGCTGCCGCGGGCATGGCGATGGTGGCGCTGGGCATCACCAACGAGCTCACCGCCACCTTGCTGCTGGCCCCCACCGGCACACAAACCCTGGCCACCGCGTTCTGGGCCTTCAGCAGCGAGATCGACTACGCCGCCGCCGCCCCCTACGCGCTGATGATGGTGCTGCTGTCCATGCCCATGACCTGGCTTCTCTACGTGCAATCCAAACGAACTGCTGGACGGTAATTGGCAATGGGTTTTCTTGAATTACACGCCGTACGCAAAAGCTACGGTCCCCAAGTGGCGCTGGCCGGTGTCGATCTGCGCGTTGCCGCGGGCAGCCGCACCGCCATCGTCGGGCCGTCGGGCTCGGGCAAAACCACGCTGCTGCGCATCATCGCGGGCTTTGAAGCGCCGGACGTGGGCCGCGTCACCCTGGGCAGCCAGACACTGGCCGACGGGCCCAACGCCATTCCGGCCCACCGGCGCGGCATCGGCTTTGTGCCGCAAGAGGGCGCATTGTTTCCGCATTTGAGCGTGGCCGACAACGTCGGCTTCGGCCTGGCCCGCAACGCCCCCGACCGCGCCCAGCGCATCACCGAGCTGATGCAGATGGTGACGCTCGACCCCGCCATGCTGACGCGCCGCCCGCACGAACTCTCTGGCGGCCAGCAGCAGCGCGTGGCCCTGGCCCGCGCCCTGGCCCAAAGGCCGCGCCTGATGCTGCTGGACGAACCCTTTTCTGCCCTGGACACCGGCCTGCGCGCCAGTACCCGCAAGGCCGTGGCCCAGCTGCTGGGTGCCGCCGGTATCACCACCATTCTGGTGACCCACGACCAGGCCGAAGCCCTGTCGTTTGCCGACCAGGTGGCGGTGATGCGTGCCGGCCGCCTGGCCCAGGTGGGCCCGCCGCACGCTCTGTACCTGCGTCCCACCGATGCGGCCACCGCCCAGTTTCTGGGCGAAACCATTGTCTTGCCTGCCCAGCTGTCGCAAGGCTGGGCCACCTGCGCCCTGGGCGTGATCGCTGCCGACGACAGCCAGCGCAGCGGCCCGGTGCAGATCATGCTGCGCCCCGAGCAGCTGCAGTTGACCGCCGTGCCCGTGGACCCCATGGACACCGATGCCGAGGCCTGCCTGGGCGTGGTGGAAGACATCGACTTTGGCGGCGCGCTGTGCGGCCTGACGGTGCGCCTGCTGGGCAATCCCCAGACCGACGCGCCGTCGGCCACCGCCCCGCTGCTGGTGCGCAGCCCGGCCATCCACATCCCGCCGGTAGGCTCCACCGTGGAAATTACCGTGATGGGCCAGGCCCATGTATTCGAGGAAGCGATCGCTTAAAAAAAGTTGTCAACCGAATCGCCGGGTGCCTCGTTGTAGATGCACAAGGAGATTCCCGATGACCACACTGCACAGCACCACCGAATACAACTGGCCCTCCGACGACCGCGATCGCCGCCGTATGCCAGCCCGCTGATCTACCGAAATTTCAAGCACTCGGGGGCTTTTCCCGATGGCCCGGTAGACCCGGCGCGGTGAGACCCCGTACAACGGCAGCTTAGGCTGCCGTTTTGCATGGAGGTATGAAATCGGCCCTTTGCGCTTATCCAGCCAGCACAGGCAGCTACGATTTTGGTAGTGGAGGGGCCCACATCCTTCTTGCATAAAAAATGGCACCCGCAGGTGCCATTTTTATGTGCCAAATTGGCCTCCAGCGCTTATTCCGTCAGCGCAAGAGGCTACTTATTCAATAGCATTTGCCTCAGGCTGTACCCGCCTTCACCTTCAAGCGCCAGGCGTGCAGCAGGGGTTCGGTGTAGCCGCTGGGTTGCTCCAGGCCCTTGAACACCAAATCGCACGCCGCCTTGTAGGCTGCGGAGGTGGTGAAGTGGCCGGCCATGTTCTGGTACGCCGCGTCGCCCGCGTTCTGGCCGTCCACCACGGCGGCCATGCGTTCGAAGGTTTCGGTGATCTGGGCTTGTGTCACCACGCCGTGCAGCAACCAGTTGGCCATGTGCTGGCTGCTGATGCGCAGGGTGGCGCGGTCTTCCATCAGGCCGACGTTGTGGATGTCGGGCACCTTGGAGCAGCCCACGCCCTGGTCCACCCAGCGCACCACGTAGCCCAGAATGCCCTGGGCGTTGTTGTCCAGCTCTTGCTGTTTCTCGGCGGCGCTCCAGTGGGGCGTAGCGGTCACCGGGATTTGCAGCAGGGCGTTCAGGATGTGGTCGCGCTCGCCGTTGGCATCGATTTTTTCCAATTGAATCTGGATGTCGGACACCTTGACCTGGTGGTAGTGCAGGGCGTGCAGCGTGGCTCCGGTGGGGCTGGGCACCCAGGCGGTGTTGGCGCCGGCCTTGGGGTGGGCAATTTTTTGCTCCAGCATGGCGTGCATCAGGTCGGGCATGGCCCACATGCCTTTGCCGATCTGCGCCTTGCCGCGCAGGCCGCAGCTCAGGCCGACCAGCACGTTGTTCTTCTCGTAGGCGGCAATCCAGGCGCTGGACTTCATGTCGCCCTTGCGGATCATCGGGCCGGCGTGCATGGCGGTGTGCATTTCATCGCCGGTGCGGTCCAGGAAGCCGGTGTTGATGAAGGCCACGCGGGCGCTGGCGGCGGCGATGCAGGCTTTCAGGTTGACGCTGGTGCGGCGCTCTTCATCCATGATGCCCAGCTTGACGGTGTTTTCCGGCAGGCCCAGCACGGCTTCCACGCGGCCAAACAGCTCGCAGGCAAAGGCCACTTCGGCCGGGCCGTGCATCTTGGGTTTGACGATGTAGACGCTGCCGGTGCGCGAGTTGCCCTTGCGTTGTAAATCGTGCATGGCGATGGTGACGGTGACCATCGCGTCCAGGATGCCTTCGGGGATTTCCTGCCCATTACCGTACAGAATGGCCGGGTTGGTCATCAAATGGCCGACGTTGCGCACAAACATGAGTGAGCGGCCATGCAGGGTCACTGTGCCGCCGTTGGCTGCGGTGTACACCCGGTCGGGGTTCAGGCGGCGGGTGAAGCTGCCGCCGCCTTTTTGCACTTCTTCTGTCAGCGTGCCCAGCTGGATGCCGAGCCAGTTGCTGTAGGCCAGCACCTTGTCTTCGGCGTCCACCACAGCAACAGAGTCTTCCAGGTCGAGGATGGTGGACAGCGCGGCTTCCAGCACCACGTCGCTGATACCGGCTGCGTCGCTCTTGCCAATCGTCGTGCTGCGGTCGATCTGGATGTCGATGTGCAGGCCGTTGTGCTGCAGCAGCACGGAGGTGGGTGCTGCGGGCGCGCCCTGGTAGCCGATGAAGGCTTCGGGATGGGCCAGGCTGGTGCTGCTGTTGTGCAGGTTGATGACCAACTGGCCGTGCTGCACGCTGTAGCCGGTGGCTTCCTTGTGCGAGCCGTTGGCCAGCGGAGCGGCCTGGTCGAGCACATTGCGGGCGAAGGCAATGACCTTGGCACCGCGCACCGGGTTGTAACCTTTGCCTTTTTCGGCCCCACCAGTCTCGGGAATAGCGTCCGTGCCGTACAGCGCGTCGTACAGGCTGCCCCAGCGGGCGTTGGCGGCGTTCAGGGCGTAGCGGGCGTTCAGCACCGGCACCACCAGTTGCGGCCCGGCCTGCAGGGCCAGCTCGGCATCGACATTGGCGGTGGTGGCCGCCACATTCAAAGGCATGGGCACCAGGTAGCCGATAGACTCCAAAAACGCGCGGTAGGCGGGCATGTCGGCAATGGGGCCGGGGTGGGCCTTGTGCCAGGCGTCCAGTTCCAGCTGCAGGCGGTCGCGTTCGGCCAGCAGGGCGATATTTTGGGGGGCCAGGTCGGCCACGATGGCGTCAAAACCGGCCCAAAACCGGTCGCTGTCCACGCCGGTGCCGGGCAGTACTTTTTCGTCAATGAAGCGTTCGAGAACGGTGGCAACCTGGAGCTGGTGGCGGGTGGTGCGTGCGGTCATGGTGGTGCGCCTTGGAATGGAGTGGGAAAGAGATTAAAGCAAACGATGGGCCTACTGTATTCCAACCCTTAAGGCGTATTAAAAAGATTAAATTGCATTTATACGTGACAAAATTGATGGTAATAGCCCGCGGGCTTCTCTACAGAGGATGTGTATGGCCACGGTAATCCCGCCGCCCCTGGGCGTGTTGATCAGCGAAGTGGGGCCGCGCGACGGCCTGCAGTCGGTGGCCGCCACCATGGCCACAGCGCACAAGCTGCGCTGGCTGGATGCCCTGCACGCCAGCGGCATCCGCGAGGTGGAGGTGGGCTCCTTCGTGCCGCCCAAGCTGCTGCCGCAAATGGCCGATGTGGCCGAAGTGGTGCGCCACGCCCTGGCACTGCCCGGCTGGACGGTGATGGCCCTGGTGCCGAACCTGCGCGGGGCCGAGGCGGCGCTGGCCGCGGGCGTGCACAAGCTGACCATCCCCGTCTCCGCCAGCGCGGCGCACTCGCTGGCCAATGTGCGCAAGACCCGCGAGGAGATGGTGGCCGAGGTGGCGCGCATCGTCGCCCTGCGCAACGCCACCGCGCCCGCCGTGCCCATCGAGGTGGGCATGTCCACCGCCTTTGGCTGCACCCTGCAGGGCGCGGTGGCGGATGCCGAGGTGCTGTGGCTGGCCAGCGAGCTGGTGCGGGTGGGGGTGGACGAGGTGGGCCTGTCGGACACCACCGGCATGGCCAACCCGGCGCAGGTGCGGCGCCTGTTCCTGGCGCTGCGTGCCGAGATTGGCAGCAAGGCCGGGGCGGCCCACATGCACAACACCCGCGGCCTGGGCCTGGCCAACTGCCTGGCCGCGTATGAAGCCGGTGTGCGCACGTTTGATGCGTCGCTGGGCGGGCTGGGCGGCTGCCCGTATGCGCCGGGCGCCTCGGGCAATGTGGTCACCGAAGACCTGGTGTTCATGTTCGAGGCCATGGGCATTGCCACCGGCATCGACCTGGCCACGCTGTTCCAGGCCCGCGCCCCTTTGCTAGCCGGGCTGCCCGGCGAAGCCATCTACGGCATGACCCCCGAGGCCGGTCTGCCCAAAAATTTCACCCAAGGATCCCAGAATGTCTGAAGCCAACGCGCTCCCCTACGCCCACATCCGCGTTGTCGAATTCACCCACATGGTGATGGGCCCCACCTGCGGCCTGGTGCTGGGCGACCTGGGGGCCGAGGTGATCAAGGTCGAGCCCATCGGCCATGGCCGCGAGGGCGACAGCACCCGGCAGCTGCTGGGCTCGGGGGCAGGCTTCTTTGCCCTGTTTAACCGCAACAAGAAAAGCCTGGCGCTGGATCTGCAAACCCCCGAGGGCAAGGAAGCCGCGCTGCGCCTGATTGCCACCGCCGACATCGTCAGCGAGAACTTCAAGCCCGGCACCATGGCCAAGCTGGGCCTGGACTACGCCACGCTCAAAAAGCTGAACCCGCGCCTCATCTACGTCAGCCACAAGGGCTTTCTGCCCGGCCCCTACGACCACCGCACCGCGCTGGACGAGGTGGTGCAGATGATGGGCGGCCTGGCCTACATGACGGGCCGCCCCGGCGACCCGCTGCGCGCGGGCACCAGCGTGAACGACATCATGGGCGGCATGTTTGGCGCCATCGGTGCCATGGCGGCCCTGGCCCAGCGCGAAAAAACGGGCCTGGGCCAGGAGGTGCAGAGCGCGCTGTTTGAAAACAATGTGTTTCTGGTGGCCCAGCACATGCTGCAGTACGCGGTGACCGGCCAGCCCGCCGCGCCCATGCCTGCCCGCATCTCGCCCTGGGGCATTTACGACGTGTTCAGCGTGCAGGGCGGGGAGCAGATCTTTCTGGCGGTGGTCAGCAACACGGCCTGGAAGGTGTTTTGCGAGGCTTTTGATCTGGGCGATTTGCAATACGACGCGCGTCTGGCCAGCAACAACGACCGGGTGCGCGCCCGCGAGTGGATGATGCCGCTGCTGCGCGAGCGCATGGCCGCCTTTAGCGCCGCCCACATCGCCGAGGTGTTCGAGCGCAATACGCTGCCGTTTGCGCCCATCACCCGCCCACACGACCTTCTGGACGACCCCCACCTCCAAGCCACCGGCGGCCTGGCCCCCATGCAGCTGCCCGATGGCCGCGCCACCCATACCGTGCTGCTGCCCCTGACGCTGGACGGCCAGCGCCCCGGCCTGCGCCTGGACCCGCCGCGCCTGGGCGAACACAGCGCCGAACTGTTGCGCGAGCTGGGCTACTCCGACGCCGAGATCCAGTCCTTGATGCTATTGAATAAATAGCTGCTTGCGCCCATGCAATAAGCGCTAGGGCCCTATTTTTTATAAATCGCCATGGACCGCCTGAAAACCCTGGAATCGTTCGTCGCCGTGGTGGCGCGCGGCAGCCTGACCGCTGCAGCCCAGGCCGAGGGCGTGGCCCCGGCCATCATCGGGCGGCGGCTGGACGCGCTGGAGGAGCGCCTGGGCGTGAAACTGCTGCTGCGCACCACCCGGCGCATCAGCCTCACCCACGAGGGCAGCGCGTTCCTGGAAGACTGCCAGCGCGTGCTGGCCGACCTGGCGAATGCCGAGGCCAGCGTGTCGGCGGGTGGCATGCAGGCCAGCGGCCACCTGCGCGTCACTGCGCCCGCCGGCTTTGGCCGCCGCCACGTGGCCCCGCTGGTGCCCTGGTTCCGCGAGCAGCACCCGGACGTCAGCGTGACCCTGAACCTGAGCGACCGGGTGGTGGACCTGGGCGGCGAGGGCTTTGACTGCGCGGTGCGCGTGGGGGATTTGCCCGACTCCAGCCTGGTCAGCGTGCGCCTGGCCGACAATCGCCGACTGTGCGTGGCCACCCCGGCGTTTTTGAAGCGCCATGGCACACCGCAGCAGCCCGCTGATTTGGCCAAGTTCGACTGCCTGGCTTTGTCCAGCGAGGCTTCGCAAACCCGGGGCTGGGCGTTTACCGTGCCGGGCACCGACCGTGCCGAGGTGTTCTACGCCAAGCCCAGCGGTCCGCTGAACTGCTCGGACGGCCAGGTACTGCACGACTGGTGCCTGGCGGGCTACGGCATTGCCTGGCGCAGCACCTGGGAGGTGGAGTCCGAGATCGCCAGCGGCCAGCTGGTGTCGGTGCTGGACGCTTTCGCCGCGCCGCCCAACGGCATCTACGCGGTGTTTGCCCAGCGCAAGCACCTGCCGCTGCGGGTGCGGCTGTGGATTGATTTTTTGAAGCTGCACTACGGGCAGCCGGGGTTCTGGACCGGGGCGGACGTAAAAAAACCCGGCTGACCGGGTTCTTCTAGAAGCGGGGAGGGGGTTAGCCCTTTAAGCACTCGCTCATGAACTTCTTGCGCTCGTCGCCCTTTTTGCCGGTCGCGTCCTTGTTGCAGGTCACCATCTTGCTTTGCTGGGCCGTTTTGCCGTCATCGGCGGCGGGGGCTTCGGCCTTGGCGCTCAGGCAGGTTTTCATGAAAGCTTTGCGCTCATCGCCCTTGAGCGCCTTGGTCTTGGCATCGGCATTGCAGGTGGTCATTTTGGTCTGCTGGGCGGTTTTGGGCTTGTCTTCGGCGTGGGCCACGCCCAGCGAAAAGGCCATGCCCAGGGCGGCGATCAGGGGGAAGAGTTGTTTCATGCAAGCTCCAAAAGTGGGGGAAATGGAAGTAATCCTGTGTACAACGCCATGCTGCACCAGACGATTGCACCCTATAACGGCGCATCCTGCAAGTCGGATGACGGCCCCCGTAAAATCGCCGCATGCTCTCAGTCAAACATGAATTGCTCGCGGCGCTGGCCGTCGGGCTGGAAAAAATTGCCCCCGGCGCCGGTGCCAAAGCCGCGTTCGAGTCCCCCAAGGTCGCGGCCCACGGCGATTTCGCCTGCACCGCCGCCATGCAACTGGCCAAGCCGCTCAAGCTGAATCCGCGCCAACTGGGTGAAAACCTGCGCGCGGCCCTGCTGGAGCAGCCTGCGTTCGCCAAGTGGGTCGAGGCCATCGACATCGCCGGGCCGGGCTTCATCAACATCAAACTGAAACCCGCCGCCAAGCAGGAAATCGTGCGCGAGGTACTGGCCGCCGGGGCCCGCTTTGGCGTGCAGCCCGCCAACGGCCAGCACATCCTGGTGGAATTTGTCTCGGCCAACCCCACCGGCCCGCTGCACGTAGGCCATGGCCGCCAGGCCGCTTTAGGCGACGCGATCTGCAACCTCTACGCCACCCAGGGCTGGGACGTGTACCGCGAGTTCTATTACAACGATGCGGGCGTGCAGATCGGCACCCTGGCCACCAGCACGCAGATGCGCGCCAAGGGCTTCAAACCCGGCGATGCCGAATGGCCCGAAGCCGCTTACAACGGCGACTACATCGGCGACATTGCCACCGACTTTCTGGCGGGCAAGACCGTCAAGGCCGACGACCGCGAAGTCACCGCCTCCGGCAATATCGACGACCTGGACTCGATCCGCGCCTTTGCCGTGGCCTATCTGCGCCGCGAGCAGGACCTGGATTTGCAGGCCTTCCAGGTGAAGTTCGATAACTTCTACCTCGAATCCAGCCTGTACACCAGCGGCAAGGTGGATGCCACGGTGCAGCTGCTGCAAGACGCAGGCAAGACCTACGAGCAAGACGGCGCGCTGTGGCTGCAGTCCACCGACTACGGCGACGACAAGAACCGCGTCATGCGCAAGACCGACGGCAGCTACACCTATTTTGTGCCCGATGTGGCCTACCACATCGCCAAATGGCAGCGCGGCTTCACCAAGGTGGTCAACATCCAGGGCACCGACCACCACGGCACCATCGCCCGGGTGCGCGCCGGGTTGCAGGCGGCCAACGTGGGCATCCCGCTGGGCTATCCCGACTACGTGCTGCACACCATGGTGCGGGTGGTGCGCGGCGGCGAAGAGGTCAAGATCTCCAAGCGCGCCGGCAGCTACGTCACCTTGCGCGACGTGATCGACTGGACCAGCAAGGACGCGGTGCGTTTCTTCCTGCTCAGCCGCAAGCCCGATACCGAATACACCTTCGACATCGACCTGGCCCGCTCGCAAAACAACGACAACCCGGTCTACTACGTGCAGTACGCCCATGCCCGCATCTGCAAGATGCTGCGCGACTGGGCGGGCGATGTGGCCAGCTTGCAGGGCGTGGACCTGTCCAGCCTGCTGGTGCCCCAGGCCCAGACCCTGATGCTGCAACTGGCCAAGTATCCCGAGATGCTGACCAACGCCACCGAGGGCTTTGCCCCGCACGACGTGACCTTCTACCTGCGCGAACTGGCCGCCAATCTGCACAGCTACTACGACGCAGAGCGCGTGCTGGTGGACGACGAGCCGCTCAAATTGGCCCGTCTGGCCCTGGTCGCTGCCTGCGCCCAGGTACTGCACAATGGTTTGGCGGTACTCGGTGTGAGTGCCCCGGAGAAAATGTAAGTGACAGCACGTATGAAAAAGCAAAAGCAAAGCGGCGGCACCATCATCGGCTTCATCGTCGGGGTGGTGGTGGGCTTGGGATCGGCGCTGGCGGTGGCGGTGTACGTCACCAAGGTGCCGATTCCGTTCATGAGCGGCAAGACCCAGATCAGCGGTGCCGACCACGACGCCGCCGAAACCCAGAAGAACAAGGACTGGGACCCCAACACCCCGCTGCACGGCAAAAACCCGGTGCGTCCGGTGGCGCCGGCGGCGTCGCCTGAACCGGCTCCCGAGCCTACCGTGGCCGTGCCGCCGCCCGCCGTGGTGCCAGCGGCCCCGGCGGCGTCGGTGGCGGCCAAGCCGGTGGCCAAGCCCGAGCCCAAACCCGCCACCAGTGCGCCGGCCACCAGCGCCGACCCGCTGGGCGATCTGGCCAAGGCCAAAGCCAAGGCGGCACCGAGCACCGCCGCACCCGCCCTGGCCCCGACCGCCGAGCCGTTCGAGTATTTCGTGCAGGCTGGGGCTTTCCGCACCACCGAAGACGCCGAAGCCCAGCGCGCCAAGCTGGCCATGATGGGCATGGAAGCCAAGGTTACCGAGCGCGAGCAGTCAGGCCGCACCGTCTACCGCGTGCGCATGGGCCCCTTTGCCAAGCGCGAAGATGCCGAGCGCGCCAAAGACAAGCTGGAAAGTGCCGGTGGCGACACCACCCTGGTCCGCGTACAGCGGTAGTCCGGCGTTGTATTTACCGTGGGCATCCGGGCTGAACTTTTTCAACCCAGCCCCGTCTGACCCCCACAAGGAGTGATTAGCAATGAAACGTCGTGAGTTTTCCCTGACCTCTGCCAGCGTTCTGGCGGGCTCGGCCCTGGTTCTGTCCCCTGTCGGTAGCGCCCACGCGCAGGGCAAGCCGCCTGTGGCTGGCACCGATTACCTGGTGCTGGACAAACCCGTGCCCACCGAAGCCCCGGCGGGCAAGGTCGAGGTGATCGAGTTCTTCTGGTACGCCTGCCCGCATTGCTTTGCCTTTGAGCCCGCGCTGACCGCCTGGCTCAAGAAGCTGCCCAAGAATGTGGCTTTCCGCCGCGTGCCGGTGGTGTTCCAGGACAGTTTCGTGCCGCCGCAGAAGCTGTACTACACGCTGGAGGCCATGGGCCAGTTGGAGGCGGTGCACGAAAAGGTGTTCAACGCCATCCATGTCGAGCGCCAAAAGCTGGACAAGGACAACCTGGTGATCGAATGGGCCGCCAAGCAGGGCCTGGACAAAGCCAAGTTTGTGGAAACCTACAACTCGTTCTCGGTGGCCACCAAGGTGCGCAAGGCCGCGCAACTGCAAGAGGCCTACAAAGTCGCCGGTGTGCCCGCCATGGGTGTGGCCGGACGCTTCTACACCGACGGCACGCAAGCCCAGTCGATGGAGCGTGGCCTGACGGTGGTGGATTACCTGGTGTCGCAGCAAAAAACCTGACCGGTCGCCCGCGTACCGCACCTATGAGCCCGCTTTTGCGGGCTTTTTTCTGGGCTACCCGAATCGACCGGTACAATCATCTGCAAGATTCGTGCCTCTATGAAAAACGCCTACCACACCTTCCTACTCTTGTTGCTGTGCACTTGTGCGGGCAGCGCTGCCTGGGCTGAAAAAGCCGACCGCCTCAAGCCCATGAACGTCGAGTCCGATGCCATGCGCTACGACGACCTGAAGCAAACCAACGTGTTTACGGGGCGCGTGGTCATGACCAAGGGGACTATCGTCATCCGTGGAGCCCGTGTAGATGTGCGCCAGGACGCCGAGGGCAACCAGTTTGGCGTGGTCACCGCCGAGCCCGGCAAGCTGGCCTACTTCAAGCAAAAGCGCGACGGCGTCGACGAATACATCGAGGGCGAAGGCGAAACCATCGAATACAGCAGCAAGCTCGACAACGTGCGTTTCATCAAGCGCGCCGTGATGCGCCGCCTGCTGGGCAGCAAGGTCAATGACGAAGTGACCGGTGGTGTCATCGTCTACGACAACACCACCGATGTCTTCACGGTGGACAACGGCACGCCCGCGAACAACCCCGGTGGCCAGAACGGTCGGGTCCGCGCCATGTTGACTCCCAAGGTGGTGGCCCCGGTGGCCTCTGCGCCAGCGGGCTCCGCCAGCCCCGCGCTGCGACCCAGCACCACGTTGGAGGGCGCGCAAAAGTGAAGGCCGTGGCAGAGGTTGTAGACAGTCGCCTGGAGGCCCGCCATTTGCAAAAGGCCTATGGCAGCCGCAAGGTCGTGAAGGACGTGACCCTGGCGGTCAAAAAAGGCGAAGTGGTGGGCCTGCTCGGCCCCAATGGCGCGGGCAAGACCACCTCGTTCTACATGATCGTGGGCCTGGTACGGGCCGATGGCGGCAGTATCTCCATCGACGGCCAGCCGGTCGAGCACATGCCAATCCACCGTCGGTCGCGCCTCGGCCTGAGCTATTTGCCGCAAGAGGCCTCGATTTTTCGCAAGCTCACGGTGGAAGAAAACGTGCGTGCCGTGCTGGAGTTGCAGCATGGCGAGGACGGTAAATCGCTGACCAAGGAGGCGATCGAACAGCGCCTGACCGCCTTGCTCGAAGACCTGCGGGTGGAACACCTGCGCCAGTCCAGCGCCCTGGCCCTGTCGGGTGGCGAGCGCCGCCGGGTGGAGATCGCCCGCGCCTTGGCCACCCAGCCGCGTTTCATCCTGCTCGACGAGCCGTTTGCCGGTATCGACCCGATTGCGGTGATCGAGATCCAGCGCATCATCGGCTTCTTGAAGTCGCGCGGCATCGGCGTGCTGATCACCGACCACAACGTGCGCGAGACCCTGGGTATTTGCGACCACGCCTACATCATCAGCGACGGCCATGTGCTGGCCGAAGGTACGCCGTCCGAGATCGTGGACAACGCCGATGTGCGTCGGGTCTACCTCGGCGAGCACTTCCGCATGTGATTGCACGATGAAGCAAGGCCTTTCCCTACGCGTTTCCCAGCACCTGGCGCTCACGCCCCAGTTGCAGCAGTCCATCCGCCTGTTGCAGCTCTCCACCCTGGAGCTGAGCCAGGAAGTGGACCAGATGCTGGACGACAACCCGTTTCTGGAACGCAACCTGGACGACGCACCCCGCGAAGAGTTTGGCCTGGCCCAGGCCGACACGCCCGTGAGCGCAGGCGACCGCGAAACCGAATCTGCTCCTACTTCTGTAGCTGAATACACAAGCGAGACCAGCACCGAGGGCTCAAATGACTCAGAGTCGCCGCTGACCGGTGGGGACGACACCAGCTGGGATGGCGACGGCACCTCCGAGATGAAGCCCGACGACAGCGAGTGGGGCGGCGACGCACCCGCCCGCCAGAACAACCTGGGCGAAGACGGCGAGGCCGATGCCACCGAGCTGGCCCGCAACCAGGAATCGCTGACCAGCTTTTTGCACCGCCAGGCACTGGCGCTGCGCCTGGGTGAGGTAGACCAGGCGGCGCTGCGCTTCCTGATCGAGTCCCTGAACGACGACGGCTACCTCGAAGACGACCTGGCCAGCCTGGCCCAGGGCCTGGCGGGCGACGACCTGGAGGCCCAGGAAGAGCTGGTGCACCGCTTCACCGTCGCCTTGGGCCTGCTGCAAAGCCTGGAGCCCGCTGGCGTGGGTGCGACCCATCTGGGCGAATGCCTGGTGTTGCAGCTCAAGGCGTTGCAATCCACCATGGGCAACGACCCGGTGCGCAAGATCGCACTGCGCATCTGCCGCCAGCCCATGGACCTGCTGGCCCGGCGCGACGTGAAGCGCCTGGCCCAGCTCTGCCACGCCACCGATGCCGACATCAAACTGGCCATTGCGCTGATCGCCCGGCTGGAGCCCAAGCCTGGCCGCCGCTTTGTGGATGTGGAGCGCAACATCGTGGTGCCCGACGTGATCGTGGCCAAAGTGGGGCGGGGTGCCAACGCCAAGTTCCGGGTGGTGCTGAACCCCGAGGTCATGCCGCGCCTGCGCGTGCACGACATCTACGCCAACGCCCTGCGCCAGCACAAGGGTGGCGGCAAGGACTCTTCGAACAACGCCGCCCTGCAGCAGCGCTTGCAGGAAGCCCGTTGGTTCATCAAGAACATCCAGCAGCGCTTCGACACCATCTTGCGGGTCAGTAACGCCATCGTGGAGCGGCAAAAAAGCTTCTTCAGCCACGGCGCGCTGGCCATGCGCCCCTTGGTGCTGCGCGAGATTGCCGACGAACTGGGCCTGCACGAGTCCACCATCAGCCGCGTCACCACGGCCAAGTACATGGCTACGCCCTACGGCACCTTCGAGCTGAAATACTTCTTCGGCTCATCCCTGGGCACCGAGACGGGCGGCAATGCCTCCAGCACGGCGGTGCGCGCGCTCATCAAGCAGTTCGTTGCCTCCGAAGACCTGAAAAAGCCGCTCAGCGACAGCCAACTGTCGGATATGCTGAAAGAGCAGGGCATCGAATGCGCCCGCCGCACGGTAGCCAAGTACCGCGAAGCCTTGCGGATCGCGCCGACGAATCTGCGCAAGGCGCTGTAGCGGACTCCTGACCAGTCCCTGCGTGTGCGGGTCCTGCCCGGGGGACTGGCAGGCCAAGATGCCCCTATGGGATACTCCACGCCTCCCAGCGGACCCGCTCCGCGCCCCACTTTGGCACCGACTCCATGAACCAACTCCAATTATTTTTACCCTGCGCCGCTGGCGTGGAAGAGCTGCTGGCCGAAGAGGTGCACGCGATTACCGGGCTGCAGGGCGAGGATTTGCGCTCGCACCGGGGCGGGGTGCTGGTGCGCTCGTCGTGGCGCGATGCGATGCGGCTCAATTTGCACAGCCGCCTGGCGCAGCGGGTGCTGATCGAGCTGTCCAGCACGCCCTACCGCAACGAGCAAGACCTGTACGAGGCCGCGAGCAACGTGGCCTGGGAGATCTGGTTTACGCCCAAGCAGAGCTTCAAGATCGAAGTCACCGCGCAACACAGCCCGCTGACCTCGCTGAACTTCGCCGCCCTGAAGGTGAAAGACGCGGTGGCCGACCGTTTCCGCTTCAAGACTGGCGTGCGCCCCGATGTGAACGTGCAGTGGCCCGACGCGCGCATCTACCTGCACCTGACCACCGAGCACGCCACCATCTACATCGACACGTCGGGTGACGCGCTGTTCAAGCGCGGCTGGCGTGAAGACAAGGGCGATGCTCCGCTGAAGGAAACCCTGGCCGCCGCCATGATTGCCGCCAGCGGCTGGGACGGCACCACGCCCTTCTACGAC
Source organism: Rhodoferax sp. WC2427 (assembly GCF_040822085.1). Taxonomy (NCBI): domain Bacteria; kingdom Pseudomonadati; phylum Pseudomonadota; class Betaproteobacteria; order Burkholderiales; family Comamonadaceae; genus Rhodoferax; species Rhodoferax sp. WC2427. The sequence continues at coordinate 4,320,434 of NZ_CP162006.1, read as the reverse complement.
CCCTGCTGCGGCAGCGGCACCATCGCCATCGAGGCTGCGCAGATTGCCTGCAACATCGCCCCGGGCAGCCTGCGCCGCTTTGGCTTCGAGAAGCTGCTGCCGTTCCAGCCCCATGTGTGGTCGGCCATCCAGGACCAGGCCGCCGAGGCCGAGCACGAGCCGCAGGCCCCCATTTTTGGCAGCGATGTGGCTTTCCGGATGGTCGATTTCGCCACCCGCAATGCCGAGCGCGCCGGGGTCACGGGCGTGGTCGAGTTCCGCGGTGGCGATGCCTTGCAGCGCATGCCGCCCGCGCCCTCGGGCGTGATGCTGCTGAACCCGCCCTACGGCGAACGGATCGAGGTGGCCGGTGTGGCCGGTCGCCGCGAAGCCGCGCAGACCGACGACGGTGGCAGCGACTTCTTTCCCCAACTGGCCACCCACTGGAAGCGCAACTACGCGGGCTGGACCGGCTGGATCCTCACGCCCGACCTGAAGCTGCCCAGCAAGATGCGCCTGAAGGAATCGCGCCGCGTGCCGATGTGGAACGGCCCCATCGAATGCCGTTTGTTCCGCTTCGACATGGTGGCCGGGTCGGCGCGGCGCGGTGCCGACACCGATGCCAAATAAGCCGCTGGAGCTGGGCGCGGGCCCGCACACGGTGGTGATCGACACCAACATCGTGCTGGACGTGTTCATCTTTGACGACAAGGCCTCCAAGCCCTTGCAGCCCGCCCTGGCCAGTGGCCAACTGCGCTGGCTGGCCACACAGCACATGCGCAACGAGCTGGAGCGGGTGCTGGACTACGCACACATCGTACCCAAGCTGGCCTACTACCAACTCAGCAAGGCCGACGTGCTGGCCCGGTTCGACCGCTACGCCACCCTGGTGGAGGTGGCCCCGCGCGTTACAGCCATCTGCAAAGACCCCGACGACCAGTGCTTTATCGACCTGGCCGTGGCCCACCAGGCGCTGCTGCTGAGCAAGGACAAAGCTGTGCTTTCCATGAAAAAAAGGCTGCTAGCGCTGGGTACATCAGCGCAAGCAGCTATTCAATTTGTAGCGTAAAGCTGTCGGCGCTGGCGCGCGGCCAGTAGAACTTGTAGACGTTGGGCAGGGCGCTGATGTCCCGGTCGAGCAGGGCATCCAGCGGCAGCGGCGGCATGATGCTGACCAGCAGCTTGACCCCGGTTTCATTGACCCGCCGCACGATGTGGTGGGCGGTGATGTCGCCCGGGTGCATCAGCCCGGCGGCCTGCACCATCTCTTTCAGGGCCTTGAGCGTGTTCTGGTGGAAGTTGAACACCCGCACCGCCTTGTCAGGCACGATCAGCGCCTGCTGGCGCACCGGGTCCTGGGTGGTCACGCCCGTGGGGCAGTGGCCGGTGTGGCAGGCCTGGGCCTGCAGGCAGCCCAGCGCAAACATGAAGCCGCGGGCCGAATTGCACCAGTCGGCCCCCAGCGCCATCATCCGTGCGATGTCGAAGGCGCTGACCACCTTGCCCGCGCAGCCCAACCGGATGCGGCTGCGCAGGCCCACGCCGCGCAGGGTGTTGTGCACCAGTTGCAGGCCCTCTTGCAGTGGCGCGCCCACGTGGTCGGTAAATTCCAGCGGAGCCGCGCCGGTGCCGCCCTCGGCCCCGTCCACCACGATGAAGTCGGGCGTGATGCCGGTGGTCTGCATGGCCTTGACCATGGCGAACCATTCCCAGGGGTGGCCGATGCACAGCTTGAAGCCGGTGGGCTTGCCGCCCGACAGCTCGCGCAGCCGGGCGATGAACAGCATCATCTCGACGGGCGTACTAAACGCGCTGTGGGACGAGGGCGAGACGCAGTCCACCCCCTCGGGTACGCCGCGGGCTTCGGCGATCTCGGCACTGACCTTGGGGCCGGGCAGCACGCCGCCGTGGCCAGGTTTGGCTCCCTGGCTGAGCTTGAGCTCGATCATCTTGACCTGCGGATTGGCGGCGTTGGCGGCAAAGCGTTCGGGGTTGAAGCTGCCGTCGTCGTTGCGGCAGCCAAAGTAGCCCGAGCCGATTTCCCACACCAGGTCGCCGCCGTGGGTTTTGTGGTGCACCGAGATGGAGCCCTCGCCCGTGTCGTGCGCAAAGTGGCCCTGCTTGGCCCCCTGGTTCAGCGCCAGGATGGCATTGGCCGACAGCGCGCCAAAGCTCATGGCCGAGATGCTGAACACGCTGGCGCTGTAGGGCTGGGTGCAACTGGAGCTGCTGGCCTGCAGCCCGGTGCGGCTGTCCAGCCCGATGGTGGTGCGAAAGTCGTGCGACGGCGTGACGGTGGGGGCCACCGAGTGGTTGATCCACTCGTAGCCCTCGGCCAGCACATCCAGCTGGGTGCCAAACGGGCGCTTGTCGATGTCGCTCTTGGCGCGCTGGTACACCAGCGAGCGCTGGGCGCGCGAGAAGGGGTTGGCATCGTTGTCGGCCTCGATGAAGTACTGGCGGATTTCCGGGCGCACGTACTCCAGCATGTAGCGCATGTGGCCGATCACCGGGTAGTTGCGCAGCACCGACTTTTTGGTCTGCCGCAGGTCAAAAATTCCCAGCCCCACCAGGCCGCCAAACACCAGCAGCGGCAACAGTCCGGTGTGCAAGGCCACCAGGCTGAACAGGCTCAGCAGCAGGCCCATCACACACAGCCCCATGGCGGTATAGCGGATGGGGTAGACCGTATTCAAGTATTCCAACATAGACATTTCTCCTGGGCGCGATGCTACTGGCTAAACTGGGGCTTTGCCACCGGTGATCTTCATGACCTCGACTCCCCTTTCCCCCTTGCAACCCGAAGACTTTGATGCCCTGGACCTGATCCTGGAAGATCTGCGCGAGCGCTATGACGAAACCCCGCAGTGGGAGTTTTGCGAAGGCTTCATGGCCGCCGTCATCTGTGGCCGCAAGCCCATCGCCCCCGAGGAATATCTGTCGGTGCTGCTCGACATCGGCGAAGACGGCGAAGGCAGTTTTGCCGACGAAGCCCAAAAAGAAGCCTTCATGGCGTTATGGAATCGCCGTTGGGACGAGGTGACCGCGGCGCTGGATGCCGAGGATGTGCGCAACCTGTCGGACGAGAAAGCCTACTCCCCCGAGGTGTTGGACGTGCGCGGCATGATGCTGTCGCTCAGCCCCGAAGAACGTGCCGAAGCCCTGCAGGGCGAAGAGGAAGAGGACGGTCCGCTGCCCGCCTTCGGCCAGGTGTGGGCCCTGGGCTTCATGTTTGCGGTCGAATCCTGGCCCGAAGAGTGGGTGGCTCCGGCCAAGGACAAAGAAGCCGTGAAGGCGCTGGATGCCGGCCTGGAGGCCATCGTGGCACTCACCGAAGACGACACCGGCCCGGCCGAAGTCTCCGCCTATGGCCCCGACGAAGAAGGCGGTGAAGAACCGCCCCCCAGCATGTCCATGGCCCGCATGGAAGCCTTCGGCGAAGCCCTGTGGGCGGTGTACGACCTGCGCGCGCTGTGGCGCAGCATCGGCCCGCGGGTGGAAACCGTGCGCGTCGAAGCCACGCCGGGCCGCAACGACCCATGCCCTTGCGGCAGCGGCAAAAAGTACAAAAAGTGCCACGGCATGACCTGAGACAGGGTCTGCAAACGCCGTGAGCCTCTATGGTATTTTTTGAAGGTTGAGGCTCACGGCTTCGCCAAAAATTTCTGCAAATTGGCGGCGGCCTTTCGGCGCACCTGGGTACGCAGAAACGGCGTCCAGCCCAGCAGCAGCCCCGGCGTGCCCAGTGCCTGGCGCGACCAAGCCCAAAAATCAAACCGGTCCACCTGGTTCACGATCAGCCCTTGCGGGTTGAAGCTGAAACTGCTGTCGATCCGGTTGTGCACCAGCCGTCCGGTCGCGCTGAACCGGTAGTGCGCCTCCCAGTGGGCCTGGCCGGTGGTTGCATCGGCCTGCAGGCCACTGAACTCCAGTTTCCACACGTCCCGGCCCTGGGTGCGGGTGGCCGCACACAGCATGCGCCACATGCCGCCAACCTCCCGCTGGCCCCGCAAGGAAAACACCGCATCCTCGAACTGCGCCTGCGGCGCATAGCAGGCCGCCATGGTGTCTGCATCGAGTTGGGCGAAGGCGGTGTAGAAGCGTTCCAGCGTGGTTTGGTGGGCGTGCATGGCTTTATTCGAGTTTCAATTTATTACATTTTGAATGCATTGGTAATGTATAGACTACCGGTGAAATTTGCATTTCGTGTGGCCGCTACAAGCGGGAATTTTGGGGGCTTGTTTGGGGTTTTGCGGAAGGCTGAACGTGACAAAACATGGGCGTGTAGGGTGGGGCACAGGCGGTATCCGGGCAATTGCCATGGGGTTGGCAATCGCGTCCATTTTGACTTTCACCTGCCGAACGTACAACATGTTGCCCGTGTGCGGCCATTCCGCCTTGACCGCTAGCCCGTGAATTCCTGCAGGTCTAACTCTTGCTGGTGCCCCATCCCGTGCAGTCCTTAACCGCCATCCATCCGGTGATCAGCTTCCGCAACAGTAAGCACGATGCGGTGCGCGCTACCCTCATCAGCCACCAGCGGGGCTCCTTGGTGATGGAGGTCTACAACCCCGATGCCCTGGTGCAGGTGAGTGAGGTGTTGCACGATCTGACCGTGCGCGCTGCCCAGCAGATCGTGTACCAGGGCCGGGCGGTGGTGGTCAGCCTGGTCAACACCGGCCTGATGGTGGTGGTGTCGGTGGGCTTGATGGATGCCTGGAACGAGGTAGGGCCCATCCAGGCAGGCCCCGCTGCCGCCGGGGAGGCTGCAACGGCTTTTGTACAGGACTGGGCCAGCCGCTTCAACGTGCGCCGCGACTACCAGGTGGTGGTGAGTGAAATGCGGGCCTATTTTTTCGAGGTGGCGCGCTGGATCGACCAGCTGGATGTAGCGGGCCGTCTGCCGCGCGATGCCGACGGCCGCATCCCGCCCGAAGTGTTTGTGGAACTGGGGACACCGTTGCTGCACAAGGGCCGCGAGTACCTGCGGTGGTTTGACCGGGAGGCCGCCTTGGTACCCGATGCGTTGGTCCCCCTGCACCGCAGCTTTGCCCAGAGCGCCATCCATCCGCTGATCCTGCGGGCACCGTTTGTGCACCGCACCTTCTCCAAGCCGCTGGGCTATGCGGGCGACTACGAGATGGTGAACCAGATCGTGGGCGACCCCCGGCAGGGCCCCAGCAGCTATTTCCAGCTGGTCAACTTCATGTTTTTGCAGGCTGGTGTGGCGCAGGCCCACCGCAACCGTATCGGCATCTTGTTCGACCGGCTGGAAGCCCTGGCCGCACAGGCCGTGCAGGCCCGGCGCCCGATGCGGGTGCTGAACATCGGCTGCGGCCCGGCCCTGGAAATCCAGCGGCTGGTGCAGACGAATCCGCATTTCGACCGCCTGGAATTTGTGCTGGTGGATTTCAGCGAAGAGTCGCTGGACCATACCCGCCGGATGCTGGACGCCCTGCACCAAGGCACCGGAAAAACCCTGCACCTCACGCTGCAGCACGCCTCGGTCCACCAGTTGCTCAAACGCGGCAACCTGGCCCAGCCACTGTCCGAGGCCGAGCGGTTTGACTACGTGTACTGCGCCGGTCTGTTCGACTACCTGACGGACAAGGTGTGCAACCGACTGATCCGGTACATGGTCAACCAGTCGCGTGTGGGCGGCAAGCTGCTGCTGACCAATGTGCATTCCAGCAACCCCGAGCGGCGCTGGATGGAGCACTTTCTGGAGTGGCATTTGATTTGCCGCGACGAGGCCGATGTGCAGCGCATTCTGCCGCCGGGCCTGTGCAACACCACGGTCTACACCGATGCCACCGGAGTGAACATTTTTTCCGAATCCACCGTGGGTGGCGTGGCGGCATGATGCGCTTCATCCAGCCGCGCAAAGATGCTGCCTACCGGCAAGAGCTGCACGGCTACCTGATTTTCAACAGTCGGGCCGCCTGCCTGATGACCATCGTGCTGGTGCTGGCCGGCCTGGCGCTGGACCATATTTTTTACCCCCGGTTTGCCCCGGAGTTTTTGCATGTGCGCGTCGCTGCCTGCGTGGTGATTGGGCTGGTGCTGTGGAGCTACCGGTACGCCTGGGGCCGCGACCACATCAAGGCGCTGACGTATTTCTGGCTGTGTGTGCCGCAGGCCATGGTGTCCTGGATGATTTACAAAACCAACGGCGAGCAGTCGATCTACTTTGTCGGCCTGACCTTTGTGCTCAGCGGCATGGCTTTTTTCTTGCCCATCTCCTTCATGGAAGCCGTGTTTTTTGGCACCTTGACGCTGGCGGCTTACGGGGTCGCCTGTGTCTGGCGCCAGGGGGGTATCCAGGACTTTCATGCATTTGGGGGGAATGCCTTGTTCATGCTGTTCTACGCCATCATTGGCATTGCTTTGGCCGTCTACAACGAGCGCTGGCGCTGGCTGTCGTTTCGGCTCAAAAAAGAAATCCAGCTGAAGAACGCGGCGCTGCAGCACACCAACCAGGCGCTGGCCGAGATCAAGGGCCACATGATGCAGCAGGAAAAGATGGCCGCGCTGGGTACCCTGGCGGCGGGCTTGCTGCACGAGGTCAACAACCCCGTCAACTACAGCCTGATGGCGCTCAACATGTCGCTGATGGACCCCGCGGTGCTGCGCAGCGCCGACCTGCAGGAAAGCCTGGGCGATGCCAAAGAGGGCATGCAGCGGGTGCAAAGCATCGTCTCCGACCTGAAGACCTTTGCCTACCAGCAGCCCGGCGATGCCAGCAGCAGCCGCATCTTCCTGTTTGAAAAAGCCCTGCAATCGGCGCTGCGCCTGACGGGCTTTGAGCTCAAAGGCATCGCCGTGCAGGTCGAGTTGCCCATGGACACCCACGTGCGCGGCGACGAGCCTGCGCTGATCGGCGTACTCATCAACCTGCTGGGCAATGCCGCGCTGGCCTTGCACAAAGCCGCCCGCACCGACCCGCGCATCGAGGTGCGGGCCGTGCGCCAGGGCGACCGGCTGGAAGTCACCGTGCGCGACAACGGCACCGGCATCCAGCCCGGGCACCTGGCCCGGGTGTTCGAACCGTTTTTCACCACCCGCGACGTGGGCAAGGGTCTGGGCCTGGGCCTGAGTGTGAGCTATGCCATCGTGCAGCGCCACGGCGGTTCCTTGCGCGTCAGCAGCGAGCCCGGTGCGTGGACCGAATTTGCGTTTGACCTGGGACTGGCCCACCAACATGTCTGAAACTTCCCTGGCTTTTGCGCACGCTGCCAGCGTCCTGTTCGTCGACGACGAGCCCCTGTCCTGCAAATGGTTTGCGCGCAGCTTCGCCGATGAATTCACCATCCTCACCGCCACCAGCGTGGACGCGGCGCTGGCGCTGCTGCAGGACCATTCGGCGGAGATTGCCGTGCTGGTCACCGACTACCGCATGCCCCAGCGCGACGGCATGGACCTGCTGCGCACCGTGCTGCGGGAGTACCGGCCGATGGTGCGCATGCTGGCCACTGGCCATGCCGACAAAGCGCTGGCCATTGCCGCCGTCAACGAGGGCCAGGTCTTCCGTATCCTGGAGAAGCCGCTGGCCTTCGAGCCCACCCGCCAGGCCTTGCGCGACGCGCTGGCCCTGCACCACCAGCAGGCGCTGCAGCACATGGTGCACGCCCACCGCGTCACCGCCCTGCGCGACACCGTGGGCTTTCTAGCCCACGAACTGATGGCCCCGCTGGGTGCCGTACGCGGCTACCTCACGGCCGTGAAAGAGCGGCACCTGGCCCCTGGGTTCGCCCCGGCGGACATCGCCGGCATGGCCCTGTTTGCCGAGGCCGCGCCGGGCGAGATCCTGCAGGCCCTGGTGTCGGCCGAACGCCAGACCCTTTTTTGCCAGTCGTTGGTCTCCAGCTTCGTGCAGTCGGCCCGCGATGCCTACCCCGGTGCCCCGGACGCGCCCCAACCGGTGATGGCCAGCAGCCTGCTCCAGTACCTGCTGGACGAATACCCCTTCGTGGGAGACGAGCGTGCCTGGGTCAGCACCCAGATCGAGGCCGACTTTGTACTGCCAGGCCGCCGCGATCTGTTGTACCTGGTGCTGTGCACCCTGACCAAAAACGCCTTGCTGGCCCTGCGCGACCGGCCCCAGCCCGGCCTGCACATCTGGCTGGGCTTTGATGCCGACACCCACAGCACCTGCATCCGGATTGCCGACAACGGCCCCGGCATCGCACCGGTGCTGCTGGAGCGCCTGACCCTGCGGCCCATCGCCGTCCACGCCGACACCGGCCGCCATGGCATGGGTTTGTTGCTGTGCCGTCGCGTGCTGGAGTCCATGGGCGGCAGCATTGCGATTACTTCCGTCGCTGGACAAGGGGCCTGTGTAGCCCTGTATTTCCAGTCTTTCTCTGTTGATAAACCTGGCAAGGCCCCCTATGAGACCCGACAAGATCCTGTACGTTGACGACGAACCCATGGCCCTCAAATACTTTGAGCGTCTGATCAACCCCATGGCCCCGGTGCTGACCGCCTTGTCGGTAGAGGACGGCAAGGCCGTGCTGCGGGCACGGGGCGCGGAGATCGCCGTGCTCATCACCGACCAGCGCATGCCCGGAGCCACCGGCAACGAGCTGCTGCGCTACGCCCGCGAGCACTACCCCCAGATGGTGCGCATGCTCACCACCGCCTACTCCGAACTGGGCGAGGCCATTGAGGCCATCAACACCGGCGAAATCTACCGCTACGTCACCAAGCCCTGGGACCTGGAGCTGCTGCGCTCCGACATGCGCAACGCCCTGGAGCTGGCCGAAACCCGCTGCGAGCGCGACGACCTGCTGCGCGAAAAGATGGCCGTGCAGCGCCAGCAGCTGCTGGCCAGCCGCATCTCGCAGCTGGCGGTGGTGTGCGCCGGCTTTCTGCATGTGGACTACCCACTCGGCTTGCAGCTCTACCTTCAGGCGGCCGAACTCAGCGGCTGCGCGCTGCCGCCCATCGATTGGCGCAGCATGGACCACGCCGAGCTGATGCAGTACGAAGCCCAGCGCAGCATTGCCATCGGCCAGGCCCTGGCCAGCCTGCAGCCACGCTTTGCCGGGGTGGACAACGCCAGCGCGGCCTTGCAGGCGCTGGCCGATGCGCTGCCGGGCCAGGTGCTGTTACAGGGCGATACCGCCAGGCTCACCAGCCGCCCGGTACTCACCTGGCTGCTGGATGCGGCGTCGCACGAGCCGCCGTCGTCTGCCACCGTGGCCTGGCTGGCGTGGTTGTCGCACTGGGGCGGCAGTGTGCACATCGAGGCCCACCCCGAGGGCTTGGCGGTGTCTGTGCGCACCGGCGGCCAACCCGCTGCACTCCAGCCAGACTGGATGGCCGACGCCATCGAGCGCATCAGCCGCCTGGCGACGGACGCGGAGTAAGTAGCTCTACCACCCGCAGCAGCGCATGCCGCACCGTGGCCGTCCGCACGGCGGCCCGGTCGCCGGGGAAATGCTGGCATTCCGCGTGCACCTGCCCGTCCAGCGCAAAGCCGAACCACACCAGTCCCACCGGCTTGTCGGCACTGCCGCCGCTGGGCCCGGCCACGCCGGTCACCGCCACCGCCACCTGGGCATGCGAATGGGCCAGCGCCCCCGCCGCCATGGCCCGCGCTACCGCTTCGCTGACCGCACCGTGCTGGGCGATCAGCGCGGCGTCCACCCCCAGCATCTCGGTTTTGGCGGCATTGGAATAGGTCACAAAGCCGCGCTCGAACCAGGTGCTCGACCCCGCCAAATCGGTGCAGGCCGCCGCAATCATGCCGCCGGTACAGCTCTCGGCGGTGGCCAGGAAGCAATTGTTTTCAAGCATTAAATCGGCCACTAGCGCTGGTAGATTAAGCATGGGCAGCTATCAAAAGTATAGTTTTACAAAAAACGCCAGGCGGCGATCACCAGCAGCGTGCAAAACGCCGCCACCAGGTCGTCAAAAATAATGCCGAAGCCGCCGCGCGCGTTAAGCCCTTTGAAGGCCTGGTCGGCCCAGGCCACCGGCCCCGGCTTGGCCGCGTCAAAGTAGCGAAACAGACCAAAAGCCACCAACTGCCCCAGCAGCCCGGTGGGCATCACCAGCCACAGCACCAGCCAGAACGCAACCACCTCGTCCCACACAATCGCCCCGGGGTCGGCCACATTCATGTGCCGCGCACACACCGTGCAGGCCCACCAGCCGATGAAAAACGAGGCCACCAGCAACCCGCCCATCTGCCCTTGCGTCAAATGCGGCTGGACCACCAAAAACGCCAGCCAGGCCCACAGCGTGCCCGCCGTGCCCGGGGCCACCGGGCTCAGCCCCGAGCCGAAACCCAGGGCGATGAAGTGGGCCGGGTGCGACAGCAAAAACCGCACACTCGGGCGGCGGATCGGAGAGCGGGGAGAAGGGGAGTCCATCCCGCAGATTATCGGGGGCGCGCACATAATCCACCGATGAACCCCCTTCACATTTCCAGCCAGTTCGACGCGGGCGCGATCACCGTGGTCAGCCTGGCCGACCCGCAAGACATCCAGCTCCAGATCCGCCCCGACAACGCCAGCGACTTCGCCCAGTGGTTCCACTTCTGCCTGCATGGGGCGGCGGGCGTGCCGGTGACGCTGCGCTTTTTGAACGCCGGCCAAAGCGCCTACCCGCCCGGCTGGGACGGCTACCAGATGGTGGCCAGCACCGACCGGCGCCGCTGGTTCCGCGTGCCCACCACCTATGACGGCCAGGTCATGACCGTGCGCACCACGCCCGGCGCCAACCGCATCTACTTCGCCTACTTCGAGCCCTACTCTTACGAGCGCCACCTCGACCTGCTGGGCACTGCGTCCGTGTCCGACCTGGTGGACGTGCAGCACCTGGGCACCACCCACCAGGGCCGCGACATCACCCTGCTGCACATCCGCGATACCCAGGATAGGGCCGCGACCGGCCCCAAAAAGAAAGTCTGGCTTATCGCCCGCCAGCACCCCGGCGAAACCATGGCCGCGTGGTTTGCCGAAGGCTTTTTGCAACGCCTGCTCGACCGCGACGACCCCACCAGCCGCACCCTGCTGCAGCACTGCGAATTCTTCGCCGTGCCCCACATGAACCCCGACGGTGCCGCCCTGGGCAACCTGCGCACCAACGCCGTTGGTACCAACCTGAACCGCGAGTGGCAAGAGCCCAGCCTGGAGAAATCGCCCGAAGTCTTCACCGTGCGGCAGAAGATGCAGCAGCTGGGTGTAGACCTGTTCCTGGATGCGCACGGCGACGAAAACCTGCCCTACAACTTCGTCGTCGGCACCGAAGCCACCCCCGGCTACAGCCCGCGCATCGAAGCCCTGCAAAACACCTTCAAAGCCGCCTGGCTGGCCGCCAGCCCCGACTTCCAAACGGCAGTGGGTTACCCCCGTGCCGCCCCCGGCCAGGCCAATCTGAGCCTGGCCACCAACTGGGTGGGGCAGACCTTTGGCTGCCTGGCGTTCACCATTGAAATGCCGTTCAAGGACAACGCCAATCTGCCGGATGCGCGGGCGGGGTGGAGCGGTGTGCGGGCGAAGAAGCTGGGGGCTAGTGTGTTGGAGGCAGTGCGGGCGGTGGTTACGGGCGAAAACTGAGGTTGGTGCAGGTTGGATGGGCGTAGGAAGCTATAAAAAGAGGAGCGTGGCTGTTGTTTCCAACAATTCAGAAATCCACCGTGTAGCCGTCAACAAGGATCCTGGCCAGATCCGTGTCCTTGATCAGCCCAAAGCCGTTTTGACCCCAGGCGGCCCCCCAGTCATTCGCAAACTTGAATTCAGCGGTTGCCGCGTTGTACCCGACGATGGCGATGGCCTTGCCCCCCTGCGTTTGCAAAGGCAGTTTAAGGATCACGCGGCCGTCTTTTTCCGGATGGTCAAAGTCCCCGGTTATCTCAATGGTGGCAGCGACAACATTGCCATCGCGGAGCGCCGAAAGAATTTCTGGTATGGACTTCGCTTGCCTGAAGGCACTGATCTTGAAGGCCGGTTTCACAGAGGCTTTCGGGGGTTCCTTTGAGGCGTAAGGCCAGTCCTTCAAAAGATAGACCCCGACTTTCTTCATCCCTTGCAGTCCGCCCAGTAGCGATGTGCCTTCATAGGTCTCACCAGGAAACTCATCAAACTTTTGCGCCAGGGAGTAAATGCCTCGCGCTGACACCTGGAGCCCTTTTTGGCCATTTTTTGCGGCTCTCGCCTGGATGGCATAGGCGAGGGCAAACCCGACGGTGGTTCCTTCGGGTCCGGTATCTCCCACCTCGCCGATGGACGAAGACAAGTCGATGATCTCGGTAGGTACTTGTGGGGCCGAGGTTCTGTACTGGGGTGGGAGCACGGGTGCGCCAAATTTGATCTTCACAGGCCCGATTTCCGCCATGCTCTCGGTGGACTGCGAAAACCTGTCCGCGAGGCTGGTAATGGAGCTTTGAAAGAGCAAAGCTATGGCGACTCCCGCCAGGGGCCAGGAAATGAGCGCGGGTAGCAGAACCTTGGCCCATTCAAGTGCCAGGTTTGTGGACCCGCCCGCGGGGGTCTCTGCCTTGGTCCTGTCATCTTTCTCGGCCATCGACAACACCTCCTGGTGAAACCTGGCGAACAGCTTGGTCTGCCGCACAGCACGGTAAAGGCTGGCAGGGACCTGGGGGCCCGTTGGTGGCGGCTGAGGGGATTGCCCAAATGCCCCCGTATAGGGCTTAAATTATGGCGTCATTCAAGAGTCGGCCAGGCTATTGTTCGCCGTGGCGGTATCGGCGGTGAGTGTCAAAAGTACCTCTCGTGCTTATTCAATCAGCACAGGCAGCTATTGAAACCGTAGCATGCTGTGAAGCCAGCCCAATTGAAAGCTTGCCCCCATCAATCCGCCTTTGGCCGGGCCCCTGGAAACCATTCGGTGTGCTGGTCGCCCTGGCGGCCCAGGTACACCACCCGCTGGCCGCGCAGGAAGGCGTAGTAGCCTTGCACACCCGCCCGGACGGCGCGCTCCGAGAACTGGCGGAACTTTTGGCCATGGTGCTGGCTGTCGAGGATGGCGGCTTGCAGTGCCGGGGCGTCGAAGTCGGCGGCCACGGCGGGCAGGCCGTCCAGCTTCAGGGGGGCCACGATGCTGCTGCCTGCACCGTTGTAGAACACCATTTGCCCCGCGGCGTAGTCCACCCGGTAGTACTCCACGCCTTGCGCAAGCAGGTGGCCCACGATGTCGGGAAAAGGGAGGTCGCCCGCCAGGGTGGCGCGGGCCATGCGGTGTATGAGATCTGCGTTCATGGAGGGAGCCTTCCTGGGGGTGCCTGCCTGCGCAGGCGGCTGCGAAACCAGCGGGGTGTATGAACCGACATCATGCCAAATGGTGGGGCATCCCAGGCGCTGCGCGCGCCGGGAATTGTGGACTGCAGCCACGGAAACGGGCTTTGAATACATATGTTTTCGTTTGTTACATATGGTTGTGGACTTGTTGCAGGGGGATGCTGGTTTTTTCGGTACAACAACTGCCTTGGCTCTACCAACATAGTGGGTCCTGCGGTGGATGAATGTGGCTCACGCGGCACCCCGCCAGGACGCAAACCAAACGATGTGAGAGCGCGTCAGCATGCCATGCCGTGAGAGTCTCTTCCATGAACCGCAGCAGCAAACTTCTGGTCCTATTGACGGTGGTCTTGGCGGCGGTGTACGCGGCGATTGCCGTGTTCCAGTACCACCAGCAAGAGACCATGGGCAACGTCAGCCGCCGCAGCGTGAGCAATGTGGTGTGGAGCATGGCGCAGCTGGAGGTGGAGTACCACCGGCTCGCCGGTGCGGTGGACCGCCGCCTGTACGCGCCTGAGAGCGAGACCCCCGAGAACCTGCAACTGCGCTACGACCTGTTCTACAGCCGGGCCAGCGTCCTGGATATGGGCGAGGCATTTTTCCTGCTGCCGGACAAGGCCCGGCTGGCGGATGTGAGCTGGCACGTCAAGTCATTTTTGTCGGCGGCCGACCCGGTGTTCGACCGCCAGGTGGCGCGTGCGCCCACCCCGGACCAGTTGCGCATGTTGCAGAACAAGCTGGCGGCGCTGTACGTGCCGATCCGCGAGCTGTCGCTGGAGTCGCGCCAGTCCGGCTCGGCCATGATGGACCGGCGCACCATTGAGGCCCAGCGCCAGGTGGCCACCACCCGCTGGCTGACCGTCTTCCAGGGCCTGCTGACCCTGGGCCTGGTGGTGGCCCTGTACCTGCAATACCGCAAGCGCGAGGCCGCCGCCGTGCTGGCCCAGGCCCAGCAACTGCGCCTGCTGGAGGCGGGTGCCAAGCTGGAGACCGAGGCCGTGCAGCGCGCTGCACAAGAGGATTTGTTCGAGATCACCTCGGCCCTGCCGCTGCTGGTCTACCGGCTGCAGCGCTACCCCGATGGGCGCAGCCGCTACACCTACCTCAGCGACCGGGCGCAAGAAATCCTGGGGATTCCTGCCGCCGCCATCTTGCAGGATGCGCGCGTGCTGGACGCCACAGCGCACGAGGACGACCTGGCGGGCCTGGCCGAAGCCTCTGCGGTTGCACTGCGCAAGATGCAGGCGTTTTCGCGCGACTTCCGCATCCGCCGCCCCGACGGCCAGGTGCACTGGGTCCACCTGGCGTCGGTGCCACGGGCGCTGCCCGACGGCTCGGTGCTGTCCACCGGCTACCTGCAGGTGATCGACGCGATCAAGGAGCGCGAAAACCGCCTGCACGAAGTGACGCAACAGCAGCAGGTGATTTTTGACAACATCCCGTCAGGCCTGATCTTTACCGCCGACGGGCAGATCCGCCAGTGCAACGTGGGCTTTGCCGCCATCGTGGGTCTGCCGGTGGAGCGCTTGCGCCGCCGCGATCTGGGCCTGCTGTTTGCCACGCCCCAGGAGCACGAGGCGTTCCGGGTCGAGGCCCGGCGGGTGATGGACCAGGGCCTGCGCATGGTGCAGGAGCAGGAGTACCGCACTGCCGATGGGCGGCGCTTTACCGGTCGCCTGGTGGGCCAGCGGGTGGTGGTGCGGGAATTTGCCGACGCGACCATCTGGGTGCTGGAAGACATCAGCGAGCGCAAGCACGCCGAAGCCGAACTGCGCCGGGCCAAAGACCTGGCCGAAGAAGCCAACCGCTTCAAAACCGACTTCCTGGCCAACATGAGCCACGAAATCCGCACCCCCATGAACGCCATCATCGGCATGTCCTACCTGGCCTTGAAGACCGAGCTGAACCCGCGCCAGCGCGACTACGTGGCCAAGATCCGCCAGTCCGGCCAGCACCTGCTGGGCGTGATCAACGACATCCTGGACTTCTCCAAGGTCGAAGCCGGCAAACTCTCCATCGAAAACCTGCCCTTCGCGCTGGACAAACTGCTGGAAAACGTGGCCAACGTGGTGGCCGAGAAAGCCGCCGCCAAAGGCCTGGAGCTGGTCTGTGACGTGGCCCCCGACGTACCGCAAAGCCTGCGCGGCGACCCGCTGCGCCTGGGCCAGGTGCTCATCAACTTTGCCAACAACGCCATCAAATTCACCGAACGCGGCGAAATCAGCATGGCCGTGCGGCTGCAGGCGGGCTCTGCCGACAGCGCCGTGCTGCGCTTTGACGTGCGCGACACCGGCATCGGCCTGACCGAAGAACAAATCGGCCGCCTGTTCCAAAGCTTCCAGCAGGCCGACAGCTCCATCACCCGCAAATACGGCGGCACCGGGCTGGGCCTGGCCATCAGCAAAGCCCTGGCCGAAGCCATGGGCGGCACGGTCGGCGTGGACAGCACCTACGGCCAAGGCTCCACCTTCTGGTTCACCGCCCAGCTCGGCCGGGGCGAAGAAATCCAGCGCCCGGCGCTGGCCGACCTGGACATGCGGGGCCGGCGCGTGCTGGTGGTGGACGACAACGCCCACGCCGCGCTGGTGCTGGTGGACATGCTGCGCAGCATGGGCTTTGAGGTGGCCGCGGTGGACTCGGGGGCCAAGGCGGTGGCGGCAGTGCGTGACGCGGCCGCCGGGGGCTACCCGTTTGACATCGCCATGCTGGACTGGCAGATGCCGGGCATGGACGGGCTGCAAACCGCGCGCGCCATCACTGCGCTGGGGCTGGCGTCCAGCCCCAAGCCGATTTTGGTGACGGCGTACGGGCGCGAAGAGGTGGTGCAGGGCGCGCAGGCTGCGGGCATTGAAGACCTGCTGGTCAAACCGGTGAATGCCTCGCTGCTGTTCAACACCATGCTGGCGGCGATGGGGCGCAAGCCCATGCCCGCCGACGCTGCGCCCGACGCCCAGGCCGCCGCCCGGACCATGGACGCCCTGGCCTCGCGCAGCGGAGCCCGCATCCTGCTGGTGGAAGACAACGAATTCAACCAGCAGGTCGCCTGCGAGTTGCTGTTCGAGGCGGGCTTTGTGGTCGAAATCGCCGACAACGGCCAACGCGCCATCGACATGGTGGGCCACAGCCACCAGATGGAGCAGCCCTACGACCTGGTGCTGATGGACATGCAGATGCCGGTGATGGACGGTATCAGTGCCACCCGCCTGCTGCGCCAGGACCCGTGCAACGCCGCGCTGCCCATCGTCGCCATGACCGCCAACGCCATGGCCGTGGACCGCCAGCGCTGCCTGGATGCAGGCATGGATGGCTTCGTCGCCAAACCCATCGAACCCGAAGAGCTGTGGCAGGCCCTGGCCCAGTGGATCCAGCCGCGCAGTGGCCTGGGCGGGGACTGGGCGGCACCGGTGGCCGCGCCGCCGCTGGGTGCGGGAGCCCTGGCGGGGGGCATGGCGGGCCTGCGCAGTATCCCGGGCCTGGATGTGGACCTGGGGCTGCGCCGCATCCTCGGAAAACAGGCGCTGTACCAGGATTTTCTGGACAAATTTGCCACCGGGCAGGCCGGTGCCGTGGCCGAAACGCTGGACCGCCTGGACCAGGACGACTACGCCGCCGCCGAGCGCGCGGCCCACACGCTCAAAGGCACGGCGGGCAATATCGGTGCGACGGCATTGCAGGCCAGCGCCGCCCAGCTGGAGCGCGCTATCTACCGGCAAGAGCCGTTGTCCAACATCCAGGCCCTGGCGACCGCCACCACCGAACTGCTGGACCCGCTGGTCGCCGCCATCACCCAGCGGCTGCCCGCGCCGTCGGCCGGGCTAGCCACCGGTAGCCCCGAGCCGATCGACCCTGTACGCGCCCAGGCGCTGCGCGAGGAGCTGATCCGCCTGCTGGGTGACGACGACGCCGATGCCATCGAGCTGCTGCAACGGCATGCCGCCGCTTTCAGACAGGCACTGCCCGACCTATTCGACAGCCTCCAGGCCGCGGTCGTCGACTACGACTTTGAAGCCGCGCTCGACGTGCTGCAGCAGGTGCGTTAGAAATTTATATAAAAAGTGCCTCTAGCGCTTATTCATAGAGCGTAAGCAGCTATTTAAACCGTAGCAAACGCAAGCCATTTCCCACCACCAGCAGGCTGGCGCCCACGTCGGCAAACACCGCCATCCACATGGTGCCGCTGCCCATCAGCGTCAGCACCAGAAACACCGCCTTGATGCCCAGCGCCAGCACGATGTTTTGCACCAGCAGCGTGTGGGTGGCGCGCGACAGGCGGATGAAGCGGGGCAGCTTGCGCAGGTCGTCGTCCATCAGCGCCACGTCGGCGGTTTCGATGGCGGTGCCGCTGCCCGCTGCGCCCATGGCAAAGCCGATGTCGGCGCGGGCCAGGGCGGGCGCGTCGTTGATGCCATCGCCCACCATGCCCACGGCCACGCCCTGGCGGATTTTGTCTTCCAAGAACTTCAGTTTGTCCTCGGGCAGCAGGTCGCCATGGGCCTCGGCGATGCCGACCTGGGTGGCGATGGCCTGGGCGGTGTGGGGGTTGTCACCGGTGAGCATCACGGTCTGGATGCCCAGCGCCTGCAGTTCCTGGACGGCCTGGCGGCTGCTGTCCTTGACGGTATCGGCCACGGCGAACAGGGCGATCACCTGTTTTTCATGGGCCAGCACCACCACGGTTTTGCCCTGGGTTTCCAGGGCGGCCAGGCGGGCCTCCAGCGCGTCGGAGCACAGGCCTTGCGCGTGGATCAGGCGGTGGTTGCCCAGCAGGTAGCGCTGGCCGTGGATGTCGCCATGGGTGCCGCGGCCCGGCAGGGCTTCGAAGTTGACCACTTCCAACAAGGCAATGCCGTCGCGCTGCGCCGCATCGGCCACGGCGCGGGACACCGGGTGGTCGGAGCGGCTGGCTAGGCTGGCGGCGATGCCGCGGGCCTCGGCTTCCGCGCTGCCGTCGAGGACGGCAAAGTCGGTCTGCACCGGCTTGCCGTGGGTCAGGGTGCCGGTTTTGTCCAGCGCCAGCCAGGCGAGCTTGCGGCCCTGCTCCAGAAACACGCCGCCCTTGATGAGGATGCCTTGGCGCGCCGCCGCGGCCAGGCCGCTGACGATGGTGACCGGGGTAGATATCACCAGCGCGCAGGGGCAGGCAATCACCAGCAGCACCAGCGCTTTGTAGACCCAGGCAAACCAGTCGCCGCCCGCCAGCAGCGGCGGCAGCACGGCCACCAGTACGGCGAGTGCGAAGACCACGGGGGTGTAGACCCGGGCAAACTGGTCCACGAAGCGCTGGGTCGGGGCGCGGGCACCCTGGGCGGCTTCCACCGCATGGATGATGCGGGCCAGGGTGCTGTCGCCCGCCAGCGCCGTCACCACGTATTCGAACGAACCGGCGGCGTTGACCGTGCCCGCAAAGACGCTGTCGCCCACGGTCTTCTCCACCGGCAGGCTCTCGCCGGTGATGGCGGCCTGGTCCAGGGTGGAGCGGCCGCTGGCAACCAGGCCGTCCAGCGCCAGGCGCTCGCCGGGCTGGATGCGCACGCGGGCCTGCAGCGGCACGGATTTGGCCTCCACCGCCAGCCAACTGCCATCGGCCTGCTGCACGGTGGCGCGCTCGGGGGCCAGTTGCAGCAGGCCCTGGATGGCGTTGCGGGCGCGGTCCAGCGACATCGCCTCGATGCGCTCGGCCAGGGTGAACAGCACCATCACCATGGCGGCCTCGGGCCACTGGCCCAGCAGCAGCGCGCCGGTGACGGCAATGCTCATCAGCGCGTTGATGTTCAGGTTGCGGTTGCGCAGCGCGACCCAGCCTTTTTTGTAGGTGGTGAGGCCGCAGGTGGCGATGGCCATCAGGGCCAGCAGCGCAGGCACCCAGGCGGGCAGGGCGGCGAAGTGGGCGCCCTCGGACGCAACGGCGGCCACCCCGGCCACGATCAATGGCGACCACGGTTTGGCGGGCTCGGCTGTCGGCGGGGCGCTGCCCTGGGCCAGCTCGGGCGTGTAGCCCAGCGAGCGCACGGCGGCCAGAATGGGTTCGAGTGCCTCGGGGATGTGCGTGACGGTCAGCACGCGCTGCATCAGATTGAACTCCAGCCCCGCCACCCCGGCCATGCCGCCCAGCTTGCCGCGCAGCAGCGCTTCCTCGGTGGGGCAGTCCATCTGCAGGATGCGGATGGGGGTTTGCACACCACCACCGCCGGTAACGGGTACGCCCAGTGGGGCCAACACCGGCTCGGCGTGGCTGTCGCAACAGGCCGCCTCGCCATGGTCATGGCCATGGGCGTGCGAGTGTTCGTGGTGGTGGGTGTGGTCGGACATGGGACTTTCGGGAGGGTGTTTTGCCCATTAAGCAACCTGAAGCTACTATAGAGTCAACTCTTTTGTTTGGAAGACCCCATGAAGATTGGTGAATTGGCGCAGGTGGCGCAGTGCACCGTGGAGACGGTGCGTTACTACGAGAAAGAAGGCCTGCTGCCTGCGCCTGCGCGCACGGCGGGCAATTTCCGGGTGTACGGCCCGGTGCACGTGGAGCGGCTGCGGCTGATCCGCAACTGCCGCGCGCTGGACATGAGCCATGCAGAAATCCACGCCTTGCTGGCGCTGGCCGATGGCCCGGCGGACGATTGCCGCGCCGTCAACGCGGTGTTCGACCAGCACATTGCCCATGTGGACGAGCGCATCCGCGAGCTGGCGCAGCTGAAGCTGCAGCTGGCCGCGCTGCGCGAACGCTGCGGCTCGGAACAGGCGGTGGATGCCTGCGGCATTTTGCAAGGCCTGGCGGCGATGGAAGTGGAAGCTTCGCCCGCGCGGCACACCCATTTGGGCTGACCATGAAGACCTTGCTTCGTGCCGCCCTGCCCGCCCTGGGCGCAGCCGTTTTGTTCGGGGCCAGCACGCCGCTGGCCAAGCAGTTGGTGGGCGGCGGCATGTCGCCGTTTGTGCTGGCCGGTTTGCTGTACCTGGGCAGCGGCGGTGGGCTGCTTGTGCTGCGGCTGCTGCGCGACCGGGGCTGGCAGCCCGCCAACCTGCCGCGTGCGGAATGGCCGTGGATGGCCGGTGCCATCGTGTTTGGCGGGGTGCTGGGGCCGCTGCTGTTGATGCTGGGGCTGGCGCACACCACCGCGGCCAGCGCCTCGCTGCTGCTGAACTTCGAGTCGGTGCTGACCGCCGTGCTGGCGTGGTGGGTGTTCCGTGAAAACGCCGACCGGCGCATCGTCCTGGGCATGCTGCTGATCGTGGCGGGCGGGGCGGTGCTGGCATGGTCGGACAGCAGCGCTGCGGTACTGGGCTGGGGGCCGCTGGCCTTGCTGGGAGCCTGCCTGGCCTGGGCCATCGACAACAACCTGACCCGCAAGGTGTCCGCTTCGGACGCGGTGTGGGTGGCTGGCTGCAAGGGGCTGGTGGCCGGAGCGGTCAACACCGGGCTGGGCTGGGCGCTGGGCGCGGCGTGGCCCAGTGGGGCGGTGCTGGCCTCGGCGCTGGGAATCGGCTTTGTGGGCTACGGGCTGAGCCTGGTGCTGTTTGTGCTGGCCCTGCGCGGGCTGGGGGCGGCACGCACCGGGGCGTATTTTTCGATTGCGCCGTTTGTCGGGGCGGCGATCGCGGTGCTGGTTTTCGGCGAGCCGACGACCATGGCGTTCTGGGCGGCGGCGGCGCTGATGGCTGCGGGGGTGTGGCTGCACCTGACCGAGCACCACGCGCATGCGCACACCCATGTGGCTCTCTCGCACGCCCACCGACACCGACACGACGCGCACCACCAGCACGACCACGACTTTGCATGGGACGGCGTGGAGCCGCATACCCATCCGCACCCGCATGCGCCGCTACGGCACAGCCACGCGCACTTTCCGGATATCCACCACCGCCACAGGCACTGAGTGCGGCGCCTGGATTAGGTGGAAAAAGTGCCTCTGGCGCTTATTCCATGGGCGTGACACGCTACGGAAAAAATAGCACAACAAAAAAGGAGGCAAGCCTCCTTTTTGGGGGGTTGAACCCCTTACGTGCGGTTGGCCAGTTCGTGGCGGTCGGCGGCGGCGAACAGGTCGGCGGCAAAGCCACGGTCGCTGTCGGCGTAGGCTTCGGCCATCTTGCGGACTTGCTCGGCTTCTTCAAACACCGTCAGGGCGCGGGGCTCGGCGGTTTTGAACAGGGTGGACGACAGGGCTGCAACCAGGTGGGAAGCGGCGGTGAAAAGTTCTTGCAGGGCAGAACTGACAGGGGCATTGTTGGCGCGGGTCAGTTGCAGGGTATTGGTGGACATGGTGTTTACTCCTAGACATCGGGTTGACGTTGGAGTGGATTATAGGGTTAACCCTAGTCCTTGTCCTAGGGTTAACCCTCTAGCGCTTTTTGCCGCAGTGGAGTCTAGGGTTATTCGAGCACCGTCTGCCTTACCGCGTGCTCCCAGCGTGCCATCAATTCTGTAGCACGTTGTGTGCCCAGCGTGGGCAGAAAGCGCCGCTCGGCCCGCCAGAGTGCGGCCAGTTCATCCGTGTTGCGGTACACGCCCACCGCCAGCCCGGCCAGGTAGGCGGCCCCCAGGGCGGTGGTTTCGGTCACCGCCGGGCGGATCACCGGTATGCCCAGCAAATCAGCCTGGAACTGCATCAGCAGGTCGTTCACGCAGGCCCCGCCGTCCACCCGCAGCTCGGCCACCGGCGTGCCCCCGGCCTGCACCGCGTCGCGGCCCATGGCCAGCAGCAGGGCGGCGGACTGAAAAGCAATGCTCTCCAGCGCGGCGCGGGCAATATGGGCCAAAGTGGTGCCGCGGCTCAGGCCGGTGATGCTGCCGCGCGCCTCGGGCTTCCAATAAGGTGCGCCCAGGCCGGTGAAGGCGGGCACGAACATCACGCCGCCGGAATCGGGCACGCTTTGCGCCAGGCTCTGCACCTCGCTGCTGTTTGGGATGGCCTTGAGCCCGTCACGCAGCCACTGCACTACCGCGCCGCCCACGAACACGCTGCCTTCGATGGCGAACTCTGGCTGGGTTGTGGGCTGGGCTGCGCTGGTGGTCAAGAGGCCGTTGTGCGAGGTCTGGAAGGTGCTGCCGGTGTGCATCAGCATGAAGCAGCCGGTGCCGTAGGTGTTCTTGGCCATGCCGGCCTTGAAGCAGGCCTGGCCGAACAGCGCGCTTTGCTGGTCGCCCGCCACGCCGCCGATGGGGATGGCGTGGCCCAGCAGGGCCGGGCTGATGTCGCCATAGATGGCGCTGCTGGGTTTGACCACCGGCATCAGGCTGGCGGGGATGTTGAGCGCGGCCAGCAGCTCGGCATCCCACTGGTTGGTGTGCACGTTGAACAGCATGGTGCGCGAGGCATTGCTGACATCGGTGGCGTGCACCCGGCCCTCGGTGAGCCGCCACATCAGCCAGCTGTCGATGGTGCCAAACGCCAGCTCGCCGCGCTCGGCCTGGGCGCGGGCCTGGGGCACGTGGTCCAGCAGCCATTTGAGCTTGGTGCCCGAGAAATAGGCATCCACCAGCAACCCGGTTTTGCGCTGGATCACGTCTGCCATGCCGTCGGCGCGCAGTTGCACGCAGGTGGGCTCGGCGCGCCGGTCTTGCCAGACGATGGCGTGGTGGATGGGTATACCGGTGGCGCGGTTCCACACCACCGTGGTTTCGCGCTGGTTGGTGATGCCGATGGCACGGATGTCCTTGGCCGCCAGCCCGGCCTGGGCCAGGGCGGCGCGGGCGGTGGTGAGCAGGGTGCGCCAGATCTCTTCGGGGTCGTGTTCCACCCAGCCGGGTTGCGGAAAGATCTGCGGCAGTTCGAGCTGCGACTGGCTGACGATGTGGCCGTCGGCGTGGAAGACGATGCTGCGGGAGCTGGAGGTGCCTTGGTCGAGGGCGAGCAGGTAGGTCATGGTGGTTCAGTCGAGAGCAATGTGGTTGCGCACCTGGGCATCGCGCAGCAGGGCGGGGAAAGGCTCCGGCACCGGAGCGTCGGTAAACAGGCGGTCGATCTGCGACAAGCTGGCTACTTCGACCATCGCCGGGCGGTTGAATTTGCTGCTGTCGGCCGCCAGCCAGACCTCCCGTGCGTGGCGGATGATGGCCTGCGAGACCTTGACTTCGCGGTAGTCAAAGTCGCGCAGCGTGCCGTCGGCTTCTATGGCCGAAATGCCGATCAGCGCAATGTCCACCTTGAACTGGCGTATGAAATCGATAGCAGCCTCGCCCACCACACCGCGGTCCCTGCCGCGCACCACGCCCCCGGCAATGATCACTTCGCACTGCGGATTCGCGCTGAGGATGGTGGCCACGTTGAGGTTGTTGGTGATGACGCGCAGGCCCTTGTGCTGCATCAGGGCCTTGGCGATGGCCTCGGTGGTGGTGCCGATGTTGAGGATCAGCGAGCAATCGTTGGGCACCTCGGCGGCCACCGCGCGGGCGATGCGGGCCTTGCCTTCGGCGTGCAGGTTTTCGCGCTGCGGATGGGCGATGTTCTCGATGGTGGAGCTGGGCACGCGCACGCCACCGTGGAAGCGGGTGAGCAGGCCGTCGTCGGCCATGCGCTGCACGTCGCGGCGCACGGTTTGCAGCGTCACGCCCAGCTTTTCCGCCAGTTGGTCCACGGTGAGGGAGCCCTGGGCTTGCACGGCCTGCAGCAGCAGCAGTTGTCGGGGGTTGGGGTTCACAAGGTTTCGTTTTGGGTAGATGTCGTGGTGGCGACTTTAAAACGAAAGACAAAGAACTTACCAAGGGTTGTCACTGAGAAAAAAGCAACGTAAACGAACAATAATTATCAAATTCGAAGATTTGTGTAAATTTCAGTGAAGGAACATGATGCAGTTGAGCTTAGAAGGCATCAGCAAAAAGGTGGGGGCGCAGACGTGGCTGTACGCGATGGGTATCGCCCCACAGCCTGGCGCAGTCACCGTGCTGCTGGGGGCCACCCAGGCGGGCAAGACCAGCCTGATGCGCATCATGGCGGGCCTGGACGTGCCCACCCACGGTCGGGTCAAAGTGGACGGCGTGGATGTGACCGGCCAGCCGGTGCGCGAGCGCAATGTGGCCATGGTCTACCAGCAGTTCATCAACTACCCCTCGCTCAAGGTGCGTGACAACATTGCCTCGCCGCTGAAGCTGCGTGGTGAAAAAAACATGGACCAAAAGGTCAGCGCGCTGGCCGAGAAGCTGCACATCGAGATGTTTCTGGACCGCTATCCCGCCGAGCTGTCGGGCGGCCAACAGCAGCGGGTGGCCCTGGCCCGCGCCCTGGCCAAAGCCGCGCCGCTGATGCTGCTGGACGAGCCGCTGGTCAACCTGGATTACAAGCTGCGCGAAGAACTGCGCGACGAGCTGAGCTCGCTGTTCTCTGGCGGTGAATCCACCGTGGTGTATGCCACCACCGAGCCGGGCGAGGCCCTGCTGCTGGGGGGGTACACCGCGGTGATGGACGGTGGTGAACTGCTGCAGTACGGCCCCACCGCCGAGGTATTCCACCAGCCCAAGTCGCTGCGCGTGGCGCGGGCCTTCAGCGACCCGCCGATGAACCTGGTCGCCGCACACACCGCTGCCGGTGGCGTGCAGTTGCAGGCCGGACCGCTGCTGGCACTGGCTTTGCTGCCCACCACGCCGGGAGGTTTGTTGACAGTGGGCCTGCGAGCCAGTGCGCTGCGGGTGCAGCAACGCCCCGGCGACGTGGCCTTGGCCGGGCATGTAGAGCTGGCCGAGATTTCGGGCTCCGACACTTTTGTCCACGTCTCCACGCCCATCGGCGAGCTGGTCGCCCAGTTGACCGGGGTGCATTATTTTGAACTGGGCACGGCCTTGACCTTGTACTTTCACGCCACCCAGGCCTATGTGTTTGATGCCCAGGGGGCTTTGCTACTGGCTCCGGCGCGCAAGGGGACCATCTAATGGCCCGCATCGAACTCAATTTGGCGCACGCCTACCGCGCCAACCCCACGCAAGACAGCGACTACGCTCTGCTGCCTTTGAAGATGACTTTCAACGATGGCGGTGCCTATGCCTTGCTCGGCCCGTCGGGCTGCGGCAAAACCACCATGCTGAACATCATGTCGGGTCTGGTGGCACCGTCTCAGGGCACGGTGCTGTTTGATGGCAAAGACGTGACCCACGCCTCGCCGCAAGAGCGCAATATCGCCCAGGTGTTCCAGTTCCCGGTGATCTACGACACCATGACCGTGGCCGAGAACCTGGCCTTTCCGCTGCGCAACCGCAAGGTGCCGCAGGCGCAGATCGACAAACGCGTGGGCGAGATTGCCGAGATGCTGGAGATGAGCGGCCAGCTCAACCAGCGCGCGGCGAATCTGGCGGCCGACGCCAAGCAAAAGATTTCGCTGGGCCGGGGTCTGGTGCGCTCCGATGTGTCGGCGGTGTTATTTGACGAACCGCTCACCGTGATCGACCCCCACCTGAAATGGCAGTTGCGCCGCAAGCTCAAGCAGATCCACCGCGAACTCAAGCTCACCTTGATCTACGTGACCCATGACCAGGTGGAGGCGCTGACCTTTGCCGAGCAGGTGGTGGTGATGACCCGCGGCCGGGCCGTGCAGGTGGGCTCTGCCGATGCGCTGTTCGAGCGCCCCAGCCATACCTTTGTGGGCAACTTCATCGGTTCGCCCGGCATGAACTTTTTGCCGGTGCAGGCCACTGGCAGCCAATTGCAGGTGGCGGGTACGCAGTGGGCCTTGCCCCGTGCCTTGCCCCTGGGTGCGCTCAAGCTCGGCGTGCGGCCTGAATACGTGGCATTGGCGTCGCCCGCCGATCCCGGTGCGCTGCTGTGCACGGTGGACAAGATCCAGGACGTGGGCACGCATGTGATGCTGACCGCCACGGTGGATGGCCAACTGCTCAAGGCCCGTTTAAGCCCCGAGGTGCAACTGCCCGCAGTGGGGGAGAACGTCTGGCTGCAGGTGCTGGGTGAGCACACCTGCTTTTACCAAAATGAGGAAATTGTGGAATGAGCACTACGACGAAGCCGGTAAACCAGAAGGCCTGGTTCTTGATACTGCCGGTACTGATCTGCGTGGCGTTTTCCGCCATCATTCCGCTGATGACAGTGGTGAACTATTCGGTGCAAGACATCATCTCGCCCGAGCGCCGCGTGTTTGTGGGCACCGAGTGGTTTGTGGCGGTGATGCGCGACGAAGAGCTGCACGCCGCACTTCTGCGCCAGTTGACGTTCTCGCTGTCGGTGCTGGCGGTGGAGCTGCCGCTGGGCATCTTGTTGGCCTTGTCCATGCCCGCGGATGGTTGGAAGGCTTCGGTGGTGCTGGTGATCGTGTCGCTGTCGCTGCTGATCCCGTGGAACGTGGTGGGCACTATCTGGCAGATTTTTGGCCGCTCGGACATTGGCTTGCTGGGGGCCGCGCTGCAA
The DNA here is from genome assembly GCF_040822085.1 of Rhodoferax sp. WC2427. NCBI lineage: Bacteria > Pseudomonadati > Pseudomonadota > Betaproteobacteria > Burkholderiales > Comamonadaceae > Rhodoferax > Rhodoferax sp. WC2427. Next base: position 4,293,844 of record NZ_CP162006.1, on the reverse strand, counting down.
GGCATGGGCATCGAGTACAGCTACACCGGCAACGCCACCCACGCCTGGCTCACTGTGCTGCTGATGGATGTGTGGCACTGGACGCCGCTGGTGGCCTTGCTGGGCTATGCGGGCTTGCGCTCCATTCCCGATGCGTACTACCAGGCCGCACGGATCGACGGGGCCAGCAAGCTGGCGGTGTTTCGCTACATCCAGCTGCCCAAGATGCGCGGCGTGCTGATGATTGGCGTGCTGCTGCGCTTCATGGACAGCTTCATGATCTACACCGAGCCGTTTGTGCTGACCGGTGGCGGGCCCGGCAATGCGACCACATTCCTGTCGCAGTTCCTGACGCAAAAAGCCGTGGGCCAGTTTGACCTGGGCCCGGCGGCGGCCTTCTCGCTGATCTATTTCCTCATCATCCTGCTGCTGTGCTTCATCCTCTACAACTGGATGCAGCGTGTCGGCACCCAAGAAAAAGAAGGCGGGCATGAATAAACCTAAATTTCAGAAGCGGACGATCTTTCTGTTCGCCTACATCGTGTTTGCCTTGTTGCCCATCTACTGGATGGTCAACATGTCGTTCAAGACCAACCAGGAAATCGTGGCCAGCTTTTCGCTGTTTCCCCAGCACTTCACCTGGGACAATTACCACACCATCCTGACCGATCCATCGTGGTACTCGGGCTACATCAACAGCCTGATCTACGTCAGCATGAACATGGTGATCACCCTCACCGTGGCCCTGCCCGCGGCGTACGCGTTTTCGCGCTACAGCTTCCTGGGCGACAAGCATGTGTTCTTCTGGTTGTTGACCAACCGCATGACCCCGCCTGCGGTGTTCTTGCTGCCGTTCTTCCAGCTCTACACCACAGTGGGCCTGATGGACACCCACCTGGCCGTGGCACTGGCGCATTTGCTGTTCAGCGTGCCGCTGGCGGTGTGGATTCTGGAGGGCTTCATGAGCGGCATCCCGCGGGAGATCGACGAGACCGCCTACATCGACGGCTACACCTTCCCCCGCTTTTTCATCACCATCTTCCTGCCGCTGATCAAGGCCGGTGTGGGTGTGGCGGCGTTCTTCTGCTTCATGTTCAGCTGGGTGGAGCTGTTGCTGGCCCGCACCCTGACCAGCGTGAACGCCAAGCCCATCGTGGCCACCATGACGCGCACGGTGTCGGCGTCCGGCATGGACTGGGCCACCCTGGCGGCGGCGGGCGTGTTGACCATTGTGCCGGGGGCCATCGTGATCTGGTTTGTGCGCAACTACATCGCAAAAGGTTTTGCGATGGGCCGAGTTTGAAGCGAAGGAATTCCTATGTTTGAGTGGATGGCGTGGACCTTGCCGGTCGCAGTTTTCTTTATTTGCATCGCGCTGATGCTGGTGGGCATGACGGTGTGGGAGATCAAGTCGCCCACCACCTTGCGGCGCGGCTTTCTGCCGATGGAAACCACCCGGGGTGACCGTCTGTTCATGGGCTTGCTGAGTGCGGCCTATGTGAACCTGATTTTTGTGGGCTTGAGCGGCAAGTTTGCCGAGTGGTTCGGCCTGGATGGCGATCCGTCGATCTGGATCAGCTTTGTGCTGTCCATGGTGCTGCTGGCCGTGATCATGCGCAAGGGTTGATTTGTGTTCAAGGATTCGGCTTCACTCTCCCCCAGAGCCGAGCAAGCCTTTGTGATCTATGGGGGTGCATACCAATCAGGAGACGAGACATGAAGATGCGTTATTCCATACTGGCCATTGCAGCGGCTTGCGCGCTGACCGGCCACGCTTTCGCCGACGAGGCGGCCGCCAAGAAGTGGATCGACAGCGAGTTCCAGCCTTCGACCTTGAGCAAAGACAAGCAAGCGGCTGAAATGAAGTGGTTCATGGATGCTGCCAAGAAACTGCAGGCCAAGGGCGTGAAGGAAATCTCGGTGGTATCCGAGACCTTGACCACCCATGAATACGAGTCCAAGACGCTGGCCAAGGCGTTTGAAGAGATCACCGGCATCAAGGTCAAGCACGACGTGATCCAGGAGGGCGATGTGGTCGAGAAGCTGCAAACCTCGATGCAGTCGGGCAAGTCGATCTACGACGGCTGGGTGTCCGACTCGGACCTGATTGGCACGCACTACCGCTACGGCAAAATTCTGTCGCTGACCGACTACATGGTGGGCGCAGGCAAGGACTACACCAATCCCGATCTGGATTTGAAAGACTTCATCGGCACCAGCTTCACCACTGCGCCCGACAAGAAGATGTACCAACTGCCCGACCAGCAGTTTGCCAATCTGTACTGGTTCCGCGCCGACCTGTTTGCCCGCCAGGACCTGAAGGACAAGTTCAAGGCCAAGTATGGTTATGACCTGGGTGTGCCGCAGAACTGGTCGGCCTACGAGGACATCGCCGAATTCTTTACCAATGACGTGAAGACCATCGACGGCAAGCAGATCTACGGCCATATGGACTACGGCAAAAAAGACCCTTCGCTGGGCTGGCGCTTTACTGATGCCTGGCTGTCCATGGCCGGTACCGCAGACGTGGGCATTCCCAACGGCATGCCGGTGGACGAATGGGGTATCCGCGTGGGTGCCGACAAGTGCACGCCCGTGGGTGCGTCGGTTTCGCGCGGCGGTGCCACCAACTCACCCCCTGCGGTCTACGCCCTGACCAAGTACATCGACTGGATGAAGAAGTACGCGCCCAAGGAAGCCATGGGCATGACCTTTGGTGAGTCGGGCCCCGTGCCTGCACAGGGCCAGATTGCCCAGCAGATATTCTGGTACACCGCCTTTACCGCCGACATGGTCAAGCCCGGCCTGCCTGTGGTGAACGCCGACGGCACACCCAAGTGGCGCATGGCTCCTGGCCCGAACGGCCCGTACTGGAAGCAAGGCATGCAAAACGGCTACCAGGACGTAGGCTCCTGGACCTTCTTCAAGGACCACGACGCCGACAAAGTAGCCGCAGCCTGGCTGTATGCCCAGTTTGTGACCAGCAAGACGGTATCGTTGAAGAAATCGATTACCGGCCTGACCTTTGTCCGTGACAGCGACATCCGTGCCGACTACTTCACGCAAAACGCCAACAAGTATGGCGGCCTGATCGAGTTCTACCGCAGCCCCGCACGCGTCGCCTGGACCCCCACCGGCACCAACGTGCCCGACTACCCCAAGCTGGCCCAGCTGTGGTGGAAGAACGTGGCCCAGGCCGTGACGGGTGAGAAGACCCCGCAAGGTGCCATGGACAACCTGGCAGAAGAGATGGACCAGGTCATGTCGCGGCTTGAACGTGCCGGCATGGCGCATTGCGCACCCAAGCTCAATCCCAAGGGTGACCCCAACAAGTACCTGAGCGACAAGGGTGCCCCATGGAAGAAGCTGGCCAACGAAAAACCCAAGGGTGAAACCATTGCCTACGAAACGCTATTGAACGCGTGGAAGAATGGCAAGGTCCGTTAACGTGAGAACGTTGCCACAGATGCCATAGGCTTTATGTGTCTCGCCGCGTGTACTCTGTGCACGCGGCCTTTTTTTTGATCCCGGCACGCTTCGCGCTTGGTGGGTTTATTTGATTGGTGAAATTTAGGTTATGACATTCGCACCCCCACCCCTGGCTACCCTGCGTTCTGCGTTGATGGCGCAATTGACCGCCCCCGCCCGTTTCGACGTGGTGGTGATCGGCGGCGGGGCCACGGGCCTGGGCGTGGCGCTGGACGCCGCAACGCGGGGGTTCAGTGTGGCCCTGGTCGAGTCGCACGACTTTGCCAAAGGCACCTCGTCGCGGGCGACCAAACTGGTGCACGGTGGTGTCCGCTATTTGGCGCAGGGCAATATCGCCCTGGTTAGCGAGGCCTTGCACGAGCGCACCACGCTGCTGCACAACGCGCCGCATCTGGCCCAGCCGCTGGCCTTTGTGATGCCCTCGTACAAGCTGCTGGATACACCGTTTTACGGGATCGGTTTAAAGATTTATGACGCGCTGGCGGGCAAGGCGGGCTTGGGCCCCACAGAATTTCTAGGGCGCAGTAAAACCCTGCAGTACCTGCCTACCGTGCAGGTCCGAGGCCTCAAGGGTGGTGTCAAGTATTGGGATGGCCAGTTTGACGATGCGCGGCTGGCCCTGGTGCTGGCCCGCACGGCGGCCGCCCACGGTGCGGTGGTGGTTAATTACTGCGCCGCCACCGGCCTGTTGCACGAAGGCGGCAAGGTCGCGGGAGTGCACTGCGAAGACCGTGAAACCGGTGCCAAGATCACTCTGCGTGCAGCCTGTGTGGTAAACGCCACCGGGGTATGGGTGGATGCGTTCCGCCAGCAGGACGGCGAAGCCACTGGTCGGGTGGTCAAACCCATGGTGGCCCCCAGCCAGGGAGTGCACATTGTGGTGGACCGCGAATTTCTGCCCGGTGACCATGCCATGCTGGTCCCCAAAACCGCCGATGGCCGCGTGTTGTTTGCCGTGCCCTGGTTGGGCAAGGTCATCCTGGGTACCACCGACACGCCACGCGACGACTTGGCCCGTGAGCCGCAGCCTTTCAAGGAGGAGGTGGAGTTCATCCTGAGCGAATCTGCCCGCTACCTCAGCCGTGCCCCCACACGCGCCGACGTGAAAAGCGTCTGGGTGGGTCTGCGCCCGCTGGTCAAGCCCCAGGACGAAGATGGTGGCAACACCAAGGGCATCAGCCGCGAGCATACGGTGTTGGTCAGCAAAAGCGGCCTCGTCACCGTGACGGGCGGTAAGTGGACCACCTACCGCGCCATGGCCGAGGATGTACTGGATAAATGTTTTGATGCGCAGTTACTGCAGCCGCGTAAGCCCGGGACAACATCCACTTTGCGTCTGGTGGGTGCTGGTGCAGCAGTGGATGCCCGACGCCCCAAGATCAGTGATGCACCCGGCCTGCACGCCTACGGCACTGAGCAAACCGTTGTGTATGCCTTGCCCGGCGGCGACCGCTGGTTGGGCGGTGGAGTCACCGAAGGCATGGTCCGCTTTGCAGCGCGCTTTGAATACGCCCGCACCGTGGAAGATATGCTGGCCCGCCGCAGCCGACTATTGTTCCTGGATGCACGGCTGGCCGCCAGTTTGGCTCCGGCTGTGGCCGACATCCTGCGCGAAGAAACCGGTGTCGATCCCCAAGCCGATGCCTTTGTGGCTTTGGCGCAACTCTATCTGACCCTGCCCGCGTGAAGCCATTGGCGCAATGGCCGCAGGCCGCGCGGCGCGGCCTGGTGGGCGTACTGACCGATATCGACGACACGCTGACGACCGAGGGGGCCATCACCGCCGACGCGCTGCAGGCCTTGGCGGACCTGAAGGCGGCTGGCTTGGTGGTCATCGCCATTACAGGCCGCCCGGTAGGGTGGAGCGAGCCGTTTGCGTGCACCTGGCCGGTGGATGCGATCGTAGCCGAGAACGGTGCAGTGGCATTGCAAAAAAATACAAGCCAAATTGGCACCCCACGCTTATTCCATCAGCACGAGCAGCTATCAAAACTGTATATCCAGGATGCCCGCACGCGCAGCGCCAACTTTGCGCGCATGCAGCAGGTTGCGCAGCGGGTGCTGGCCGAGGTGCCTGGGACCACGCTGGCGCAAGACTCCGCAGGACGCGAAACCGATATCGCCTTCGACCACAGTGAATTTACCCACCTGCCATCCGACAAGATTGCCCAGGTGGTGGCCATACTCCAGTCCGAGGGCATGCACGCCACCGTCAGTTCCATCCATATCAACGGCTGGTTTGGCGGACACGACAAATGGGTCGGAGCATGCTGGATCGTCCAGGCCCTGCTGGGGCGCGACCTGGCAGCAGAGCGTGGCTTGTGGGCCTATGTAGGTGACTCCACCAACGACCAGCGCATGTTCGAAGCCCTGCCGCACAGTATCGGTGTGGCCAATGTGCGACGCTTTGAAGCCCAAATGGCCCGCAAACCCGCCTTCATCACCCAAAACGAGCGGGGCGCAGGCTTTGCCGAGGTAGTGGCTGCCGTGTTGGCTGCCCGTTAAGGGCCAAAGCAGCGGTATTTATAGGCAAGGTGTTGACGCGCCGTTAAATACTCTGCATAATCGTGGGCTTCGCTCCTAAAAAGCGATGCTTCTGCCCAAAGGAAGCGCTATGAGTGGTTTGTAGCGTGGACGACGGGCCCAAGACTGATCAGGCGGGCAAGCTGCAAAGCTGGTTCAACTGATGCAAGTTGGGAAAACATAGACATGATCCAAACTGAATCCCGGTTAGATGTTGCCGACAATACTGGCGCGAAATCCGTTCTCTGCATCAAGGTGCTGGGCGGGTCCAAGCGTCGCTATGCTAGCGTTGGCGACGTCATCAAAGTGAGCATCAAAGAAGCCGCTCCACGTGGTCGCGTCAAAAAAGGCGAGATCTACAGTGCAGTGGTGGTGCGCACGGCCAAAGGCATCCGTCGTGCAGACGGTTCGCTGGTCAAATTCGACGGCAACGCAGCAGTGTTGCTCAACGCAAAGCTGGAGCCCATCGGCACCCGCATCTTTGGACCCGTGACGCGCGAATTGCGTACCGAAAAGTTCATGAAGATCGTGTCCCTGGCTCCTGAAGTTCTGTAAGGACGCACCATGAACAAAATTCGCAAAGGCGACCAAGTCGTTGTGCTCACCGGGCGCGACAAGGGCAAGCGCGGCACCGTGGCGCTGCGCAAAGATGATTCTTACCTGTTGGTCGATGGCATCAACATGGTCAAGAAGCACGCTAAACCTAACCCCATGAAGGGTGAGGCAGGCGGCATCATTGAAAAGAATATGCCCATTCACCAGTCCAACGTAGCCATTTTCAATGCGGCTACCGGCAAGGCTGATCGTGTTGGAATCAAGTTGCTGGCAGATGGCAAGCGCACCCGCGTTTACAAGTCTAGCGGCGAAGAAATCAAGGTTGCATGAGCATGGCACGTCTACAACAACTCTATCGCGACAAAGTTGCTCCCGAGCTGATGGCCAAGTTTGGCTACACCTCGCCGATGCAGGTTCCCCGTTTCACCAAGATCACCCTGAACATGGGTGTGAGCGAAGCGGTATCCGACAAGAAGGTCATGGACAACGCAGTTGCCGATTTGACCAAGATTGCAGGCCAACGCCCTGTGGTGACCAAGGCCAAGAAAGCTATCGCGGGTTTCAAGATCCGTGAAGGCCAGGCTATTGGTTGCATGGTGACTTTGCGCGGCGTGCAGATGTTTGAGTTCCTGGACCGTTTCGTCACCGTGGCTCTGCCGCGTGTGCGTGACTTCCGTGGTATCTCTGGCCGTGCTTTTGACGGCCGTGGCAACTACAACATCGGCGTGAAAGAGCAGATCATTTTTCCTGAAATCGAGTACGACAAGGTCGATGCCTTGCGCGGTCTCAATATCAGCATCACGACAACGGCCAAGAATGACGAAGAGTGCAAGGCACTGCTCGCCGGGTTCCGTTTTCCGTTCAAGAACTGAGGTGACGTGTGGCTAAACAAGCTCTGATTCAGCGTGAACTCAAGCGTGACCAATTGGTCGCCAAGTACGCAGCAAAACACGCAGAGTTGAAAGCAATTTCGACCGATGCCAAGAAGACCGACGACGAGCGTGCTGCGGCCCGCTTGGCTTTGCAAAAGCTTCCACGCAATGCAAACCCGACGCGCCAACGTAACCGTTGCGCTATCACGGGTCGTCCTCGTGGAACATTCCGTCAGTTTGGCTTGGCTCGCGCAAAAATTCGCGAACTGGCTTTTGCTGGCGACATCCCCGGTATGGTCAAGGCCAGCTGGTAAGTAAGGCAGGAGAACCTAAACATGAGTATGAGTGATCCCATCGCCGACTTGCTGACTCGCATCCGCAACGCGCAAATGGTGGCCAAAACGACTGTATCGATTCCTTCATCCAAAGTGAAGGTCGCGATTGCCCAAGTCCTGAAAGACGAAGGTTACATTGACGGCTTCCAGGTGAAAACCGAAGCTGGCAAAAGCGAACTCGAAATTACCTTGAAATATTACGCCGGTCGCCCTGTGATCGAACGTATTGAACGCGTTAGCCGTCCCGGCCTGCGTGTTTACAAAGGCCACGGCGCCATTCCACAAGTCATGAATGGCTTGGGTGTGGCAATTGTTACCACTCCGCAAGGCGTGATGACGGACCGCAAAGCCCGCGCAACCGGTATCGGTGGCGAAGTCTTGTGCTACGTCGCTTAAGCAGGAGAACTAGCAAATGTCTCGCGTAGGAAAAATGCCTGTTGCTATCCCCGCTGGTGTGGATGTGGCAATCAAGGACGACCAAATCAATGTCAAGGGCACCGGCGGTTCGCTGTCGTTGACCCAAAATGCGCTGGTTACCGTGACCAATGACGCTGGCAAACTCACGTTTGTCCCCGCCAATGAGTCCCGTGAAGCCAATGCCATGTCGGGCACCATGCGTCAGCTGGTGAACAACATGGTCGTCGGTGTGACCAAGGGTTTCGAGAAGAAGCTGAGCCTGGTTGGCGTGGGCTACAAAGCCGCCGCCCAGGGCGCCAAGCTGAACTTGGCCGTGGGTTACTCCCACCCCGTCAATATCGACATGCCTGCTGGCATCACCGTTGCGACCCCCACCCCGACAGAAATTCTGATCAAGGGTGCGGACCGTCAACGTGTGGGCCAGGTGGCTGCTGAGATTCGTGCGATCCGTCCTCCCGAGCCTTACAAGGGCAAGGGCATCCGTTATTCGGATGAGAAGATCACGATCAAAGAAACCAAGAAGAAATAAGGAGCCGCAACATGTTGACCAAAAAAGAACAGCGTCTCCGCCGTGCGCGTCAAACCCGCATCCGTATTGCCACCCAAGGCGTTGCACGCCTGACGGTGAACCGTACCAACTTGCACATCTACGCCAGCGTTATTTCTGGCGACGGTGCCAAGATTCTGGCCAGCGCATCGACCGCCGAAGCGGCAGTGCGCAAAGAGCTGGGCGGCGCTGGCAAGGGTGGCAACACCACCGCAGCACAAGCCATTGGCAAGTTGATTGCTGAAAAAGCAAAAGCTGCCGGCGTTGAAAAAGTAGCGTTTGATCGCTCAGGTTTTGCGTACCACGGACGCGTCAAGGCGCTTGCCGATGCTGCCCGCGAAGCTGGCTTGCAGTTCTAAGCAGATCGGAATAAATCATGGCTAAAGTTCAAGGAAAAATGCAGGGTAAGGCTGAAGGGCCTGAAGACGGCCTGCGTGAAAAGATGATCGCGGTCAACCGCGTTACCAAGGTGGTCAAGGGTGGCCGTATTCTTGGTTTCGCAGCTTTGACCGTGGTAGGTGATGGCGAAGGTCGCGTTGGCATGGGCAAGGGCAAGTCGAAAGAAGTGCCTGCTGCTGTGCAAAAAGCGATGGAAGAAGCCCGCCGCAACATGGTGAAGGTCACGCTGAAAAACGGTTCCGTTTTCCACAAAGTGACTGGCCAACATGGCGCAGCCAACGTGATGATGGCACCGGCCCCCAAGGGTACCGGCATCATTGCAGGCGGCCCTATGCGCGCAGTGTTTGAAGTGATGGGTATCACCGATATCGTGGCCAAGAGCCATGGTTCGTCGAACCCGTACAACATGGTGCGTGCCACCTTGGATGCATTGCGTAATTCGACCACTCCTTCGGACATTGCTGCCAAGCGCGGCAAAAACGTCGAAGAAATCTTCGTCTGAGCAAGGTTATCCAAATGACAACGCAACAAACACTCAAAGTGACGCTGGTTCGCAGCCCGATTGGTACCAAAGAATCGCACCGTGCAACCGTTCGTGGCTTGGGTCTGCGCAAGATTCGCAGCGTAAGCGAACTGCAAGACACGCCCGAAGTCCGCGGCATGATCAACAAGATCAGTTATCTGGTCAAAATCATCTAAGGATTGACGATGGAACTCAATGGCATTAAGCCCGCAGCGGGTGCAAAGCACGCCAAGCGTCGCGTTGGTCGCGGTATTGGCTCTGGCCTGGGCAAGACCTCTGGCCGCGGCCACAAGGGTCAAAAATCCCGTGCTGGTGGTTACCACAAGGTCGGCTTTGAAGGCGGTCAAATGCCTATGCAACGCCGTTTGCCTAAGCGTGGTTTCAAATCGCACTTGCTGAAGTACAACGCTGAAGTCACTCTGGAAGCGCTGGAAAAGCTGGGCCTGTCTGAAGTAGACGGTTTGGCACTGAAGCAGGCAGGTCTGATTGCTGAGATGGCTAAAGTCATCAAGGTCATCAAGACCGGCGAACTGACCAAGGCGATCAAGTTCACTGGTATTGGTGCTACGGCAGCAGCCAAGGCGGCTATTGAAGCCGCCGGTGGCAGCCTGGCTTAAGTTTTTGTTGAAGGAAACGTTCGGTGGCAACTAGCGCTCAAATCGCAAAGACGGGTAAGTTCGGCGACTTGCGTCGTCGCTTGGTGTTTTTGCTGCTTGCGCTGGTTGTTTATCGTGTCGGTGCACATATTCCTGTGCCCGGCATCGACGCAACGCAACTGCAGCAGCTTTTTAAAGGCCAGCAAGGCGGCATATTGAGCTTGTTCAATATGTTTTCTGGTGGTGCCTTGTCCCGGTTTACCGTATTTGCCTTAGGCATCATGCCTTACATCTCGGCCTCCATCATCATGCAATTGATGGGCTATGTGGTCCCGATGTTTGAGCAGATGAAGAAGGAAGGCGAGTCTGGCCGTCGCAAGATTACCCAGTACACCCGCTATGGCACTTTGGGTCTGGCTCTGTTTCAATCTTTGGTGATTGCTACTGGTTTGGAGAGCTCTCCAGGTTTGGTTTTGTCGCCAGGCTTTGGTTTCCGCATGACAGCTGTTGTTAGTTTGACCGCTGGGACCATGTTTCTGATGTGGTTGGGTGAGCAAATTACAGAGCGTGGCTTAGGTAATGGAATTTCCATACTGATCTTCGCTGGCATTGCGGCTGGATTGCCGGGTTCTATCGGTGGTTTACTGGAGTTGGTGCGCACGGGTGCTATGAGCATCATTGCCTCCATCTTTATTGTTGCTGTAGTTGCATTGGTCACTTACTTTGTCGTGTTCGTAGAACGTGGTCAAAGAAAGATTCTGGTGAATTACGCACGGCGGCAGGTGGGTAACAAGGTATATGGCGGACAGTCTTCGCATCTGCCTTTGAAGCTCAATATGGCTGGTGTAATTCCTCCGATCTTTGCTTCATCGATTATTTTGTTGCCTGCAACGGTGGTGAATTGGTTCAGTGCTTCTGAATCGTTGCGCTGGCTGAAAGATGTCGCAGGCATGCTGAGTCCAGGACAACCGGTTTATGTGCTGTTCTATGCCAGTGCCATTGTATTTTTCTGCTTTTTTTACACGGCGCTTGTATTCAATAGCCGTGAAACAGCAGACAACCTGAAGAAGAGTGGTGCGTTCATTCCTGGCATCCGCCCCGGTGAACAGACTGCTCGCTATATCGACAAGATATTGCTGAGGTTGACTTTGGCAGGTGCGGTTTACATCACCTTTGTGTGTTTGGTTCCGGAAATATTGGTCTTGAAATACAACGTGCCATTTAATTTTGGTGGAACGTCACTGCTCATTATTGTGGTTGTGACTATGGATTTCATGGCCCAGGTTCAAAACTACATGATGTCTCAACAGTATGAGTCATTGCTGAAAAAGGCTAACTTCAAGTCCTCTGCCAATGCGTAATTGGTAAGTTAAAAGTTGGTCATGGGTCTGGTGTTTTGTTCCAGAGAATTCAATCGCACGGTATTCAGAGTTTTAGGAGAATTAAATGAGAGTTTCAGCTTCGGTTAAGAAAATTTGCCGTAACTGCAAAGTCATCCGGCGCAAGGGCGTGGTTCGTGTGATCTGTACAGATCCACGCCACAAACAGCGTCAAGGTTGATAGAAAAGTTTTAGAGGACGCACATGGCACGTATCGCTGGTATTAACATTCCGCCGCAAAAGCATTCCGAAATCGGCTTAACCGCTATTTTCGGTATCGGTCGCACGCGCGCTCGCAAGATTTGCGAAGCTTGCGACATTGCATATTCCAAAAAGGTCAAAGACTTGACCGATGCTGATCTGGAAAAGATCCGCGACCAAATCGCTCTCTTCACCATTGAAGGCGATTTGCGTAGAGAAACCACGATGAACATCAAGCGATTGATGGACATCGGCTGCTACCGTGGTTTCCGCCACCGTCGCGGTTTGCCGATGCGTGGTCAGCGTACGCGTACCAACGCACGCACCCGTAAGGGACCGCGCAAGGCTGCAGCTTCATTGAAGAAATAAAGGGATTGAGAGATCACTATGGCAAAAGCTCAGCAAAGCAACGCATCGCAGCGTGTACGTAAGAAAGTTCGCAAGAACGTGTCTGACGGTGTCGCACACGTGCACGCATCATTTAACAATACAATCATCACGATCACTGATCGTCAAGGCAATGCGTTGTCTTGGGCTTCTTCCGGTGGCCAGGGCTTCAAGGGTTCGCGTAAATCGACTCCATTTGCTGCCCAGGTTGCTTCCGAAGTGGCTGGTCGTGCCGCCATTGAGCAAGGCATCAAGAATCTTGATGTCGAAATCAAGGGCCCGGGTCCTGGTCGCGAATCTTCGGTTCGTGCTCTGGGAGCACTCGGTATCCGCATTACCTCGATTGCAGATGTGACTCCCGTTCCACACAACGGTTGCCGCCCTCAAAAGCGTCGTCGCATCTAATCTCACCGGAATTCGTTTCGGTCCGGTTTTTTATAAGCCCACCGCCATCTGCCTTGCGCAGATGGCTCCCACGTTTCTGCGTGGAAGATAATATTTAAGGACGCTCAAGTGGCACGCTATCTCGGTCCCAAGGCCAAACTTTCCCGCCGTGAAGGCACTGATCTTTTCCTGAAGAGCGCCCGTCGTTCTATCAGCGACAAGGCCAAATTTGACTCCAAGCCAGGTCAACACGGTCGCACTTCTGGTGCCCGTACTTCTGATTTCGGCTTGCAGCTGCGCGAAAAGCAAAAAGTAAAGCGCATGTACGGTGTGTTGGAGCGTCAGTTCCGCCGCTATTTCGAAGAGGCCGATCGCCGCAAGGGCAATACCGGTGCAAATCTGCTGTTCCTGCTGGAATCCCGTCTGGACAATGTCGTCTACCGCATGGGCTTTGGCTCCACGCGCGCCGAAGCACGCCAATTGGTGTCGCACAAAGCGATGACGGTGAACGGTCAGTGCGTGAATATCCCTTCGTACATGGTCAAGACCGGCGACGTAGTGGCTGTTCGCGACAAGTCGAAGAAGCAGAACCGTATTGTTGAAGCCCTGCAACTGGCGCAACAAGTGGGCCTGCCGGCCTGGGTTGAAGTCAGCATTGAGAAGACCGAAGGTATTTTCAAGAAAGTACCTGATCGCGATGAATTCGCCTCTGATGTCAACGAATCCCTGATCGTTGAGTTGTATTCGCGTTAATTCCGCATTTGTCGTTTGATTTTGTTCCTAGGCTGCGGGGCACTGCGGTCTAGAACCAACACTTGCCTTACCGGTGTAACGAGCTGGGGGTACTGAGAGGAAGCATGCATGCAAACTAATTTGCTGAAACCCAAAGCCATCAACGTTGAGCAGCTGGGCCACAACCGGGCGAAAGTTGCGTTGGAGCCGTTTGAACGCGGCTACGGGCATACATTGGGTAATGCACTACGCCGTGTACTGTTGTCGTCCATGGTGGGTTATTCGGCAACCGAAGTGACGATTGCAGGTGTGCTGCATGAGTACTCTTCGATTGACGGTGTTCAAGAAGATGTTGTGAACATTTTGTTGAACCTCAAAGGCGTTGTTTTCAAACTGCACAACCGCGATGAAGTCACCCTGAGCCTGCGTAAAGACGGCGACGGTGTGGTCACAGCGGCTGACATTCAGACTCCGCACGACGTTGAGATCATCAACCCAGAGCACGTGATTGCGCATTTGTCTCAAGGTGGCAAGCTGGACATGCAAATCAAGGTCGAAAAGGGCCGTGGTTATGTCCCAGGCAGCATGCGCCGCTATGCGGATGAGCAAACCAAGTCGATCGGCCGTATCGTGCTGGACGCTTCGTTCTCACCTGTCAAGCGGGTCAGCTACACCGTTGAAAGCGCTCGCGTTGAGCAGCGTACCGACCTGGACAAGCTGGTGGTAGAGATTGAAACCAATGGTGCGATCTCGGCTGAAGATGCCGTGCGCGCATCGGCTAAAATCCTTGTTGAACAGCTCGCAGTATTTGCGCAGCTGGAAGGCAGCGAATTGGCCGGCGTGTTTGAACAGCCTGCACCGCGTGGCAACACGCAGTTCGACCCGATTCTGTTGCGTCCTGTGGATGAGCTGGAATTGACGGTTCGCTCTGCGAACTGCTTGAAGGCTGAGAACATTTATTACATCGGTGATCTGATCCAGCGCACCGAGAATGAACTGCTCAAGACCCCGAATCTGGGTCGCAAATCGCTGAATGAAATCAAGGAAGTCCTCGCTTCGCGCGGTCTGACTTTGGGTATGAAGCTTGAAAGCTGGCCACCGGCCGGTCTGGACAAGCGTTAATTGGAAATTGGACCGGTGCAGCACTTCGGGGCTGCGCTGGGCTTTAAAAATGTCCTGCAAAGGACACGTGCAACGCGCAGTACCTGATCCGGCTGTGCGTCAAAATAATTGAAAGGAATGCACCATGCGCCACGGACACGGACTTCGTAAACTTAACCGCACCACTTCGCACCGTCTTGCGATGTTGCGCAACATGATGAACTCGCTGATCGAGCACGAGGCCATCAAGACCACTTTGCCCAAGGCCAAGGAATTGCGCCGTGTGATCGAACCTATGATCACCTTGGCCAAAGAAGCGACAGTGGCTAACCGCCGTCTGGCTTTTGACCGCTTGCGTGACCGCGACAGCGTGACCAAGTTGTTCAACGACCTCGGCCCCCATTTCAAGGCCCGTCCAGGCGGCTATACACGTATCTTGAAGATGGGTTTCCGCGTGGGTGACAATGCTCCTATGGCATTCGTGGAACTGGTTGACCGTGCTGATGTAAAAGAAGCTGTAGAAATATCTGCAGACCAAGAATAAGCGGCTATAATAGAGACATACCGCGCGATGGAGCAGCCTGGTAGCTCGTTGGGCTCATAACCCAAAGGTCGTAGGTTCAAATCCTACTCGCGCAACCAATCAGTGGCACTTCGGTGTTACGAGTTAAAAAACCCACCTTGTGTGGGTTTTTTAATTTCTGCTATCCGTAAATGGGCCCCAGCGATGACTGGGGCTTTTTACTTTGTGGCTATGGGGAAGTTTCTTTGCCCCTTGCGGGGCTCCGTAGCGCTTGCTTGCTGCTGCGGTCTGCCGAGATCTATTCGGACTGTTTGCTGGCTCGGTCCTGTTTGGCCTGTTCTAGCGAATTTTCGGTATGGGCTAGGTCCATGCCGTACATGTCAGCAAACTGCGCCAAGGTCTGGCCGCTACTTTCAAAAGCTTTCAGCAAGGCTTCGCGCTTCGCTGCGGCAGCGCCGTCTTCGGTGTAGGCGTGGTCCAGCAGGGCGTTCCAGGCTTCCAGCGGCGGTTTGACCTGTTCTGCATAGGCGCCCCGGCTCAATCCAGAGGCTTCGAAGGCATTGCGCAGTCGCAGGCGCAGTTTGGCTTGGCCTGCGGGGCTATTGGCTGTACGGTCGCGGCGGGCGACTTCCATGATGGCCTGGTGCACATGCTCGGGCGCCAATGGCTCGACGGGATGGCCTTGAAGATCGTGGCGCTGCACGCCGGTGGCAACTTGTTCCAGGTAGCGGGTAGACCGGGTGTGTTGTCCCAGGGCTTCGCGCAAGGCCTTGGCTTCCAGTAAATCTGGATGGTTTGCTACCAGTTCATGGAAGATGCCGAGCTTTAGTGGCAAGGCCTGTGCGCCAAATACCTTGGGATACAGGTCGTACAAGGTGTGTAGCAGGGGGTGTACCTCCCGGCCGTGGGGAGCACGTTGCGGCCTGGGCTTGCGTGCTTGGGGGTTTTTGGCTGTCGGGGCGAGGGGAGTGGTCACGGTGATGTGGGTCTGCGGTGGGGAACAGGCGCAAAGAGTGCGCGAACAGGCTCCATTTTCATCGAAAACGGGCCGGTTCTATTTTGGGAAACCACGGCTACAGGTAGGGGTTTGTGGTTTATCAGCAACGTGACGGGCCCTGTGACGCGTAAGTGTCTGCATCTTGTAGGGGTTTGCATGGTGCGGCTGCGACAATCGGCCCTCCAAAAATTTGAAAGTGTCCATGGCTAAGAAAGCTCCCGCGGTTGTCGCCACCCCTCCTGAAGCAGCGCGTACCAAACCTTTGCAGATCCCCGATACCGGGTTTAAAACCATCTGGCAAGTGGTGGGCGCACCGCCCGTAGCGGCGAAGACCAAGAGCGAGAAATCGGCCACGTCGGCCTAATGGGCATCTGGTGCCGGGGGCGCGTCCAACGCAACCTCTACCCGGCAGTCATAGAAGGTGGGCGCACGGCCCAGATCGGTCAACTGCTGGCTGGTGAGCTGGTTCACATTGCTGCCATCCAGTCCCAGTTTGCGCCACCACACCCCCAGTCCATTCACCACACCGACCCGGGCCCGGGCTGACACCTTGGCTTTACAGCGGTATGTGCCGCGCTGATTGAAGACGCGCACCACGGCCCCGCTGGTGATGCCCCGTGGCAGGGCATCGTCGGCATGGATTTCCAGCAGCGGTTCGCCCTCGATCTGGCGCAGACTGGTGACGTTGACGAAGCTGGAATTCAAGAAATTGCGCGCAGGCGGCGAAATCATTGCCAGCGGAAATTCTGTGGAAGTGCCTGCCGCCTCGTAGTTGGGCAGGTAGTCCGGCAAGCCGTCCCGGCCCTGTGCCGCCAACCTGTCGCTGAAAAATTCGCACTTGCCCGAAGGGCTGGGGAACCGCCCGTGGGCAAACGGTGCGTCGGGCAAGGGAATCGTCGCAAAGCCTTGCTCCAGCAGCACGCCAAAATCCACCTGGTCGCCATACGCAGTGCGGCACAGCATTTCGTCACTCTCGCGCAGGCACGGGTCGGTCAGGCCCATATGGGCGGCCAGCTCCCGGAAGATCTGGGTATTGGGTTTGGACTGGCCCAGTGGCGCAATCGCGGGGCGGTTGAGCAGGGCATCGGTGTGGCCGTAGCCGCTGTGTACGTCCCAGTGCTCCAACTGCGTGGTGGCGGGCAGGATGTAGTCGGCGTAATCGGCGGTATCGGTCTGGAAATGCTCCAGCACCACGGTGAACAGGTCTTCGCGGGCAAAGCCCTGCACTACCTTGCCCGAATCGGGAGCCACGGCGACGGGATTGCTGTTGTAGACCACTAGCGCCTCGATCTTGGGAGCCGTGGTGTCCAGAAGGGCATCGCCAATGGTGCTCATGTTGATGGTGCGGGGCCTGCGCCCGGCCAGCAAGTCGGGCCGCTGCAAGGCCGCGCGCTGGACCGGGAATTGGCCCGAGCTGCTCATCAGCACGCCGCCTGCGCGGTGCCGCCAGGCGCCGATCAGTGCAGGCAGGCTGACCACGGCGCGGGTGGCATTGCCGCCGCCGCGGGTGCGCTGCATGCCGTAGTTCAGGCGGATGGCCGCAGGCTGCCCGTTGGCAAAGCACTGGCCGTAGTCGCGCGCCAGCGACACGATCTGCTCCACCGGCACACCGCAGACCTCCGCAGCGCGCTCGGGCGGCCACTGCAGGGCACGTTCGCGCAGCGCGGGCCAGCCCATGGTGTGCTCGGCCAGGTAGGCGTGGTCCAGCCAGTCGTGGGTGATGAGCTGGTGCATCAGGGCGAATGCCAGCGCAGCATCGGTGCCGGGGCGCAGGGCGATGTGTTCGTGGCACTTTTCGGCGGTTTCGGTCCTGCGCGGGTCGATGCATACCAGCCGAGCGCCGTCGCGCTTGGCCTGCTGCACATAGCGCCAGAAGTGCAGATTGCTGCCGATGGAGTTGCTGCCCCAGATCAGAATCAGTTTCGACTCGGCAAAAAACTGCACTTGCATGCCGACCTTGCCGCCCAGCGTGTGGACCAGGCCTTCGCCGCCTGCCGACGCGCAGATTGTGCGGTCCAGCAGCGACGCCCCCAGTGTGTGGAAGAAGCGCGCGGCGATGCTCTCGCCCTGCACTAGGCCCATGGTGCCCGCGTAGCTGTAGGGCAGGATGGCCTCGGGGTTGCGGGCGGCAATGGCCTGCAGGCGGGTGGCGATGTCGCCCAGCGCCTCGTCCCAGCCCACGGGCGTGTATTGGCCCGAACCCTTGGGGCCGCTGCGCTTGAGCGGCTGCAGAATGCGTTCCGGGTGGTAGGTGCGCTCGGTGTAGCGCGAGACCTTGGTGCACAGCACGCCGTCGGTGTGCGGGTGGTCTGGGTTGCCCTGCACCTTGATGGCGATGCCGTCTTGCACCGTGGTCAGCAGCGCGCAGGTGTCGGGGCAGTCGTGCGGGCAGGCGCCACGCACGGTGTGGGAGGGGTTATTCATCCGATGGGGGCCTTCTGACAGAATGGTCCCATGATAAATCCAGGAGCCGTGCCATGCCCGTGATCGACCAATTGGTGGCCCAGGCCCCCGGCATTGCCGCCCTGCGCCGTGAGCTGCACGCCCACCCGGAGCTGAGCTTTCAAGAGGTGCTGACCGCCGACCTGGTGGCGCGCCAGCTCACCGAATGGGGCATTCCCATCCACCGGGGCCTGGCGGGCACCGGGGTGGTGGGTATTTTGCAAAACGGCAACTCCCCGCGCGCCATCGGCCTGCGCGCCGACATGGACGCGCTGCCGCTGCAAGAGTTCAACACCTTCGCCCACGCCAGCCAGCACCCCGGCAAGATGCACGCCTGTGGGCACGACGGCCACACGGCCATGCTGCTGGCGGCGGCGCAGTACCTGGCCGAGCACCGCAACTTCGACGGCACGGTCTACCTGGTCTTTCAGCCCGCCGAAGAGGGCGGCGGCGGGGCCCGCGAGATGGTGCAAGAGGGCCTGTTCACCCGCTTCCCCATGGACGCGGTGTTTGGCATGCACAACTGGCCCGGTATGCCGGTGGGCCAGTTTGCCCTCAGCCCTGGCCCGGTGATGGCCTCCAGCAGCGAATTCAAGATCACTATCCACGGCAAAGGCAGCCACGCTGCCATGCCCAATATGGGCATCGACCCGGTGCCCATCGCCGCCCAGATGGTGCTGGCCTTCCAGACCATCATCAGCCGCAACAAGAAGCCCATCGACGCAGGCGTGGTGTCGGTGACCATGGTGCACGGCGGCTCGGCCACCAACATCGTGCCCGACAGCGTGGAGCTGCAGGGCACGGTGCGCACCTTCACGCTGGAGGTGCTGGATTTGATCGAAGACCGCATGCGCCAGATTGCCGACAGCCTGTGCGAAGCGTTTGGGGCCCGTTGCGCGTTCGAATTTGCCCGCAACTACCCGCCCACCATCAACCATGCCGCCGAGGCCGCTTTCGCCCGCCAGGTGATGGCCGATATCGTGGGGCCCGCCAACGTGGTCACCCAGGAGCCCACCATGGGCGCCGAAGACTTCGCCTACATGCTGCAGGCCAAGCCGGGAGCCTATTGCTTCATTGCCAACGGCGACGGCGACCACCGCGCCCTGGGCCACGGCGCAGGCCCCTGCACCCTGCACAACCCCAGCTACGACTTCAACGACGAGCTGATCCCGCTAGGGGCCACCTACTGGGTGCGCTTGGCCGAGGCCTGGCTGAAGCCGCAATCAACGTTTTGCTATTGAATCGAGAGCTGCTCACGCTCTTGGAATGAGCGCTAGAGGCCTAAAAATCTTGTAAACCTAGTGCACGAACCGGCCCGCTGCCATGGCCAGCAGTCCGTCAAAAATCAGGTTGTCCACCAGCTCGAACGGCACCGACATGCTGGGTGCCATCTTCCAGCCCGCGCCGCCGGTCATGTAGCAGGCGGGTTCGGCTTTGCAGTGCTGGCGCACGTGCTGCACCATGCGCTCCACGGCCCCGGCGATGGCGTAGGTGCCGCCGCTGGTCAGCGCGTCGCTGGTGTTGGTGGGGAACAGGCGCACCTCGCCGGTGGGCACGTGCAACCCGGCGGTACCGGACTCCAGCGCCCGCAACATGATGCCGTGGCCGGGCAGGATCAGGCCGCCGAGGAAGCGGCCGTGGGTGTCCACCGCCTCCACTGTCACCGCCGTGCCCACCATCACCACCACCATGGGGCGCTCGGGGCCCTGGGCCAGCATGCGGTGGCGTGCGCCCACCATGGCCACCCAGCGGTCGGCCCCCAGGCGGGTGGGGTGGTCGTAGCCATTGGTCAAACCGGCCTCCGCGGCGCTGGACACCACCCACTGGGGGTGCACGTCCCACAGCTCCAGCTGCTCCAGCACGCGGCGCTTGACGGCGTCGCCGGCCACGATGCAGCCCAGGATGGCGCCGGGCGTGGGCAGTTGGGCCCAGGGGCCGTCGGCCAGTTTGTCGATGTTCTCCAGAAACTCGGCGCCGTGGGCCAATAGCGTGGCACCGGGGCGGGGGGCGTCATACAGCGACCATTTGAGACGGGTGTTGCCAATGTCGATGGCGAGAAAACTCATCCTGCGTCTCCGGTATTTTTCCCCGCATTATCTATGCGCCGCCGCAGCGGCACGTGTGTGGTTACCCCTGACGCCAGGGCAGGTTGTGGAAGCGCCAGCCGCCTTTGCGGCCCCGGTGGGCCTCCGCATCGGGGTCCCCTTCGAAACCTTCGAGGATGTTGTAGGCCTCCAGCCCCAGTTCGGTAGCGCGCTTGGCGGCGGCGATGGAGCGCACGCCGCTGCGGCACAGCAGCACGCCTTTTTTGCCGCCCGCCAGCGCGGCTTGCAGGCCGCTGTCGAAATCGGGGTTCAGCGCCATGCCGGGCCACTGCTTCCAGGCCAGTGGCACGGCACCGGGCACTTCGCCGACCCAGGCGCGTTCGGCGTCGGTGCGCACGTCGATCAGCACCGCCTCGCCCGCCTGCCACCATCGGCACGCGAGTTGGGGCGACACGTCGCCTGCATAGCCTTCGGCGGGGCGGACTTGGGGCGGCAAGGGGGTGGCCTCGTGCGACAGGCCCGAAACCAGGTTGGCGGGCACGGCCTGGTCCATGCGTTGCGGGCGCGGCAGGTGCAGGGCTTCCATGGTGGCCATGAATTCCGCCAGGGTCTTGTGGGCAATGCGCGGGTTGAGCGACTTCTCGGCCCCGATGGTGGACTGGGTTTTGCCGTGGTAGTCGTGGCCAGGCCAGACCCGGGTGGTGTCGGGCAGGGCAAACAGCACCTGGGTGATGCTGTGGTACATCGCCTCGGCGCTGCCCGACTGGAAATCGGTACGGCCACAACCGCCGATGAGCAGGGTGTCGCCGGTGAAGACGTGGTCGCGCCAGACAAAGCTCATGCTGCCCGCGGTGTGCCCGGGAGTGTGCAGCGCCTGCAAGGTTTCGCTGCCGAAGCGCAGCAGGTCGCCGTGCTGCAGCTGCATCGCCGCGCCCTGGATGCCGCAGCCCGCGGGCACTGCGGTCTGGGCGCCGGTGTGCTCGGCCAGCAGCCCCGCACTGGTGATGTGGTCGGCGTGGGTGTGGGTTTCCAGCGTCCACACCAGCGACAGCCCCTGGTCCTGCAGCAGCGCCAGATCGCGGTCCAGCTGGGTGTCGACCGGGTCGATGATGGCGGCGGCGTGGTTGAGCGGATCCACCAGCACGTAGGTGTAGGTGCTGGTGGCGGGGTCGAAGAGTTGGATCGGTTGCATAAAAACTCCTAAGCGTATTTGGCCAGCATGTCGGCCACTTGTTCGGCGGGCAGGTGGCCTTGCTCGATCATGCAGCCCACCATGGTGAAAAACGATTTGTCCAACGCCTTGCGGGCGGCGGCCAGCTGCTGGGCCACCTTTTCGCAGTCGGCCTCCGACTCGATCAGGCGCTGCACGCCGCGCAACTGGCCCTCTACCCGGGCCAGGCGGGCGAGCAGGGTCTTCTTTTTGGCGGGGTCGGTGAGCTGGGTCATGGGCATCCTGGGCACGATGGAGTTACTATACCCCCATGGGTATATTTTTGGTTTGACGGAGAACATTTTTATGCATCCTTTTGTGCAGGCCGCCCTGGGTGGCGTGGTGATTGGCCTGGCCTGTTGGCTGCTGCTGGCGGCCCTGGGCCGGGTGGCGGGCATCAGCGGCATCGTGGCGGGTGCCTTGTCGCCGCAGCCGGGCGAGGGGGGCTGGCGCTGGGCCTTTCTGGCCGGGCTGGTGGGTGTGGGCGCGGTGCTCACGCGCGGCATGCCCGCGCTGCCGCCGCCGCCGTGGGCGGTGCTGGTGGCCGCCGGGCTGCTGGTGGGCGTGGGCACGGTGCTGGGCGCGGGCTGCACCAGCGGGCACGGTGTGTGCGGCCTGGGGCGGCGCTCGGTGCGTTCGCTGGTGGCCACGGGGGTTTTCATGGGGTGTGGATTTGCTACTGTTTTTGTAGCTCGTTACGCTGGTTAAATAAGCGCTGGAGGCCTAAAACATGCTAAGAATTGTGTATGCCGCCATCGCGGGTGGTTTGTTCGCTGCTGGGCTGGTGCTGTCGGGCATGGTGCTGCCCGCCAAGGTGCAGGGTTTCTTGAACCTGGGCGGGCTGTGGGATGCGCAGCGCTTTGGCCCCTGGGATGCCAGCCTGGCCTTCGTGATGGGCGGTGCGCTGCTGGTCACGCTGCCCGCCTTTGCCCTCACGCCGCCCACGGCCCGGCGCCCGGCGCGCAAGCCCTGGGCGGCCATGGCCTTCCAGTTGCCCACCCGCAAAGACATCGATACCCGGCTGGTGCTGGGCGCGGCGCTGTTCGGCGTGGGCTGGGGCCTGGCGGGCTACTGCCCCGGCCCGGCGCTGGCCAGCGTGCTGACCGGTGGCGCGGCGGTGGCGGTGTTTGTGGCGGCCATGCTGGCGGGCATGGCGATTGCCAAACGGCTGTAGAGCGCGCTCAGTCGTCCTGGCGCGCCCACACGCCGACCAGGGCCTTGCACTTGTTCCACACCGACATGCGCTCGTCGGACAGCACATCCAGAAAGTCCGACAGGCGCTTGGACTTGACCATGGTGTAGACCGTCAGCACCGTGGTCAGGATGAAGACGACGGCAAAGATCAGCAGCCGCCGCTCCATCGGGGACTCGGCTTCGGCCAGCAGGTTCATGCCCAGGAAGCCGGTGGTCACCGTGCCGATCAGGCCGAAGATGGTGACCACCGTGAGCCGCACCACGGTGTTGGCCTGGCGGCGCAGGCTGTCGGCCTCCAGGTACTGGTTCATCTCGGCGATGCGCTCTTTGACCTCGGCGTACAGCGGGTCCAGCCCCAGGTGGTGTGAACACATATGGAACAGGGCCCGCACCTGGGCCTGCTCCGACACCTCGTGGAACCAGTAGCGGTGGGTGAAGCGCAGAAAGCTGGCAAACCCGTTGCGGATGGCGCGCTTGAAGTGGCGCACGCTGGCCGGGTCGGTGATGTCCAGGTTCTTCAGCGTTTCGGCCAGCCGGTCTGAGTACATCAGCAGCGCGGCCTTTTGGAAGTGGGCGATCAAAAACACCAAAAAGTGCTGGTGCCGGAACTGCGCCAGCACGCCCCGGTCGCGGCAGCCGTAGAACTGGCTGCTGGCATCGCCCACCACCACCATGGCGTGGCCGTTGCACAGGTAGCGGGTGTTGGGGGCGGCGCCGCCTTCGGTCCAGAAGCGGTCGTAGCAGTATTTGCTCTCAAACTCGGCCAGGTGCTGTTCGCCATAGGGCAGGGCGCAGCCGCCCGCGGGGTCGCGCGCGCCCGAGCCGGTGACCAGGCCCAGGCGCACAAAGTCGCTGCGGGTCAGGTCGCGGGGCCGGTCCATGGCCAGGTAGGCCATTTGCGGCATGCGGTAGTACTCGATCTGGCGAAAGCGCAGCTGGCCGGGGTGGTCCGAGTGGTCGCCCACCAGCGGGCGCATCATGAAATCCCAGTGGGCCGAGATGCGCGGCGCGCGCCGGGTGCTGACCTGGGCCAGAAAGACATCGCGCTGGTTGGCGTCCGATGCGGCCAGCACCTGGCCCTGCGCGTCCAGCCACTCGGCCTCGGCCAGGCAGTGCAGGGCCTGGCCGTGGGCGTCCCAGCCGGCCGGGTAGGCGCGGCCAAAGCGGTACATCAGCTCCTGCGCTGTCTCCAGCGTCAGGTGGTTGGCGGTGACCTCCACATTAAGCAGCACCAGGTCCACGTCGAGGAAGAAGTACAGGTCCACATGCACCGTGTCCAGGGTGATGGGGGCGTCGCCAGGGCGCGGCACCACCCGCACCGCGGCAATGTCCTGGCGGCGAAACACCCGCATCGGCGAGCCCTGGGCCACCGTCTGCGCGCCATGCTTGGGCAGGCCCTCGCCGTACAGAAAGCGCTGCACATAGGGCAGGAACGACACAAACTCGTTGTAATGCCGCTCGTGGAAGCGGCTGCTGTCGCCGGTGAATTCGTCCACCACCTCGCGCCAGGGCGAGGCATCGCCCATGTCGGCCAGCACCTGCCAGGGCTTGGCGTGCGTGCCCTCGCTGCCGCGCACCGGCATCAGCCGTACCGGCCACAGCAAGACCTGGCGGAAGTGTTCGACCATGGGAGGCGCGGTGGGGGCGGTGGGGTGGGTGGCGGCGTTCATCGTGGGCACCATGGGTGGCAGGCAATGGCCAAAGTGTAGAGGAGCACCGCGGGCTCTGCTGCGCTATTTTTTAGATAGCTGCTTGCGCCGATGTGGTGGGCGTTGAGGGCCGATTATTCTTGAAAACCTGGTTTACCAGCCTGCCGGGTCTACCCGGTAGTAACCACGCAGCTCCTGGTACAGCGCCGGGTCGTAGTCCTTCAACTCTGCCGGTTGTTCAAAGAACACCTCGGACACCACGGCGAAGAATTCAGCCGGGTCTTGCGCGCCGTAGTGGTTCAGCAGGCCGGGTTCGCCCACATGGGCTTCGCGCCGCAGTTTGGCGTAGGCGGCGTGGAACACCTGGGACCAGCGGGCCGGGTCGGCATTGCGGCTCCCCCGATTGCGTTGAGGCGCGCCATTGGCGTGGCCTTTTTCCTGGTCCAGCTGGTGGGCAAATTCGTGGATTACCACGTTGTGCCCATCGCCCGGCGTGGTGGCACCCTCCAGCGCGTCGTACCACGACAAGATCACCTGCCCTTGCGACCAGGATTCGCCCAGTAGCGCCTGTCGCTCCTCGCGCTGCACCACGCCGTCGGTGTGCGTGCGCTGCACCGCAAACGCGCCCGGGTAGACCAGAATTTGCCGAAGGTGCGGATACAGGCCGGTGGGCCGGTTCAGCACCAGCAGGCAGGCCTGGGCGGCAATCACCACCCGCATCTCGTCGGTGACGGTTAAACCGGCACAACCCAGAAACGCCTTCTCGGCGATGAAGACCTGCATCTGCTGCTTCAGCTGCAACTGCAGGTCGGCAGGCATGCGGCGCACCAGCGGTACGCGGTGGCGCAATACCGTGCGCCACGCGGCGGGGAAGGGCTGCTGCCGCAGCTTGCGCCTGCGCCGCGCCACCCACCACCGGGGTGTGAACCAGCCCAGCGTGCAGACCAGGATGAGGAGCAGGAGGGCGAGAAAGGTGGCGGTAGGGGTGTCCATGGGCAGTAGCGGTTTGGACCATAGCTGGGTGCGGTGCGCGGCATTTGCAATCCCCAGGCTCCCGGGCTCCCAGGAGAGGGTTAAAACTGCTTGCTCACCTCCAGCCAGCCGCGGGTCGCCGAGGTGTTGGCCACCAGCGTGGACTGCGGGTCCAGCGCCGTGGCCACCGACGCCTTCACGCTCCACTGCTGCGGCCCATACCAATTCAGGCCCACCCCGGCACCGCTGAGCGTTGCACGGTTGGCGCCGGCAACCCAGGTCGTCTTGTTCACCTCCACCCGGGCCGCATCGGCAAAGGCGATCAGCTGCGTTTGCCCTTGCAGCAGGGTGCCCAGCGCGTGGCGGTACTCTGCGGTGAGTAGCTGTACGTTGTCCCCGGAGAGTGCCCCCACGGCATAGGCGCGCACGCTGGCCGGGCCGCCCACGGCCTGCTTTTGCGATGCGTCCAGATTGGTGTGCGCCCACTGGCCGCTGTAGGCTAGGTACAGCGTGCCCTGCGGGCCCAGGCCCTGCCAATGCACCAGGCTGGCATTCAACTTGGCATAGGCCCCCTGGGTGCTGGCACTGGCTGCGTCCAGCTGTGCGGCGGCGGCACTGTCATACCCCAGGCGCCCGCCGGATGCGCTGACGCTCCAGGTGTTGACCGACCCGGCCACGACGGCGTCGCGGGTGTCGCCCGAGAGGCTGGCGGTCCAGTGGTCCAGGTGCCGGTCGGTCTGCGAGGCGATGGTGTCCACCCGGTCGCGCAGTTGCAAGTGTTCGTACTGCAGCTGGACGGACAGGTTGGTCTGCCGGCTGCGCAGCAACGGATGCCGGGCCCACAGGCTCAGCACCTCCGCCTGGCCATGGGCCTGTAGTGCCGACAGTGGACCCGCCAGGGTGTAATCCAGTGCGGAATAGGCGCCCCCCAGTCGGCTCCCCTGGCCGTTGAGGAGCGACTCGTAAGCGACCCGGCCATAGTTCAGCGCGCGGCCAGAACTTACGCCACTGGCGGTGAAGGTGTCGCCGTGGTGTAGCGGGTTATGGACCAGCACCGCGCCGCTCAGGCGCCCGCGCCCGGTGTACCTGCTGCCGTAGTTGTCCGCCATGGCATAGCCGGTGACCGCTGGTGCCGCGCCCACATCCACCTGCAGGTCCGAGGTACCCACGGCATCGCCGGGGCGCAGCAGGGCGTTCACCGCCACGCCCGGGATGTCCGACAACAGCAGCAGACTGCGGTCCATCGCTGCCTGCGTGATGTCCTGCCCGCTGCGCAGGTCCGACAGTGTGCTTTGCAACAGTGCATCGCTGACCTGGCTGCGGTTGTCGAGTTGGACCTTGCCGTAGCGGGCTTCGACAACCTGGATCACCACGATACCGTCGCGTATGGTTTGCGCCGGAACGATGGCGCGCGCCAAGGGGTAGCCTTGCACCCGGTAGTAGTCTGTGATGCGCCCGGCCAAACGGCCCAGTGCGGGCACGCTCAGGGATTGGCCTTCGGCATCGGCCACCAGCGCATGCAGGATGGGCGTCGCCATGGTTTGGTTGCCGGTGATGTCGATGCGCTGCACCGCAAAGGGCGCGCTCGGCGGCAATGGGGCACCGGCTTCGGGCGTGATCGTCAGACCCGTGCCGCTGGAGGCCGGAGCCAGGGGTGCTGCCGGTTGGGTTTGCTGCAGCAGCGCACCGGCGTCGGGTACGGTCTGGGCGGCTGCGTGGGGCGTGACGGCGGCGACAGCCGTGGCCAATGCCGCCAACGCCCGCGCCTGGCGGGTAAAGCGGGTGGCCGCGGCCAATTTCTGGGGGGTCATCATGGTTTCAGTGTGTGGGGTGGTGTCTGGGGGCTCATTCGTTGTCCGCGTCCAGGTGCGCAGGCAACCGGATACCCGAGGTAACGATGTTGAGCGACGGCCCGGTACCGTCGAAGTTCATCGCCGTGCTGACGGTGGTGCGGCGGTAGGACTCGGGGGCCACGGGCGGGGTGCGGGACTGCAGCTGCGCCACCGCGTTCAGCACAGGCTGTGGCGGCGTACTGGACACCGTTGGCACAGGCGGTGGAGGCTGCACCGGTGGTGCTGGTGGAGGTGGTGCCACCACCTCGGCGTTCAGCGCCAGTGCGGTGGCGTTGCTGCTGGCCTGGACCAGCCGGTAGTTGGTACTGCCCAGGCCGGTGCCGTTGATCGCATACAAGCCGGGCAGGCTGCTGGCGACAGCCGGGGTGCTCCAGTCCAGGGTGCCGGTGGTGGCGCTGGCCAGGGTTTCGCCGCCCACCATACCGGTGACCGTGCCGCCCAGGCCGCCAGGGATCTGGCCAGTGGACCTGGTGGCGGGCGTGGCGGTGTAGGTCAGCGTGGCCGGAGTGATGTTGGCGCTGGTGCTGGCCTGGTCGGTGATGGCGTAGTTACCGGCATCGGCCCCGCTGTAGGTGCTGCCCAGGTTGACGGTCTTGCCGTTGCCCACATTCTTGTCTGCGAACATGCCCGTGGCGCTGACCAATACGTCGTCACCGTCCAGCCGTCCGGTGTAGACCGCGCCTGCGCTGCTGACGGTGGCCGCCGTGCTTGCGTCATACACCTTGCTGGCGGCCACCAGTCCGGTGACAGTCAAGGCCAGGGGTGTGATGGTCAGGGCGCCGCCGACGATGTCATAGCCCTGCTGGCCGGAGTAATAGCCCGTGTAGGTGCCCGCATTGCGTCCCGAGGCGGCCATGCCCAGTACGCCCGCGGTGCTGGTCGCGGTGCCACTTTGGGTGGTGCCGTTGTAGGCCAAGGCGGTGTCGCCCAGCGCAAGCGGTGTCAGAAAGCTGCGCAACAGGGGTGCGGTGTGGCCTTCGTAGATGCGCCATACGGCACTGCTGCCACCGGTATTGGCAATACTCCAATGGGCGAAGCTGGACAGCTCCATCATCTGCGCGGTGGTCAGGCCCGTACCACCACTGGAGCCTGTCTGGCCCGATGTGCTGGTGTTCCAGAAGCTGTCGGTGACCAGACCGCTGGTCGTGGCGCCGACCAGCCCGCCGACATGGTTGGGCCCGCTGACACTGCCGGTGGCGTAGCTATTGGCGACCGTGCCGCCGATGTTGCCCCCCACCAGCCCGCCGGCGAAGTCTGGTGCGCTGACATTTCCTGTGGCATAGCTGTTGCTGATTGCGCCATTGTTTTGCCCCACCAGTCCGCCCGCATAGTCGCCTGTTCCGCTGACAACTCCCGTGGCGTAGCTATTGCTGATCGCGCCCTGGTTGTATCCCACCAGCGCGCCGACGCCGTCCGCCCCGCTGACACTGCCGCCCACCAGTCCCACGTTGCGAATCGTTGAATCCAGCGTTTTGCCAAACAGACCCACCATGTCCGTGGTCGGGCGGTCGATCTTGAGACCCGAGACGGTGTGTCCCAGGCCATCGAAGCTGCCGCTGAATGCCGTACTGCCATTCCCCACCGGCGCGAAGCCCGCGCTGCTCCACATGCCGGCGGACCGGCTGATGGCGGTGCCGGTTTCGGTGGCATTGATGTCCAGGGCCAAGGTGTAGCTGGCGCCCAGGTTCATGGCCATCAGCTGTAGCTGGTGCGCGTTGGTAATGGTGGGGCTGTACTCAACCCTCAGGAAGGGCCGGGTCGCGCCATCCACCATGTACCAGGTACTGGCAAAGTTCAGTCGGGAGTAGGCGCTTTGCTTGAAGGCATAGTTGGCATCGGCGGACCTGGTGGGGTCGCTGGTGACGGCGTAGGCGCCGATGTTAGCGCCCGACCCTATGGCACTGGCTTTGCCGGTGCTGAAAGTGTCCCAGTAGTTGTTGCTGATCGAGCCGCTGGAGTTGTACCCCATGAGCCCGCCAATGGCACCACCTGAGCCGCTGACACGGCCTGTGGCGTAGCTGTTGCTGACCGTGCCGCTGACGTTGTACCCTATCAGCCCGCCGACATAGATGCTGGACCCGCTGACAGTACCGGTGGTGTAGTTGTTACTGACCGTGCCGCCGGACAGGTACCCCAACAGCCCGCCAACATAGCTGGTCCCGCTGACACTGCCGGTGGTGTAGTTGCTGCTGGCCGTGCCGCCGATTTGGTACCCCACCAGCCCGCCGACATAGATGCTGGACCCACTGACACTGCCGGTGGTGTAGTTGCTACTGACCGTGCCGGTGACCTGGTATCCGACCAGCCCGCCGACATAGCCACTTGAACCAATGACACTGCCTGTCACATAGCTGTTGCTGATCGTAGTGCTGGAGGAATACCCCACCAGCCCGCCGACCCGGGTTGTCCCGCTGACGCTGCCGGTGGAGTAGCTATGGGCGATGGTGCCCGCCGAGCTGTACCCCACCAGACCGCCGACATTGGCGCTCCCTCTGACGCTGCCTCCGACCAGCCCCACGTTGCGGATCGCCGCGCTTTGCGTGTACCCGAACAAGCCCCCATAAGCCGCGCCCGCACGGTTGACCGTGAGGCCGGTGATGGTGTGGCCCAGACCATCGAAGATGCCGGTAAATCGCGTGCTGGCGTCCCCCAGTGGCGCAAAGCCCGCGCCGCTGTTCCAGTTGCTGGTGGCCGTGGCATCGATCTGGGCGCCCAGCACATACTTGCCCGCCAGGTTGCCAGCCACGCCCTGCAGGTCGGCGGCGGTGGTGCTGCCTTCCGCCCCCAGGCTGGTAAGGACGGTGTAGTCCACCAGCGCCCCGGCCGTGCCCAACTGGGTGCTGAAATTTGGCCCGGCCTGCAGGTTGACCGGGGCGTTCACGGTGTAGGTGGCGGGGGTGCCACCCACCACGCCATTCGTGGCGCCCTGGCCGTACTGCAGGGCCAATTTGCCACTGCTGCCGGTGGCAGTGATGGACTGGTTGATGTTGATGTTGCGCCAGGCGTTCAGCGTCAAGGTGGTGTTGCTGCTCCAGCGCACCGCATCGTTCACCTGGATGTCGCCATTGGTGCCGCTGCTGCCGTAGAGGGCGGTGGGCGAGGGGGTGCCGGTGGCGGTTTGGACCGTGACGCTGTTGCTGTCGAGCAAGTTGCCCAAGGCGGCGCCGGTGATGTCGCCGCCGGAGGCCGCGACGGTGAAGTCCACCGGGTCGATCAGCCAGGTGCCGTTGCCACCGGTCGGCGCAGCGGTGGTGATCTGGGCGCTGTTGGCCACCTTGACATGGGCGGCACTGGTTTCGATGAATCCGCCGTTGCCGCCATGGGGGGCGCTGGCATCAAGCGTGCCCCCCACTTGCACCGTGCCCGCCGCCATGCCGCCGAGCAGCACGATGGTGCCGTTGTGCTGGTCTACGGTGCGCGCCTCGATGATGCCGGTGTTGTTGACCACGCTGGCCAACAGAGCGTCTTTGGCGCCCGCGCTCATCAGCACGGTACCGCCATCGGCCTGGATGAGTTGTTGGTTCTCGGCCAGGGTGTGCAGGGTGCTCTGGTCGATCTGCAGCGCGACCAGGCTGTTGCCCGCAAAGGTCAGGGTGGCTGCGCTGCCCGCGCCCAGGGCCACTGTGCCCCGCTGGGCGCTGATCTGCCCGGCGTTGCGCACGGTGTTGCCCAGCAAGGCGACGTAGCCACCGCTGGCAGCGGTGATACGGCCCTGGTTGACCACGCTGCCGCTGCCGGTGCCGCTGAAGCTGCGGGTGCTGCTGCCCAGGCTGGCATCGCCCAGGTCCAGGGTGGAGGCGACCAGGCCGCCGACGTTGACCTGGGCCCCCGCGCCAAACAGCACGCCGTTGGGGTTGATGAGGAAGACCTGGCCGTTGGCGTTGAGCTGGCCCAGAATCTGGCTGCCATGGGTGTCATGGATGCGGTTGACGGCGATGGCGCTGGCCGAGGGCTGGACAAAGTGGACTGTCTCCTGCGCGCCGACGTTGAAAGTGCTCCAACCCAGCGACAGGTTCTGGCTGCCTTGGGTGATGGTGGTGGTGTTGCCGGTATGTGCCACGCTGCCCGTGCCGGCCGTGACCTGGAAGCCGTCAGGCCCGGCGTGGGCCACAGAGGTTAACAACAGGCATCCCGTCAGCGCCACGGCACCGGCCACCACACTCTGGCCCGTGCCAGACTTGCAACGCCCTCTGGCGTTTTCTGCCACGGCTACCATGTTGCCTACCTCGGAGTTCCAGACCAGGCGGTAGATGCGATTCATGGGAGCCTTTTGTTTAACCAGCGAAAATTGTCAAAATAAACTACTTGTGTTAGTTAATGTAAGTGGATTCCCCTATTTCTGGCCTGAGCAGCACGAAGTAGCGGGAGTGGTTGTGTCGATGTGGTGCCGATACATCAAACCATCCGCCCTCGGCGGGTAGCGGCCGCATCCTGCTTCGGCCACCATGTGGAGCCAGGCTTCCCAAGGGTTAGGGGGGGCATGTCACTGCTTTAGCAGGTGCCCAGGTGGCGATTGCAAGCTTGGCTGTGCGCTAGGTTCTTCGGCGAAGATCACGTACGGCGAAATTCGCCATATCGTCGGCCCAGCCGAGGATGGAGCCGACTTTTTTGATAATTTCTTGCCAAACAAACTTGCGTGTTCGCAGCATTGCGATGTAGTCCGACACTTGCCATGTCGGAGATTGCGTCCCCCCCTCGGTCGCATGCCGCAGGGGCTGCACGATCTCTTCAATGAGCGGTGCCAATTGGGCATACTTTTTTTCTTCGAGGAGTTTGGAGAGGTCTAGCGCAACACAGGTTGAAAAATCCAAATGACCTTGTCGCTCGGAGGGCCGGAAAACGAAATCCGCCAGAATCAGTTGCGCGACCCCTTCGTACCGCCAATCCAGCAATTGCTCCAACTCCCGAACACAGGTTCCGAAGGCCTCATCCAGATACGCGGGACCTTGGTCGTAGCCCCAGCCCAGAAAAACCCCATCGAAGTAGTGGCCGGTACGCGTGTTCCAGTACCGAAAGCTGGATACCACTTCCTTGGCAAGCTTGGCTCCGTTGGCCCCGTCATCGCGAACAAAGAACAAGCCAATGGCACCGCGGACAAGGTTGGCCGCTGTGCCTTCGACTGGCTGGATGCGCGCTGCGTACACATCACTCAGATGCTTTTCCAGCAAGGCTAAGTTTTCGACTGCGAACATGCGCACTCCTTGATAAGCGCCAGGCTCTATTCATTTTGAACATCTGATGCCCCGATGGCAACCCGCAACGTCAGTTGCGTTGTGGTCGTCTTTGGGGCGCTTAACCGCCCAGTGGGGTCAGAACACGCATCTACTGTCCGTGGTGGCTCAATGGCGGTTGACCCCAAACCGCAACGCCGCCTCCACCATCCGCCGTAGATGCGGCTGGATACCCGCCGCCACCTCGGGCAGGTAGTCGAAGGGCATGGCTTCTTGCATGTAGCTGCTTTGGGTCATCTCCAGCTGGATGGCGTGGATGTTCTGCGCGGGCTGGCCGTAGTGGCGGGTGATGTAGCCGCCCTGGAAACGGCCATTGAGCACGGCGGTGTAGCCGGGGGCACTCTGGGCGATGGCCAGCAACGCAGCGGACATCGCGGGGTCGCAGCTTGTGCCGTTGCCGCTGCCTAAATTCAAATCTGGCAGTTTGCCTTCGAAAAAGCGCGGCACCACCGAGCGGATGGAGTGCGCGTCCCACAAAACCGCTTTGCCGTGGACCGCCTGGATGCGGGCCAGCTCGGCGTGCAGTTGCTGGTGGTAGGGCTGCCACAGGGTGTCGCGGCGCAGGGCGATCTCGGCGGTGGTGGGCAGGTCGGCGGGGTCCTGGTAGAGGGGCTGGTTGTCGAAGTCGTCCACCGGGCACAGGCCGGTGACGCTCTGGCCGGGGTAGAGGCTGGCCCCGGAAGGGTCGCGGTTCAGGTCGATCACGTAGCGCGAATGGGTGGCGATGAGCACCGATGCGCCGAGCTCCTGGGCAAAGCCATACAGGCGCTCCAGGTGCCAGTCGGTGTCGTGCACCTGCCGGGCGGTGGGCGTCAGGCGCGCGGCCAGCGCGGGCGGCAGGTAGGTGCCGACATGGGGCATGGAGACCAGCAGCGGCTGGGTGCCTTGGATGAACTTGAAGGCTTGCATATTTACCCTTGGGTGAGTTGCGTGCGGGCTTGGAGGAAGGCAGCGGCGGCGGCATCGTGCAACGGGTGGCGGCCTTGCCGGGTGCGTTGCTGGCCGCCGACCCAGACGGCCTCCAGCGCGGATGTGCGGTGGCTGGCGAAAACGTGGGCCGAGAGCATGTCGGGGGCGGCCAACCCGGCCAGCGCCAGGTGCTGCGCGTCGAGCACGCAGAAGTCGGCGCGCTGGCCGACTGCCAGGCCGTTGGCCGCCCGGCCCGAGGCCTGCGCGCCCCCGGCCACCGCCTGCAGCAGGGTGGCGGTAGCGACCTGGCTGTGGTCTGCGCTGGCCAGCACATTGCGCTGGCGGAACTGCAGGCGCTGGCCGTATTCGAGCAGCATCAGCTCCTCAGCGGCATTGACGCAGGCGTGGCTGTCGGAGCCCAGGCCCCAGGCGCCACCTGCATTGCGCCAGCGCGGCATGTCGAACAGGCCGTCGCCCAGATTGGCCTCGGTGCTGGGGCAGATGCCCGCCACCGCCCCGCTGGCCGCCGCGCGCTGGTATTCGGCATCGCTCATGTGGGTGGCGTGGATCAGGCACCAGCGTGCATCGACCGGCGCGTGGTCCAGCAGCCAGTCCACCGGGCGCTGGCCGCTCCAGGCCAGGCAGGCCTCCACCTCGGCGGTCTGCTCGGCGATATGGATGTGCACCGGGGCGGATGGGTCCATGGCGTGCAGTCCGGCCACCGCGTCGCGCAGGCTGTCGGGCGGCACGGCGCGCAGGGAATGCGGGGCCAGGCCCAGCCGTGCGCCTTGTGCATCGCACAGGGGTTTGAGCGTTTCCAGCAGGCGCAGCATGGAGTCGGTCGAGCGGATGAACCGGCGCTGGCCGGTGGTGGGCGGTGTGCCGCCGAAGCCGCTGGTTTGGTACAGCACGGGCAGCAGGGTGATGGCGATGCCTGCTGTTTTTGCCGCGCGCACGAGGGCCTTGGACAGCTCCGCGTCATCGGCGTAGGGCGTGCCGTCGGCGCTGTTGTGCAGGTAGTGAAATTCGCAGACCGACGTATAGCCTGCTTCCAGCATTTCGATGTAGAGCCAGGTGGCTATTGCTTCTACCTGCTCGGGGGAGAGGCGGGCGGCGAACTGGTACATCAGCGTGCGCCAGCTCCAGAAGCTGTCTTGGGCGGCGCCCCGGAATTCGGTGAGTCCGGCCATGGCGCGTTGGAAGGCGTGGGAGTGGAGGTTGGGCAGGCCTGGGGTTAGGGGGCCTGCGGCTTGGGGGGCGCTGCCGGGTTCTGTGTCGGGGGTGACTGCTGTTAACTCTCCGATGGCGTTCCATTCGAGGAGGACGTTGGTGGCCCAGCCTGTGGGGAGGAGGGCGTTTTTTGCGTAAAGGCTTGTCATGGGGCTGGCTTGTTTACGGGCGTGGTCGGCCGGGTGATGCGCCCGGCGGCGCAGTAACTTTTCTTTTGCGCAAAAGAAAAGTCACCAAAAGAAAGGCGCCCCCACTGCCAGCGCCCTTCGCTAGCGCTACGGGAACCTGCGGTGCTCGTGGAATGCGGGGTCTGGCTAAACTCGCTGCGCTCAAACAACGCCAGCCCTGATCCGCATTCCACTGCGCTCCTCGGCGCCTGCAGATGGGGACCCCAGGGAGCGGGATCGGCCCGGCGCAGCAGGGCATCGCGCCTAGGGCGCGAGAAGGGGGCCGTGTTGAGGGTGGTTACATCCGAATGGATCGCGACGGGCGCACCGCTGCTGTTTCGCGCCCTAGGCGCGATGCGGCGCGGTGCGCCGCCGATCCCGCATCCGGGGTCCCCCTCTGCCAGCGCCGAGGAGCGCAGCTTTGGGCGGATCAGGACTGGCGTCTGTTTGAGCGCAGCGAGTTTAGCCAGACCCCGCCCAAAGCGAGCACCGCAGGTTCCCGTAGCGCCAGCGGAGGGCGCTGGCAGTGGGGGTGGCCTTTTCTTTGGTGACTTTCTTTTGGCCAAGCAAAAGAAAGTTACTGCGCCGCCGGGCGCACATCCCGGCCAGGGATCGCCGTCTACGCCAATCCGCCAACAAGGGTCAGAGCCCAAATGCGCGAAGCACTGCTCCTGCTCCGAAAAACTCCGGCGCGCAATGGGGATCTGACCCTCATTGGCTACACCCGTCATGGCCGCAGCAGCCCCAGGGTGTCCACCGCCACCCGCCCTTGCCGGATCACGGTGCGGGGCGTTTGGTGGGCCAGCCAGTAGACCAGCTCGGCGGGGTCTTGCACATCCCACAGGACGATGTTGGCAGGCCGTCCCACGGCCAGCACACCGTGCGTGTCTTGCAGGCCCAACGCACGGGCGGCGTGGGTGGTGATGCCGGCCAGCGCCTCGGGCACGGTCAGGCGGAACAGGGTGCTGGCCATGTTGGCCATCAGCAGCAGGCTCAGGCAGGGCGAGGTGCCGGGGTTGTGGTCGGTGGATACGGCCATGGGCACACCGGCGGCGCGCAGGGCGGCAATCGGCGGCACATGGGTGTCGCGCAGCGTGTAGTACGCGCCGGGCAGCAGCACCGCCACCGTGCCAGATGCGCGCATGGCCTCGATACCGGCGGCAGACAGGTGCTCGATGTGGTCGTTGGATAAAGCGCCGTACCGCGCCGCCAGGGCCGAACCGCCCATGTCCGAGAGCTGCTCCGCATGCAGCTTCACCGGCAGCCCCAGCGCCTGCGCGGCCTGGAACACCTGCTCGGTCTCGGCCAGCGAGAAGCCGATGCGTTCGCAGAACACGTCCACCGCGTCCACCAGCCCCTCGGCGGCCAGTGCGGGCAGCATTTCATTGCAAACGAGGTTGATGTAGTCGTGGCTGCGGCCCGCGTACTCGGGTGGCAGGGCGTGCGCGCCCAGGAAGGTGGTGCGCACGGTGACGCCAAAGTCATCGCCCAGGCGGCGGGCCACGCGCAGCTGTTTGCGCTCGTGTTCCAGCGCCAGGCCGTAGCCGGATTTGATCTCGATGGCGCACACGCCCTCGGCCAGCAGCTGCTGCAGCCGGGTGGCCGACTGGGCGTATAGATCGTCTTCGCTGGCGGCGCGGGTGGCCAGCACGCTGGAGACGATGCCGCCGCCCGCCTTGGCCACCTCTTCGTAGCTCGCGCCCGCCAGCCGCATGGCAAATTCGTTCGCCCGCTGGCCGCCGTAGACCAGGTGGGTGTGGCAGTCCACCAGGCCCGGCATGGCCAGCGCGTTGTGGGCATCGGTGCGGGGCAGGGCTTGCAGGGAGGCGGGCAGGGAGGCGATGTCGCCCATCCATGCGATCTGGCTGCCCTGCACCGCCAGGGCATTGACTGTGGCGTCGCCAAGCAGCCGCAGGTTGTGCCAGATGCCGTCGGCAGAGGGAAGGTGTTGCATGGTATGTGCTATGGAATAAAGAGCTGCTTACGCTGATGGAATAAGCGCTAGAGCCCGATTTTTCTTAAATGGACTGCAACCAGCAGCGCATCGGCGGTCTGCGGTGTGGCGGCGAATTGCATGGGCGCATCCCACCACAACCCGTGGCCGGGGGCACATGGGAAATCGCCCAGTTGCCATGCACCGCGCATGGCCAGCAGCAGGCCGCAGTCGGCGGAAATGTCTTCGGCGGTGGTGAGCACCCGCACCTCGGCCTGCACCCGCCCGCGCCGGACCATCACGTTGAAGTCGGTCGATGCGCCGCCCAGCAACTGGCAGCCCAGCGCCACGTCGCCCGGGAACGCAAACGGCACGCCGGGCGTGTCCAGCCGGTGGTCGATGCCGCCGCCTTGCAGGTGCACCCCCGCGCCGTCCAGCAGCAGGATGACCCGGTCCACACCGGGAAAGGCCGAGAACGGCCCGGCGGCGGCGATGGTGGCAATGCTCACCCGCCAGTCAAAACTGTCCATGCCCGCGCCGACGGGTTGGCAGACGATCTCGCGCGTGGTGCCGCCACCGTTCTTCCACGGTGTGGCGGGCAGGGCGGCGGTGTTGAAGGGGTGGATCATGGGCGCAAGGAAAAAGGGGTGCGCAGCAGGTTGGCGGCTTGGGCGATGTCGGGGGCTAAGAAGCGGTCGGCATCGAACGGCGGCACGTGCTGGCGCAGCCACTGCCACGCCCGGCCCGTGCCTTCGCCGAAGCGCTGCTCTTTCAAGAACTCCAGCGCCTGGGCGGCCAGCAGGTACTCGATAGCCAGAATCTGCGTGAGGTTCTCCAGCGACCGGTGCAGCTCCAGCGCGGCGGTGGTGCCCAGGCTGAGGTGGTCTTCCTGCCCGCCGGAGGTGACAAAGTTGTCCACCACCACCGGCTGGGCCAGGCGGCGGTTTTCGCCGACCAGCGAGGCGGCGGTGTACTGCGCAATCATCAGGCCCGAGTTCACGCCCGGCTCGGCCACCAGAAACGCGGGCAGGCCGCTGAGCACCGGGTTCACCAGCCGGTCCAGCCGCCGCTCGGCCACGCCGCCCAGCTCGGCCGCGGCAATGCGCAGCAGGTCGCAAGCCATGGCCACCGATTCGCCGTGCGGGTTGGCTTGGGACATGACGCGGTAGGCCTCGGGCGTGCCCAGCAGCAGCGGGTTGTCGGTGGCGGAGTTCAGCTCGGTCTCGATCTGCCGCGCGGCGTGGGCGATCTGGTCGCGGCAGGCACCGTGGATCTGCGGCATGGAGCGCAGGCTCAGCGCGTCTTGCGTGCGGAGCCCGTAGCTGCTGGCGATCACCTCGCTGCCCGCCAGCAGGCTGCGCAGGCGCTGGCCCACCACCTGCATGCCGGGGTGCGGTTTGAGGGCCAGGATGTCGGCATCGAACGCGGCGATTTGCCCCTTCAGGGCTTCAAAACCCATGGCCCCGGTCACGTCGGCCCAGTCTGCCAGGCGTTCGATATCGGCCAGGGCCAGCGCGGCCAGGCCGGTCATGCAGGGCGTGCCGTTGACCAGGCACAGGCCGTCCTTCGCGCCCAGCACCAGCGGCTGCAGGCCGTTGGCGGCCAAGGCTTCCGATGCTGGCAGGGTGCGGCCTTGCCAGCGCACATCGCCCACGCCCAGCAGCGCCACGCTGATGTGGGCCATGTGGGTGAGGTAGCCCACCGAACCCTGCGAGGGCACGCAGGGGGTGATGTG
Organism: Rhodoferax sp. WC2427; assembly: GCF_040822085.1. Classification (NCBI taxonomy): domain Bacteria; kingdom Pseudomonadati; phylum Pseudomonadota; class Betaproteobacteria; order Burkholderiales; family Comamonadaceae; genus Rhodoferax; species Rhodoferax sp. WC2427. The sequence goes on along the minus strand of NZ_CP162006.1, from coordinate 4,255,335 downwards.
CAGGTTCAGCAGCGCTTGCAGCCCTTCGACCACCTTGGGTTGCAGGCCCGAATAGCCCTGGCAGAAGTTGGCCAGCGCCGCCACCAGGATGGCGCGGGTTTGCGCCTCGGACAGCAGCGGGCCGACCCCGCAGGCGTGGCTGAGCAGCGTGTTGCGCGACAGCTGGGCTAACTGATCGCCGTGCAGCAGCACATTGCTCAAGGCCCCCAGCCCGGTGCTGATGCCGTAGGCCCGCTCGCCGCTGGCCACGATGCGCTGCACGATGGCCTGGGCGTTGGCGATGCGCGCCCAGGCGGCTTCGGAGATCTCCAGCCGCGCGCCATCGCGGGCCACGGCCACCAGGTCGCGGTGTGTGAGGGGGGTGTCGCCCACCCTCACCCCGACCCTCTCCCCCGCTGGGGAGAGGGAGGAAGGCAGGGGTGTTGCCCCCTCTCCCGCTGGCGGGAGAGGGTTGGGGTGAGGGTGGGTAGGTGACATTTTTAAGCCAAACAGGCCGCTAGCGCTTATGGAATGGGCGAGAGCAGCTATCTAAAAAATAGCAAACGCCTATTTCACCATCGGCAGGTTCAAACCCTGCTTCTTGGCCGTGGCGATGGCAATCTCGTAGCCTGCATCGGCGTGGCGCATCACGCCGCTGCCGCTGTCGTTGACCAGCACACGGGCCAGGCGCTCGGCGGCGGCATCGGTGCCGTCGGCCACGATGACCATGCCCGAGTGCTGCGAGTAGCCCATGCCCACCCCGCCGCCGTGGTGCAGGCTGACCCAGCTGGCGCCGCCCGCGGTGTTGAGCAGGGCGTTGAGCAGTGGCCAGTCGCTGACGGCATCGGTACCGTCCAGCATGCTTTCGGTTTCGCGGTTGGGGCTGGCCACGGAGCCGGTGTCCAGGTGGTCGCGGCCAATCACGATGGGGGCTTTGAGTTCGCCGTTTTTCACCATCTCGTTGAAGGCCAGCCCGGCGATGTGGCGCTCACCCAGGCCCAGCCAGCAGATGCGGGCGGGCAGGCCCTGGAAGGCGATGCGCTCGCGGGCCATGTCCAGCCAGCGGTGGGTGTGGTGGTTGTCGGGGAACAGTTCCTTGATCTTGGCATCGGTCTTGAAGATGTCCTCCGGGTCGCCCGACAAGGCCACCCAGCGGAACGGCCCCTTGCCCTCGCAGAACATGGGGCGGATGTAGGCGGGCACAAAGCCGGGGAAGTCGAAGGCGTTTTTCACGCCGGTGTCAAACGCCACCTGGCGGATGTTGTTGCCGTAGTCCACCGTGGGGATGCCCAGGGCCTGGAAGTCCAGCATGGCCTGCACGTGCACGGCGCAGCTCTGGGCAGCGGCGGCGGTCAAGGCGGCGTGCTGCGCCGGGTCTTTTTGCGCGGCCTTCCAGTCGGCCACGCTCCAGCCTGCGGGCAGGTAGCCGTTGACCAGGTCGTGGGCCGAGGTTTGGTCGGTCACCAGATCGGGGCGGATGCTGCCTGCCTTGGCGCGGCGCACCAGCTCGGGCAGCACCTCGGCGGCATTGCCCAGCAGGGCGATGGACACGGCTTCCTTGGCGTCGCAATGCTGCGCGATGAGTTCGAGCGCATGGTCGATGTCGCGGGCCTGCTTGTCCACGTAGCGGGTGCGCAGGCGGAAGTCAATGCTGCTTTGCTGGCATTCGATGTTCAGCGACACGGCCCCGGCCAGCGTGGCGGCCAGGGGCTGCGCGCCGCCCATGCCGCCCAGGCCCGCGGTCAAAATCCATTTACCCGCCCAGTCGTTGTTGTAGTGTTGCTTGCCCGCTTCGACAAAGGTCTCAAACGTGCCCTGCACGATGCCCTGGCTGCCGATGTAGATCCAGCTACCCGCCGTCATCTGGCCGTACATGAACAGGCCTTTGCGGTCCAGCTCGTGGAAGTGCTCCCAGTTGGCCCACTGGGGCACCAGGTTGGAGTTGGCGATCAGCACGCGCGGGGCGTTGGCATGGGTTTTGAACACGCCGACCGGCTTGCCGGACTGGATCAGCAGGGTCTCGTCTTCGTTGAGCTCTTTGAGCGAGGCCAGGATCTGGTCGAAGCAGGCCCAGTTGCGGGCGGCGCGGCCAATACCGCCGTAGACCACCAGGTTTTTTGGGTCCTCGGCCACCTCGGCATCGAGGTTGTTTTGCAGCATGCGGTAGGCCGCCTCGGCAATCCAGTTTTTGCAGGTCAAGGTGCTGCCACGCGGGGCGCGGATGACGCGGCTGGCATCGAAGCGGGGGTCTTGCAGGGTGGTGGTCATGGCGGCAATTCCTGGTTGGATGAGGGAGCACCGGGGTGCTGGTGCGGCAATTTTAAATAACTTGTCTAATCCTGTATATACAGCTTACTAAAAAAAGGAGAGATCTCCTTTTTAGCTGGTCACCGCGTTGCCGTCGGTGCGGAAGCGGCTGCCCAGGCGGTAGCGTGCGCCGGGGTGCAGGCAGCGCACCAGGGTGATGGGGACGTCGCGCATCCAGGTGCGGCGCGTCAGCAGCAGGCAGGGCTGGTGGGCATCCATTTGCAGCAGGGCGGCCTGCTCGGCGCTGGGCAGCACGGCATCCACCACATGCTCCATCTGGTCGAACAGCACGGTGCGCACCAGGTAGTCGGACGGCTGCTCCTGGCTGAAATCCTGGTTGCCAAATTCGGGGGCCATGCGCGGGTTGACGAAGCGGTCTTCGAGCTGCATGGCAACGCCGTCTTCCAGGTGCACACACACCGTGTGGAACACCGATTCACCGGTGTGCAGGCCCAGTGCGGCGGCCACTTCCAGCGTGGCCGCGATGCGCTCAATGGTGACCATCTGGCACTGGTAGTCGTGGCCGCGGCGGCGGATATCGTCGGCCAGGCGGGCGATCTGCAGCAGGTTGGCCTGGGGCTTGTCGTCGGCCACGAAGCTGCCGACACCGGCCACGCGGCGGATGCGGCCCTGCTCCTGCAGCTCGCGCAGCGCGCGGTTGACGGTCATGCGCGACATGCCGAACTGCAGCACCAGGTCGTTCTCGGACGGCAGGCGGTCACCGGGGGTCCAGGTGCCGTCCTGGATCTTGCCCGCCACAAAGTCCTTGATGTGCTGGTAGCGCACCATGGGTGGCGTGGAGGCGGCGGAGGCCGGAGGAGAAGTGCGTTTTGCGGGCATGGGACTACGATAACAGGGCGGGGCACCAATGGTCTGCCACCATTGCCTCGGTGTGGTGTGTGATGGTATGGCCTAGCGCGACGCCTGCCGACCGGGGCTTGGCCCTGGTCGAGCCCGACTGGCCCCCTGGCACACACCCGCACCCATTTGGACCGCTTTACCCCTAGCAACATCGGGGCCAGGGTGGGCGACGCATGCTCTGTTTTTAGGAGCTGTTCACGCTCTTGGAATGGGCGTCAGGGGCCAATTCCTTATAAATTATGTCCCAGCAGGCTCCGCGCCACCGCCTCGGCCACCTTGATGCCGTCCACCCCTGCCGACAAGATGCCGCCCGCGTAGCTGGCGCCTTCGCCCGCCGGGTACAGGCCGCGCACGCTCAGGCTTTGGAAATCTTCGCCGCGGGTCATCTTGATGGGCGAGGAGGTGCGGGTTTCCACCCCGGTCAGCACGGCATCCGGCAGGTCAAAACCTTTGATCTTGCGGCCAAAGGCGGGCAGGGCCTCGCGGATGGCGGCAATCGCGTAGCCGGGCAGGGCGCTGTGCAGGTCGCCCAGGTTTACGCCGGGTTTGTAGGAGGGCTCCACGCTGCCAAGCTGGGTGGAAGCGCGCCCGGCAATGAAGTCGCCCACCAGCTGGCCGGGGGCCTCGTAGGTGCTGCCGCCCAGCACGTAGGCGTGGGATTCGAGCTGGCGCTGCAGGTCGATGCCGGCCAGCGCGTGGGTGCCGGGGAAGTCCTCGGGCGTGATGCCGACGACGATGCCTGCGTTGGCGTTGCGCTCGTTGCGCGAGTACTGGCTCATGCCGTTGGTGACCACGCGGCCCGGCTCGCTGGTGGCGGCCACCACGGTGCCGCCAGGGCACATGCAAAAGCTGTAGACGGCGCGGCCATTGTTCGCATGGTGCACCAGCTTGTAGTCGGCGGCCCCCAGCAGCGGGTGGCCTGCGTGGCGGCCCCAGCGGGCGCGGTCGATCAGGCTTTGCGGGTGTTCGATGCGGAAACCGATGGAAAACGGCTTGGCCTCCACGTAGACGCCACGTGCATGCAGCATGGCAAAGGTGTCGCGCGAGCTGTGGCCCAGGGCCAGCACCACGTGGTCGGCGCGCAGCTCGGTGGTTTCACCGGTGGCCTGGTTCAGTACGGTCAGGCCGCGCATGTGGCCATCCACAATGTGCACGTCGGTCACGCGCTGCTCGAACCGCACTTCGCCGCCCAGCGCGATGATCTGCTCGCGCAGATGCTCCACCACCTTGACCAGCTTGAAGGTGCCGATGTGCGGGTGCGCGGCCACCAGGATCTCTTCGGGCGCACCGGCTTTCACAAACTCCTGCATCACCTTGCGGCCCAGGAAGCGCGGGTCCTTGATCTGGCTGTACAGCTTGCCATCGGAAAAGGTGCCTGCGCCGCCTTCGCCAAACTGCACATTGCTCTCGGGTTTGAGCACGTTCTTGCGCCACAGGCCCCAGGTGTCCTGCGTGCGCTGGCGCACCGTGGTGCCGCGCTCCAGCACGATGGGTTTGAAGCCCATCTGCGCCAGCACCAGCGCCGCGAAGATGCCGCAGGGGCCGAAGCCGACCACCACCGGGCGGATGGGCAGATTGAGCGGCGACGGGCCGCCCCTAGCCGCGAGCGCCCCCTCGGGGGGCAGCGAGGACACGCCAGTGCCGAGCGTGGGGGCCATTTCTGCGGGGGCCTGCCCCACCGGGTGGTAGGCCATGTCGGGGGCCGGGCGTAGGTGCGGGTTGTCGGGGTGTTGGCGCAGCAGCTCGGCCTCTTGGGCGGCACTGTGCAGCGCCACATCCACGATGTAGACCGTCAGCAGCTCGGCCTTGCGGGCATCGAAGCTGCGTTTGAAGATGGTGAAGTGCGCAATCTGCGCGGGGGGCAAGCCCAGAGTGTGGGCAACCAGGGCGGGCAGGGCCTCTTCGGCGTGGGCCAGAGGGAGTTTGAGTTCAGAGATGCGGATCATGGGGGCAGCCGGGTGGCTTGTAGTTATCAAGCAGGGGAGGCAATTTTATGGGGTGGCGGATTTCCGCTGTCCTGCGGCGCCCAGGGATGGGTGCTGGGCGGCAAACATCCTCCAAATGGGGGATGAATGCGGCTTGGCCTTGACGCCGTCTTTCGCCCGAATTGCTATGGTATTTAGGTAAAAAATAGATAGCTGCTCACGCTCTATTTATAAGCGCAGAGGCCTTTTTTAATGCCTCAAAAATGACCTAAAAATACAAAACTGTATGGAAGCCTGGTTGTTTGGCGTGCGCGTTACATCATCGACACGCTGAATTTTGAGGGTGGATGTATACGACACTGCGGCTTCCATTTATTTTGAAGGCAGGGTCTATGCGTAGTTTGGCTTGTGCGGGCGTGGTGGGTCTGGTGGTGTTGGCGGGCTGTGGCGGCGGCGGCGGCGGTGGCAGCGAGGCCCCGGTCGCATCGGGCTACCCGGGTAGCCCGGCCAGTTGCGACGCAACGGGCCAGCGGGCCTGGCTGCGCGACTACATGACCGACGCGTATTTCTGGTACGACAAGCAGGGCGCGCCCAACGCGGCGGCCACCAGCATGGATGCGTACTTTGATTCGCTGCTGTACCAGCCCACCGACCGCTACAGCTACAGCCAGACCACCGACAGCGCCAACCAGTTCTACGTGGATGGCACCCGCACCGGCTATGGCTACGCGCTGGACTGGCTGGATGCCGCCCGCACCACACTGGCCGTGCGGCTGGTGGAGCCTCTGAGCCCGGTGGGCGTGGCGGGCTTGCAGCGCGGCGACCGCATCGTCAGCATCGATGGCAAAACCTCGGCCGAGATCGCCAACGGCGGGCTGACCGCGGTGGACACTACCGGCGTGCCCCGCACGATGGTGGTGCGCAATGCGGCGGGCACCCAGCGCAGCCTTACCGTGCAGTCTGCCACCTACGCGCTCACCCCGGTGAACACCGTGGCGGTGCTCACCGCCCCCAACGGCGCCAAAACCGGGTATTTGATGTACCAGGAGTTCATTGCCTCTGGCCAGGTGGCGATGGGCGCGGCGTTTGACCGCTTCCGGACCGCGGGCATCACCGAGCTGGTGCTCGACCTGCGCTACAACGGCGGCGGCAGCACCCAGCAGGCGCGCTATCTGGCGGGCCTGGTCGCCGGGTCGGCACAGACCGGCAAGGTGTTTGCCCAGTACCAGTTCAACGCCAAAAACACCGCCCGCAACTCCACCCAGAACTTTGTCGGCGTCAGTGGCGGCCTGCCCACGGCGCCGCTGGACAGCCTGGGCCGCGTGTTCGTCATCACCTCTCCCAGCACCGCCTCGGCCAGCGAGCTGGTGATCAATGCCCTGCGGCCCTACAAGACGGTGGTCACCATCGGCGACACCACCTACGGCAAGCCCTACGCGTTCCAGCCGGTCAGTGCCTGCGGCACCACCTACAACGCGGTGAACATCGTGGTGGCCAACGCGCTGAACTTCTCGGACTACAGCGCCGGGTTTGCGCCCACCTGCGCCGTCGCCGACGACCTGGACCACCCCTTGGGCGACCCGGTCGAGTCGCGTACCGCCGCCGCCTTGGGCTTCATCCAGAGTGGCGCGTGCCCGCCGCGGGCCAGTGTTGCCAAGAGCCTGGGGTCTACCACCTCCCGTGGCTTTGGCGACATCAGCCCGCCGCAGATGCGCGTGGACTGAGCGGATGGGGAGGGCGGGCAGTTAAAATCGTGGGCATATCCGTGCCTCTGGTCTGGCCCGTTCGTCTCTTTCCAAAAGCTCCCCCATGTCCGCACCCCCCGTCCCCCAAGCGCCCGCAACTTCTTTGCCCCTGGCCGATGCCGCCCTGCTGCGGGAAGTGGCCGAACTGGTCGTGACCGCGCTGAATCTGGAAGTCGCCGCCGCCGACATCGCCCCCGATGCGCCCTTGTATGGCGACGGCCTGGGCCTGGATTCCATCGACATCCTGGAGGTGTCGCTCAGCGTGTCCAAGCAATACGGCCTGCAACTGCGCGCTGACCACGCAGACAACGCCCAGATCTTCAGCTCCCTGCGCAGCCTGAGCGACCACATCGCCGCCCAGCGCACCAAGTGATTCCGCTGACCTTCGCCCGCTGGAAGCGTTGGGCCAAGGTCGCCGTTGGCGCGGCGCTGTGCCTAGCCTATTCGCTGCTGGCGCACCTGGCCACCGTCCACCCCGCGCCCGGGGTGTGGCAAGTGCTGGTGGCCCTGTTCTGGGTCACGCTGTTGGCCGTGTCGCTGGCCTGGCGCTCGGCGTACCGGCCGCAGATGCTGGCCCTGTGCCTGGCCGCCCTGGTAGGCCTGGCCAGCATGGGCGAGTGGTTGCGGCTGCACTACCAGTGGATATTTTTTCTGGAACACGCGGGGGTGCAAAGCCTGCTGTGCATCGCCTTCGGCCGCACGCTCGCCCTTGGCCAGACGCCCCTGGTATCGCGCTTCGCTGCCGTGGTGCATGGCCCGCTGTCGCCCCCATTGCAGCGCTACACCCGCGGTGTCACCTGGGCCTGGACGCTGTACTTTGGCCTGATGGCCAGCCTGTCGGTGCTGCTGTTTGCCTTTGCGCCCATGGCCTGGTGGTCGGGCTTTGCCAATCTGCTGGGTCTGCCCTTGATGGCGCTGATGTTTTTGGGAGATTACCTGGTGCGCCGCTGCGTGCTGCCGCCCGAGCAGGTCACCGGTATTTGGCAGGCTGTGCGGGCGTACCAGCAGGTGGGCACGCCGCCCTTGCTGTGATGGCGCCCATGTTGACCTTCCCCCTGGTGGCGCACGCCCATCTGAGCGACGTGGTGGCCCAACGCCGCGGCAGCGACGGGCACCGCGTCACCGTGTCCCGCTTTCTGGCCGACGTGGCGCAGTTGGTGGCCGTGCTGCCCGCAGGCGGCCACGTGCTCAACGCCTGTGCCGACCGCTACCACTTTGCCGTGGGCCTGGCCGCCGCCATGGTGGCGGGCAAGACCAGCCTGCTGCCGTCCACCCACACCCCCGAGATGGTGCGCCAGATGCGGGTGTTTGCCCCTGACGTGTTCTGCCTGAGCGACGGCCCCTGCACCATCGATCTGCCGCAGTTTGTCTACCCTGGCGCATGGGCCGCACCCGATGTGCCGGTGGTGGCCGTGCCGCAGATTCCGGCCGACCAGACCGTGGCCTTTGTGTTCACCTCCGGCTCCACCGGCCTGCCCGTACCGCACCGCAAGACCTGGGGCGCCCTGGTGCGCAATGTGCGCGCCGAGGCCGAGCGGCTGGGGCTGTTGGCGGAATCGGGCGGGGTGGTGCACAGCATCGTCGGCACCGTGCCGCCGCAGCATATGTACGGCTTCGAATCTACCCTGCTGGTGGCCTGGCAAAGCGGTTCGGTGTTCAGCGCCGACCACCCGTTCTACCCCGCCGACATCTGCAGCGCCCTGGCCCAAATGGACCGGCCCCGCATGCTGGTCACCACCCCGGTGCACCTGCGGGCCTTGCTGGATGCCGGGCTGGACGTTCCGGCGCTGGACCTGGTGGTATCGGCCACCGCGCCCCTGTCGCCCCAGCTGGCGCAAGCCGCCGAGGCTGCGCTGCACATGCCGCTGCTGGAGATTTATGGCTCGACCGAAACCGGCCAGGTCGCCACCCGGCGCACCGCGCAAGGGGCCGCATGGCAGCTGTTTCCGGGCGTGCAATTGAGCGTGCAAGACGGTGGCACCTGGGTCTCGGGTGCCCACGTGGAGCAGTCCGTGCCCATGGGCGACGTGCTGGAGCCGCTGAGCGCCACCCATTTTCTGTTGCACGGCCGGATCGGCGATCTGGTCAATATTGCGGGCAAACGCAGCTCGCTGGCCTACCTGGACCACCAGCTCAACGCCATCGACGGGGTGCAGGACGGCGCGTTCTACATGCCCGAAGAGCGCGGGCATGACGGCGTGACCCGGCTGATGGCCTTTGTGGTGGCCCCGGGGTTGACGCAGGCGGCCCTGCTGGGCGCGCTGCGCGAGCGCATCGACCCGATTTTTCTGCCGCGCCCGCTGGTGCTGCTGGACCAGTTGCCCCGCAACAGCACCGGCAAATTGCCGCGCGAGGCTCTGCAGGCGCTGGCGCAAAGCCTCCCCAAGCCGCATGCCGTTTGAAACCACCTGGGCGGTAGCGCCAGACCACCCCGCGTTTGCCGGGCACTTCCCCGGCGCACCCATCCTGCCCGGTGTGCTGCTGCTGGACGCGGTGCTGCTGTGGGCCGAGACGGTGACCGACAGCGTGGCCGGCACTATCGGCAACGCCAAGTTTTTAAGCCCGGTGCGCCCCGGCGAGGTGCTGCGCCTGGCCCTGGAGTGCAGCACGTCCGGCAGCGCCCGCTTTGACATCACCTGCGGCAGCCGCAAGGTGGCCACCGGGCAGGTGGCACTGACACCCCGCGTTGTGCCATGAGCGACCCCGCCACCCACTGGAAACAGCGCCCCGAGCGCAGCAACATGCCCATGCTGCGGTTGATGACCTGGATCTCGCTGCGGCTGGGGCGGCGCGTGGCGCGCGGCATTTTGTACTTCGTTGCGGCGTATTTTCTGCTGCTGTCGCCTGCGGCACGGCGGGCATCCAGGCAGTACCTGGGCCGGGTGCATCCCGGCCAGCGCATCGGCTGGCGCAGGCAGTTCCAGCACTTCATGGCCTTTGCCTCGGTGGTCCACGACCGGGTCTACCTGGTGAATGACCGGTTCGATCTGTACGACATCCGCCTGCATGGCCAGCCGATGGTCCATAACGTGCTCGAGCAGGGGCGGGGCGCGTTCATGCTGGGGGCCCACCTGGGCAGTTTCGAGGTATTGCGCGCCGTGGGCCAGCAGCAGCCAGGCCTGCGGCTGGCGATGGTGATGTTTGAAGAAAACGCCCGCAAGATCAACGCCCTGCTGCGCGCCATCAACCCCGCTGCCCACAGCCACATCGTGCCGCTGGGCAAGGTGGATTCGATGATGGTGGTGCACGAACTGCTGGAGTCCGGGGCGGTGGTGGGCATTCTGGCCGACCGTTCGCTGGGCAGCGACAGCACCCGCAGCCTGCCTTTCCTGGGTGCCCCGGCGGCGCTGCCGGTGGGGCCGTTTCGCATGGCCGCCATCCTGCGCCGCCCGGTGCTGTTCATGGTGGGCCTGTACGGCGGCGGTAACCGCTACGACATCCACTTTGAAACCGTGGCCGACTTCTCGCAGATCCCCGCGGGCGGGCGCGAGGCCGCGGTGCAGGCCGCCATGCTGCGCTATGTGGAGCTGCTGGAAAAATACTGCCACGCCGCCCCGAGCAACTGGTTTAATTTCTTCGATTTCTGGCAGCCGCCGACGACCCCCCATCTGAGTCCTTGATGCAAAAATTCTTTCGATTTGTGGCGGTATGGACCTTGGGCTGCGCGGCCCTGTCGGCCCACGCGTGGGACCTGGAGCAACTCATGCAATCCCTGGCCCGCAACACCTCGGGGCGGGCCACCTTCACCGAGCAGAAGTTCATTGCCCTGCTGGACAAGCCCGTGCTGTCGTCCGGCGAGCTGCTCTACACCGCCCCGGACCGGCTGGAAAAGCGCACCCTGCTGCCCAAGCCCGAAACCCTGGTGCTCGACCACGACACCGTGACGGTGGAGCGCGGCAAGCGCCAGTACGTGCTGCGTGTCAAAGACTACCCCGAACTGGGTGTGTTTGTGGAGAGCATCCGCGGCACACTGGCGGGCGACCGGGCCTCCCTGGAGCGCCTGTACCAGCTGACGCTGGACGGTAGCGAAGCCCGCTGGACCCTGGTGCTGCGCCCGCTCAACCCCAAGATGCTGGCGGTGGTGCAGCGCATCACCATGCAGGGAGAGCGGGCCGAGCTGCGCAGCATCGAGATCGAGCAGGCCGACAAAGACCGCTCGGTGATGCGCATCGACAGCGCCGCTGCGCCATGAAGCAAGGCATGGGGGAGCGCCTGTTCAGCCGCGGCTTTGTGCCGGTATGGCTGGCCCTGGTCGCCCTGCTGGTGTGCGGCGCGGTGGTGCGGCAAACCCGTTTTACCGCCGACATGTCGGCCTTCTTGCCCCAGGCCCCCACGCCCGAGCAGCAGTTGCTGGTGGACCAGCTGCGCGACGGCCTGGTGTCGCGCCTGGTGCTGGTGGGCGTGGAGGGCGCTGACGGCCCGACCCGCGCCGCCCTGTCCAAAGCCGTGGCCCAAAAACTGCGCGTGGAGCCGCAATTCAGCAGCGTCAGCAACGGCGAATCGGTGGCCCTGGAGCGCGACCAGGCGTTTTTGATGGCCCACCGCTACCAGCTCAGCCCGGCCATGGTGCCCGCGCACTTCACGGTGGACGGCCTGCGCGCGGCCCTGGGCGACACGCTGGACCTGCTGGCCTCGCCCGCCGGGCTGCTGGTCAAGTCGCTGCTGCCCCGCGACCCCACCGGCGAACTGCCGCTGCTGCTGGACCAGTTAGGCCGTGGCGGCACCGGCCCGCGCAACGCCGACGGCGTGTGGGCATCGCGCGACGGCACACGTGCCCTGCTGCTGCTGCAAACCCGCGCGGCGGGCTCGGACACCGATGGCCAGCAACTGGCCATGGACCGCATCCGCGCCGCGTTTGCCGAAGCCGTGGCGGCCCAAAAAGCGCCCGCGGCCAGCGCCCACTTGGTGCTCACCGGCCCGGGGGTGTTTGGCGTGAACGTGCGCAACACCATCGAGTCCGAGGTCACCCGCCTGTCCATCATCAGCCTGGGCCTGATCGTGCTCTTGCTGTGGCTGGTCTACCGCTCGCTGCGCACGCTGGCGCTGGGCCTGCTGCCGGTGCTGGCAGGGGCCGTGGCGGGCATCGCGGCGGTGAGCCTGGGCTTTGGCACGGTGCACGGCCTCACGCTGGGCTTTGGCACCACGCTGATCGGCGAGGCTGTGGACTATTCGATCTACCTGTTTGTGCAGTCGGAGCGCGCGGATGGAGATGGCAAGTGGGTCCAGCGCTTTTGGCCCACCATCCGGCTGGGGGTGATGACCTCGATCTGCGGCTTTGCGTCGCTGCTGCTGTCGGGCTTTCCCGGTCTGGCGCAACTGGGTCTGTATTCCATGTCCGGGCTGGTGGCCGCGGCCCTGGTGACCCGGTTTGTGCTGCCGCAGTTGCTGCCCCGCAGCTTCAAGGTCCGCGATGTGTCGGCCCTGGGCGCGCGCCTGGCCGTGGTGGTGCGGCGGGCCGCAGTGCTGCGCTGGGCCGTGTTGGTCCTGTGCGCGGTGGCAGCGCTGGCATTGGCTGTGCAGCGCAACCATGTCTGGAACCAGGAGCTGGCGGCGCTGAGCCCGGTTTCCGCCGCCGACATGGCCCTGGACGCAGACCTGCGGGCCGATCTGGGCGCGCCCGATGTGCGCTACCTGGTGGTGGTGTCGGGTGCCAGCCAGGAAGCCGTCTTGACGGGTGCTGAAAAAGTCGTCGCCCGCCTGCAGCCGCTGGTGGACGACCACAGCATCGCCGGGGTAGACAGCCCCACCACCCTGCTGCCCAGCCTGGCCACCCAGCAGGCCCGGCAGGCCAGCCTGCCCGCGACTGCCGAGCTGCAGTCGCGGCTGACCGAGGCGCTGGCCGACATGCCACTGCGCGCCGAGCGTCTGGCCCCGTTTGTACAAGAGGCCGAGGCCGCGCGCGTGGCCCCGCCCTTGCAGCGGGCCGACCTGGCGGGCACGTCGTTGGCGTTGGCGGTGGATGGCATGCTGCTACCGCAAAAAACCGCCGATGGGGCGCCGCGCTGGAGCGTGTTTTTGCCGCTGCACGCTGCTCCCTCGGGAAACATCGATCCGGCCCGCATCCGTCCGCTGTTGGCCGGTACCGGCGCTTTGTTTGTGGACATGAAGGGTGAATCCGACCGCCTGTACCGCAGCTATTTGCACGAGGCCGTGTTGCTGTCGGGGGCCGGGCTGCTGGCCATTGTGCTGCTGCTGGCCGTGGCCCTGCGCTCGCCCATGGCGGTACTGCGGGTGATGGCCCCCCTGGTGGGCGCAGTGCTGTGCGTAGCGGCGGCGCTGGTGTCGGCCGGGCAGAGCCTGACGATTCTGCATCTGGTGGGGCTGCTGCTGATCGTGGCCGTGGGCTCCAACTACGCGCTGTTTTTCAGCGCGGGCCAGGGCGAGATCACGCCGCGCACGCTGGCTTCTTTGCTGTTTGCCAACATGACCACAGTGGCGGGCTTCGGCATTTTGGGCTTCTCGCAGGTACCGGTGCTGCAAGCCATCGGCCTGACGGTGGGGCCAGGTGCGGTTCTAGCCCTGTGCTTCTCGGCGGTGTGGGCCCACACGCCCAGGGCCGCCTGATGGGTGTACGCCTGGCTCCTTTGGTCTGGTGCACGCTGGTATGCCACGTGGCCGTGCTGGCGCTGTGGGCGTGGCAGCCCGCGCTGTGGCGCTGGGCCGTGGCCGCGCTGGTGCTGAACCATGCCGTGCTGACGCTGGCCGGTTTGCTGCCGCGCTGCAAGCTGCTGGGTTCCAACTGGACGCGCTTGCCCGCCGCCGCGGCCGCCCGCGGCGAAGTGGCGCTGACCATCGACGACGGCCCCGACCCGCTGGTCACGCCGCTGGTGCTGGACCTGCTGGACCGGTACGCCGCCCGGGCCACATTTTTTTGCATCGGCACGCAGGCCGCGCAGCACCCCGACCTGTGCCGCGAGATGGTGCGCCGGGGCCATGCCGTAGAAAACCACAGCCAGCACCACCGCCACAACTTCTCGCTGCTCGGCACTGCGAAGCTGTGGCGTGAATTGCAGGCCGCGCAAGACACTTTGGGGGCCCTCAGCGGCACGCCGCCGCGCTTCTTTCGGGCACCCGCCGGGCTGCGCAATCCGTTTCTGGACCCGGTGCTGCAGCGCCTGGGCCTGCAACTGGCCAGCTGGACCCGGCGCGGCTTTGACACCCGCAATGGCGATGCCGCTGCCGTGGCGCGCATCCTCACCCGCGGCCTGCGTGCGGGCGATATCCTGCTGCTGCACGACCGCCACGCCGCCACCACCCCGCAAGGCGTGCCGGTAATCCTGGAAGTGCTGCCCTTGCTGCTGGCGGCCATCCAGGCCGCGCATTTGAAGCCCGTCACGCTCCGTTCGGCCTTGCTATGACGCTTTGCAGCACCCATTGGCCGAAAGCGGACGGGATGGACAGCCGGTCTTTAGAATCCCTTTAGCTTTTTTGCCTTCTCGCCTGTGCAACCACTTTTTCTCTCCCATTTCACCGCCACCAGCGCCATCGGCCACGGGTTGGCACCTGCGCTGGACGCTTTGCGGGCGCAGCGCAGCGGTTTGACCCCGTGCGACTTCGGGTCCGCCGTGCTGGACACCTGGATCGGCCGTGTCAGCGGGGTGGACGACGAGGTGCTGCCCAGCGAATTGCAGGCCTTTGACTGCCGCAACAACCGGCTGGCGCAGCTCGCCCTGCGCCAGGACGGCTTTTCGGCCGCCGTGCAGGCCGTGGCGGCGCGCGTCGGCCCGCAGCGGGTGGGGGTGTTTCTGGGCACGAGCACCGCCGGTATTTTGCAGACCGAGCTGGCCTACCAGCACCGCGATGCCGCTACCGGGGCCTTGCCCGCCGATTTTTGCTACCCGCAGACCCACAACCCGTATTCGGTGGCCGACTTCGTGCGGCGCAGCTGCCAGCTCAGCGGCCCGGCGATGGCCGTGTCCACCGCCTGCTCGTCCAGCGCCAAGGTGTTTGCCTCGGCCCAACGCATGCTGGCCGCGGGCCTGATCGACGCGGCCGTGGTGGGCGGTGTGGACACCCTGTGCCTGACCACGCTGTACGGTTTCAATTCGCTGGGCTTGTTGTCCGGCAGTCCCTGTCGCCCATTTGATGCGGCGCGCAGCGGTATTTCGATTGGCGAAGGCGCGGCTTTTGTGCTGCTGGAGCGCGCACCCGAGGTGCTGCCCGCCCACGCGGTGCTGCTGCTGGGCCTGGGCGAGTCCAGCGACGCGCACCACATGTCGTCGCCGCACCCCGAAGGGCTGGGCGCGCGCATGGCCATGCAGCAGGCACTGCGCAGCGCGGGGCTGGAGCCGGGCGATATCGACTACATCAACCTGCACGGCACCGCCACCCCAAGCAACGATGCCGCCGAAGGCCTGGCGGTGCAGGCGGTGTTTGGTGCGCACGCCACGCCGTGCAGTTCCACCAAGGGCGCCACCGGCCACACCCTGGGCGCGGCGGGCGGGCTGGAAGCCGTGTTTTGCGCGCTGGCCCTGCAGCACGGCTTGCTGCCCGGCGGCGTGCACACCGAGGTGCTGGATGCGCGCCTCGAGGTGGACTACCTGCTGCAGACCCGCACCCAGCCGCTGCGCCGTGTGCTCAGCAATTCCTTTGGCTTTGGCGGCACCAATTGCAGCCTGATTCTGGGAACCGCACCGTGAGCGCACTGACCGTATGTATCGACGGCGTGGGCCTGCTCGGCCCTGGCATTGCCGACTGGGCGCAGGGCCAGGAACAGCTGGCGGGCCGCGCCCCCGGTCAGTGGCTGAAAACCGTGCTGGCCGCGCCCGCACATTTGCCGCCCGCCGAGCGCCGCCGCGCCGGGGCTGTCATCCGCGTGTCGCAAGCCGTCGGTTTTGAGGCCATGGCGGCCGCCGGGATCCGGCCGCAGGGCCTGGTGTCGGTGTTCACCTCCTCGGGCGGCGACGGGGTCAACTGCCATGCGATTTGCAGCCAGCTGGCCTCCGACGACCGCCTGATTTCGCCCACCCGCTTCCACAACTCGGTGCACAACGCCGCCTCGGGCTACTGGGGCATTGCCACCGGGGCGATGGCCGCGTCTACCGCCTTGTGCGCGTTCGACGGCAGCTTTGCCGCCGGGCTGGTCGAGGCGCTGACCCAGGCGGTGCTGCAGGCTGAGCCGGTGCTGCTGGTGGCCTTTGACACCGACTACCCCGAGCCGCTGCGCAGCTGCCGCCCGGTGCCCGACACCTTTGGCCTGGCCCTGGTGCTGTCGCCCCAGCGCACGGCCCACAGCCTGGGCCAGATCAGCTTGCACCCGGCCAGCTACCTCAGCCCCGGCCCGGCCGACGTGCTGGTGGATGCCGTGCTGGAATCCCAGCGCCAGAGCATCCCCGCCGCCCGTGGCCTGCCGTTGCTGGCCGCGCTGGTGCGCCAGCAAGCCGGCCTGGTGCGGCTGGACTACCTGGACGGTGCGCGCCTGGAACTGGAGTTCACCCCGTGCTGAACGCCGCCGCCATTGCCAGCCGCATCCCGCACCAAGGCACGATGTGCCTGCTGGACCGCGTCACGCAGTGGGATGGCACCACCATCGTCTGCACCGCCAGCAGCCACCGTGCGCTGGGCAACCCGCTGCGGGCGAATGGCCGGCTGGGCGCAGCCTGTGGCGTGGAATATGCCGCCCAGGCCATGGCCGTGCACGGCTCGCTGCTGGCGCAAACTGACGGTGCGCCGCGTGCGGGCTACCTGGCCAGCGTGCGTTCGGTGGAGCTGCAGGTGCAGCGCCTGGACGGTGTAGCGGCCGACCTCACCATCACCGCCGAGCGCATCACCGGCGACGCCAACAACATCCTGTACCGGTTCACCGTGGCCGCCGACGGGCAGACGCTGTTGTCGGGCCGGGCCGCCGTGGTGCTGGACGCCACGCTTCTTCGCAGTTAAGGAATTTCCATGGCAGATACAAAACGCGCGCTGGTCACCGGCGGCAGCGGGGCAATTGGCGCGGCCATTTGCCGCCAGCTGGCCCGCGACGGCCTGGCGGTGATCGTCCACGCCCACCACGGTGTGGCGGCGGCGCAGGCGCTGGTGGCGTCCATCACCGCCGAGGGGGGCCGGGCCCATGCCGTCGTCTTCGACATCACCGACCCCGCAGCCACCACGGCGGCGCTCGACCTGCTGCTTGCCGACGGCCCCATCCAGGTGCTGGTCAACAACGCGGGCATCCACGAGGACGTGGTGTTTCCCGGCATGCAGCTGGCACAGTGGCAGCGGGTGCTGGACGTGTCGCTGAACGGCTTCTTCCACGTGACCCAGCCCTTGACGCTGCCCATGGCCCGCACCCGCTGGGGCCGCATCATCAGCATCACCTCGGTGGCGGCGCTGATGGGCAACCGGGGCCAGGTGAACTATTCGGCAGCCAAGGGGGCTTTGCATGCCGCCACCAAGTCGCTGGCGCTGGAGCTGGCCAGCCGGGGCATCACGGTGAATGCGGTGGCCCCGGGCATCATCCAGAGCGCCATGAGCGAAGCCGCGTTCGATGCCACCCGCATCGCGCAGATGGTGCCCATGCAGCGCGCAGGCCAGCCCGAAGAGGTGGCGGACCTGGTCAGCTTTTTGGCATCCGACCGGGCCGCCTACATCAGCGGCCAGATTATTTCCATCAACGGGGGTATGGCATGAGTGCGGCGACCCACGCGGTCGCCGCCGCCGGTTCGGTGCACAAGGCCGAGCTGCTGCTGTTTTTCACCCTGTTGCAGCTCACCTTGATCGTGCTGGCCGGGCGCGTCGGCGGGGCGCTGGCGGCGCGCTGGGGGCAGTCGGCGGCGGTGGGGGAGATCATTGTGGGCATTTTGCTGGGGCCTTCGCTGTTCGGGCTGCTGGCACCGGAAAGCTTTGCGCTGGTGTTCAAGTCGGCCTCGGGTGAGCCGATGCAGATCCTGTCGCAGATCGGGCTGATTCTGCTGATGTTCCAGATCGGCCTGGAGTTCGACTTTGGCCACCTGACCGAGCGGCGCAACCGCCGCACCGTGCTGTGGGTCAGCACCGCCTGCATGGTTTTTCCGTTCGCGCTGGGCGTGGGCCTGGGCTGGGTGAGTGCACCGATCTTGTCGCCGCAGGCCGATGCACTGGTGTCGTCGCTGTTCATCGGCACGGCCTTGTCCATTACCGCGCTGCCGATTCTGGGGCGCATCCTGATGGAGTTCCACATGACCCGCACCCCGCTGGGCGTGATCGCCATCAGCGCAGCCGCCATCAACGACGTGGTGGGCTGGCTGCTGCTGGCCCTGGTGAGCACGCTGGCGGTGTCGAACTTTGACGCAGTTACGTTTGCCACGAAGGTGGCGCTGGTGGTGGGCTTTTTGCTGCTGTGGCAGTGGGGCGTGCGGCCCGTGATGCGGCGGGTGATCCGCCATTTCGAGCGCGGCCAGGCGGCGGGCAGCGACGTGCTGCACCCGCACCTGCTGGGCATTGCGCTGGCGATGATTTTTGTGTCGGGCATGGCCACCTACCTGCTGGGGATTTTTGCGATTTTTGGCGGCTTCATGATGGGTGTGATCCTGCACGACGAGCACGCCTTTGTGCGGGCCTGGAAGGCGCGGGTGAGCCCGTTTGTGCTGGTGTTCTTCTTGCCCATCTTCTTTACCTACACCGGGCTGCGCACCAACATCGGCGGGCTGGACAGCCTGGCGCTGTGGGGCTGGTGCGCGCTGGTGTTTGGCCTGGCCACGCTGGGCAAGTTTGGCGGCGCCTATCTGGCCGCCCGCGCCACCGGCCTGAACCACCCCGAGGCCAGCATCCTGGGCATTCTGATGAACACCCGCGCGCTGATGGAGCTGATCATCATCAATGTGGGGTTTGACTTGGGCGTGATCTCGCAAAACATGTTCACCATGCTGGTGATCATGGCCATTGGCAGCACCGTCATCACCACGCCGCTGCTGCGCCGCTGGCTGCCCCGGGTGGCCCAGCCCCAACCGGTGCCCGCCGGGGTGGTGGTGTGAAAACCTGTTTGCTATTTATTTAGTAGCTTGTCACGCTGATGGAATAAGCGCTAGAGGCCTAAAAGACCATGGATTTCAGCCGCCGCAGCAGCAGCAGCGGCAGGCGCAGCACAAAGCCCGCAAACAAACGGCTGTGCATCCAGGTCAGCAGGCAGTTGTCGCGCAGGTAGTTGAAGTGCGACACCCCGCCTTCCGCCACCGTGAAGTACTTCACCGTGGCGGGCAGGTTGATGGCGGGCACGCCGCGCCAGCTCATGCGCACCACGGCCTCGGGGTCGAAGTCGAAGCGCCGCATCCAGCGCTGGCCCTGCATCACCTGGCGCAGCGGCGCGATGGGGTAGACCCGAAAGCCAAACAGCGAGTCGCCAATGCCTGCCCACAGCGTCTCCAGGTTGGCCCAGCCGTTGGAGATCTTGCGGCCCTGCACGCGCAGCTGGGGCGCATCGGCGGCAAACACCGGCACGCCCAGCACCATGGCGGCAGGCTGCTGCTGCGAGGTGGCCATGAAGGACGGGATCAGCTCTGCCGGGTGCTGGCCGTCGGAGTCCATGGTCAGCACGTGGCTGAAGCCCTGCGCCGCGGCCCGGTCCAGCCCCTGCAACACCGCCGCGCCCTTGCCCACGTTGTGCGGCAGCACCAGCACCTGCAGGCCGGGATCGGTGGCGGCCATGGCCTGCAGCAGGGCGGCGCTGCCGTCGGTGCTGCCGTCCACCACCACCCACACCGGGTTCCAGTGGGCGCGGGCGGAGCGCACGGTGGCGGCCACCTTGATGCCAGGGTTGTAGCTGGGGATCAGCACGAGATGGGTGGTGGAGGCAGAGGTCATTTAGCGGGAATGTTCGGTCACGGGCAGGTCGGGCAGCATGGCACCAGCCAGCTCGGTGTGGAAATACTGCTCCAGCGTGCGGGCAAAGGCCTCCACGTTGTCCGGCGGGTCAAAGCGCCGACCCAGCCGCACCCGGTAGACCATGGGCATGGCCGGGCGGCGCAGCAGCGGCCAGCCTTTGCCCATGAAGGGTGAATTGGTCTCGATAAACACGGTTTGCACCGGCACCTGGGCCTGCTTGGCGATCAGCCCTACCGTGCCTTGCAGCCGGTTGACGGGGAGCTGGGTGGTGCGCGTGCCTTCGGGGAACAGCAGCAGGTGGTTGCCTTTGCGCACATCGGCCACCGCGAGTTGCACCATGGAGCGCAGCGAGTCGTTGCGGATATAGCGTGCCAGCCGGGCCCCGGCGCCCAGCAGCAGGTTGTCCATCAGCTCGGCCTTCATCACGCACGACACGTGGGGCAGGCGCGAGATCACCAGCACCGCATCCAGCAGCGAGGGGTGGTTGGGCGCAATCACCATGCCTGGCGCGTCCCGCAGGGCGTCCAGCGCCGACAGGTCAAACTGGCAGGCACCGATCCATTTCAGGCCGCGCAAATACTCGCGGAATACCAGGGTGATACCCCAGCGCCCCACCCAGGTGCCCGCCGCCCGCGGCAGCAGCCAGTACAGGGGCATGGCCAGCACGGTCCAGTCCATGCACACCACGGCAAAGAACAGCAGGCCCAGGCGCAGGCGCAACGCGTCCACGCTCTGCCGTATGCCGCGAAAAAACCGATGGGTTGGCAAAGGCTACAGGCTCCCGGTATCCAAAACGCGGATATTGCTCCGGCGGCGGCGCACGGCCTGCCAGGTGCGCTGAAAATTGAACAGGCAGACGGTGTAGTAAATGCCCTTCAGGATGCGCAGAGAGTTCCAGATGGGGGTTTTGCCGAAAATATCGCCCGCCAGCATGGACAGCAGGGCTTCCTTGACGCGGAAGTCGTTGCGGGGCTCCATGAACAGGTCGCGCATGGTGGGGTTGGTGACGCGGTAGATGAACCACGAGAACTCTTTTGGTCCGAGCCGGGTTTGCTGGTCGAAGTGGCGCAGCGCCTGGGCCGCGCGGGCGGGTTCGCGCAGGCAGGTGTCCACCGTCTCGGCCCCGACAAAGCCGCCGTTCATGGCCAGCATCACGCCCGAGGAAAACACCGGGTCGATGAAGGTGAAGGCGTCGCCCAGCAGCAGGTAGTTGGGGCCGTGGGTCTGGTCGCAGCTGTACGAGAAGTTGCCGGTCACCTCCACCTCCGAGACCAGTGTGGCCCCCGCCAGGCGCTCGGACAGGGCTGGGCTCATGGCCAGGGTGGCCAGAAAGAAGTCTTGCACCGGCCGGCTGCGGGTCTTCAGGTAGTACGACCAGACCACCGCGCCCACGCTGGTGGTGCCGTCGGCCAGCGGAATGAACCAGATCCAGCCGTGGTCGAACCAGAAGATGGTGATGTTGCCTGCGTCCTGGCCGTCGTGGCGCCGGGCCCCGGTGAAGTGGCCGTACAGGGCCGAGCTGTTGTGCTTGGGGTTGCGCTTTTTGGACGCAAACTTTTTGCCCAGAAAGGTGTCGCGCCCGGACGCGTCGATGACGTAGCGGGCCTGCCACGCACCCTGGCGGCCATCGTCGTGTTCGGCGTGGACGGTGGCGCCGCTCTGGTCGGGGGCAAAGTCCACACCGCGCACGCGGCAGCCTTCGATGACCTCGGCACCCTTGGTGGCGGCGTTGCGGATCAAAATTTCGTCAAACACCGAACGCCGCACCTGGTAGGAGAACGGCATGGACTTGTCCCACGCGTCGGCAAAGTGGAAGGTGGCGCTTTTCTGTGCGTGCCAGGGCGAGACAAATTCTGCGCCCCACTTTTCCATCGACACGGCCTTCACCTGTTCCAGCACGCCCAGCTTGTCCAGCAGGGGCAGGTTGGCGGGCAGCAGGGATTCGCCGATGTGGAAGCGCGGGTGGTGGGCTTTTTCCAGCAGCACCACGGTGTAGCCCCGCTCGGCCAGCAAAGTGGCCGCCGTGGAGCCTGCCGGGCCGCCGCCGATGACCAGTACGTCGCAAGGAATGGGGGTGGGCACAGGTGTCAATACGGTCATGGGCGGCCTTCAAATTGCGGGGGTCACAGGGGCCCGGACGGACATCGACCGCATCAGGAAGATGCAGATTTTACTTGGCACCCCACCCGCCGCGTCCAGGTGGCTGGCACCGCTTGCACCCTGAAAACGGGGTCTGGAATGGGTTTATTATGGGCACGCGACACCGCCCGAGCCCCTCCTGCCCCTCTTGCCCCCGATCGAAAACGCCTTGTCCCCTATGCCCTTGAGTCCGGCACCCATTTCCCCGCTGCTGTCTTTGCACTACCTGTCCCGCGATACCGGGCCCCCCCATGCGGCCCCGGCAGCCCTGGGGGCCGTGCGGTTTGGCCGCACTGCATCGCCGACCTCCGTGCTGGAGATCGCCACCCCCGTACTCGGCCAGACCGGCGATGTGCTGGAGCTGTGGCAAACCGACCAGCCGGTGCGCACCGGCACGCAGGGCCTGCTGCACTACGCCATGACAGACGAGGTGCTGTTCGGTGCCATCTGCATCCCGGATACCGACAGCGATGTAGGGCATTACCCCGGCGGCGGTTACGACCCGTTGCGGCCATCGCTGCTGCAACAGGCCTCGGAGCAGGTGTACCTGGCCGTGTTTGCCGCGCTGGAGTCGCTGGGCTACCCGCATCTGCTGCGGGTGTGGAACTACTTTTCGGGCATCAACACCGATACCTGCGGCATGGAGCGCTATCTGCAGTTCAACATCGGGCGGCAGGATGCCTTTCGCAAGATGGCCCGGCCATTCCTGGCCGACGCACCCGCCGCCTGTGCGCTGGGTACCCACAGCGGTGGCTTGCAGGTGTATTTTCTGGCCGCCAAAGTGCCGCCGTTGGCCATAGAAAACCCGCGCCAGGTCAGTGCTTACTTCTACCCCGACCAATACGGGCCGCGCACGCCGTCGTTTTCGCGTGCGGCATTGGCCACGCTGTCGGGGCAGTGCTGGTTGTTCATCAGCGGCACCGCCAGCATCGTCGGGCACCAGAGCGTGCACGCCGGGGATGTGCGCGCGCAAACCGAAGAAACCCTGCGCAACATCGCCGTACTGCTGGCCCAGGCCAACCGGGCGGCAGACACCCGGGACTGGACCCTGGCCGCGTTGCAGTACAAGGTGTACGTGCGCCACGCGGCGGACTTCGAGGCCGTGCGGTCCGTGCTGGACGCCCATCTGCCGCCTGCCGCCGTGCGGGTGTATGTGCAGGCCGACGTGTGCCGCGCCGACCTGCTGATGGAAATCGAGGCCACGGGCTGCCTGCCCGTGCCAATGGCTGGGGTTTAGACGGGCAAGAACCCGTCTACCGACAAATAGCGCTCGCCGGTGTCGTAGTTGAAGCCCAGCACCCGTGCGCCTGCGGGCAACTCGGGCAGCTTTTTGGCAATCGCCGCCAGCGTGGCACCGCTGGAGATACCCACCAGCATGCCCTCTTCGCGGGCGCTGCGGCGGGCCATCTCACGGGCCGGTTCGGCATCGACCTGGATCACGCCGTCCAGCAGCGACACATCCAGGTTCTTGGGAATAAAGCCTGCGCCAATGCCCTGGATCGGGTGCGGGGCCGGTGCGCCGCCCGAGATGACGGGCGAGGCCGATGGTTCGACTGCAAACACCTTTAAATTTGGCCAGGCCGCCTTCAGCACCTGGGCGCAGCCGGTGATGTGGCCGCCGGTGCCTACGCCGGTGATCAGCGCGTCCAGCCCATCGGGAAAGTCGGCCAGGATTTCCTGGGCGGTGGTGGCTACGTGCACCGCGATGTTGGCGGGGTTCTCGAACTGCTGCGGCATCCAGCTGCCCGGCGTGGCGGTCACCAGCTCCTGGGCGCGGGCGATAGCCCCTTTCATGCCCTTTTCGCGGGGGGTCAGGTCAAACGTGGCGCCGTAGGCCAGCATCAGGCGGCGGCGCTCGATGGACATGCTGTCGGGCATCACCAGCACCAGCTTGTAGCCCTTGACCGCCGCCACCATGGCCAGGCCTACACCGGTATTGCCCGAGGTGGGCTCGATGATGGTGCCGCCGGGTTGCAGCATGCCGGATTTTTCGGCATCCTCGACCATGGACAGCGCAATCCGGTCCTTGATGGAGCCGCCCGGGTTGCTGCGCTCGGACTTGATCCACACATTGGCCCCCGGGCCAAACAGGCGCTGGACGCGTATGTGCGGGGTGTTGCCAATGGTGTGCAGGATGGTGTGGGCGGGCATAGGTCTCCTTTTGATGGGCGGGGGAAATAAACCATTGTGGCACTGCGATAATGCACCTGTGAAGCCCGCCAGACCGCCGCTGGTGCAATCTGGGAAACCAGGCACTGGAGGAACGTCCGGACTGCATAGGGCAGCGTAGCAGCTAATGGCTGTCCACCGTGAGGTGAGGATTAGAGCAACAGAGACGAGTCGAATTGGACAACCCCCGAGGGTGGTCTGTGCGGTGTCAGCGTAAGCTGGCACGCGGGTGGCGTAAGCCGCACGCCCCGGCGCAAGCCGGGACAGCACAGCACCCGAATCGGGCAGAGCCCGATTCGGGTGAAACGGGCAATCTCTACGCGCAGCAATACCAAATAGGCCAACGTTGACGGGGCCCCCTGAGTTGGCGGGTAGGTAGCACCGAGCCGGGCGAGCGATCCCCGGCCCAGATTAATGGCGGTCACACGAGGGGCAACCTTCGCGCACAGAATCCGGCTTATCGGTGGGCTTCACACTTTTATGAATGAAATAGGCCCTTAGCGCTTATTTCATCGGCGTAGCAAGCTATCTTTTCAATAGCTGCACGAAATTCCAGGCCGCCCCGGCAGGCTGCCTGCCAGCGCCGATAATTCCCCCATGCACATTCCATTCACCAAAATGCAGGGCGCGGGCAACGACTTTGTGGTGCTCGACGAGACCCAGGGCCGCCTGGGCCTGAGCCGGGAGCAGTACCGCTTTCTGGCCGACCGCCACTTCGGCGTGGGCGCAGACCAGATTTTGTCGGTGCGCGCCGCCAGCGCCCCGGGCATCGACTTCGAGTACGCCATCCACAACGCCGACGGCGGCGAGGTGGAGCACTGCGGCAATGGCGCGCGCTGCTTCATGCGCTTCGTCCACAGCCGGGGGCTGACCACCCAGCGCAGCGTGCGGGTGCAAACCATGGAGCGCGTGCTGCAGCTGAACATGCAGCCCGATGGCCGCGTGACGGTGGACATGGGCCTGCCGGTGTTCGACCTGGCGCAGATTCCTTTCGATCCGCAAGGCCTGCAGCCCGTGGCTGCCCATACATGGCAAAAATGGCCTCTAGTGCTTATTCCATCGGCGCAAGAAGCTATTGAAAGCGTAGCAGTTGTGTCCATGGGCAATCCGCATGCCGTGCTGCTGGTGGACGATGTGGATGCGGCCCCGGTACAGACCACCGGCCCGCTGGTGCAGGCCCAGCCCTGTTTCCCCAACGGGGTCAATGTCGGCTTCATGCAGGTGGTGAACCGCGGCCACGTCCGCCTGCGGGTGTTCGAGCGCGGCGCGGGCGAGACCCTGGCCTGCGGTACCGGCGCGTGCGCTGCGGTGGTGGCGGGCATCCGCCTGGGCCTGCTGGACGCGCGGGTCGATGTAGACACCCGTGGCGGCCCCCTGACCATCGAGTGGGAGGGCCTGGGCCAGCCCGTGCGCATGACCGGCCCGGCCACCACCGTATTCGACGGCAGCATTACCATTCCAGACTCCATTTCCCCATGACCATGAACACCCAAAACCCCATCACCGAAGAAGACATCGCCAACTTCCTGAGCAACACGCCCGAGTTCTTCGAGCGCCATTCGCAGGTGCTGGCCTCGGTGCAGCTCACCAGCCCGCACGGCAACCGGGCGGTCAGCCTGCAGGAGCGGCAGGCCGAGATGCTGCGCGAAAAGATCAAGGGCCTGGAGCACCGCATCATGGACATGGTGCGCAACGGCAACGAGAACGTGATCATTGCCGACAAGCTGCAGCGCTGGGCCCGCAGCCTGCTGCTGACGCGTGCGCCCGGCGACCTGCCCGAGCGTATCGCCCACGAGATCGAGGTGCAGTTCTCGGTGCCGCAGGTGGCCATCAAGGTCTGGGGCGTGGCCGACGAATACGCCCAGGCCGCCTGGGCCCAGGGCGTGAGCGAAGACGCAAAGATCTTTGCCTCGTCGCTGACCGCGCCGTTTTGCGGCGTGAATTCCGGCTTCGAGGCGGTCAGCTGGCTGGCCAACCCGGCGGCCGCCATGTCCATCGCCCTGATGCCGCTGCGCACCGGGGTGCTCAACAGCCCCAGCCCGGCCTTTGGCATGCTGGTGCTGGCTTCGCCCGACGGCCAGCGCTTTGAGTCGGCCATGGGCACCGACTTTCTGGAGCGCATCGCCGAGCTGGCCGGGGCCGCCCTGTCGCGCCTGCGGGTCTAAATGGTCCCTGCGCTGGTCGCCCAATACCTGGATTACGTGCGCTTTGAAAAGCGCCTGGCCGAGCGCACGCTGGCCCTGTACACACTGGACCTGGCCAAGCTGGGCGCACTGGCCGACACCGCCGGGGTGGCGCTGACCGAGGTGGCCCAGCACCACATCCGCCGCTGGGTGGCACAGATGCACGGCCAGGGCCGCAGCGGGCGCGGCATTGCGCTCATCTTGTCGGGCTGGCGCGGGTTTTACGTCTGGCTGGGCCGCCAGGGCCTGGTGGCCACCAACCCGGTGCAGGACGTGCGCGCACCCAAAGCCGCCAAGCCGCTGCCCAAGGCCCTGGGGCTGGACGAGGCCGTGGCCTTTGCCGATTTTGACAACGAGGCCGATGACCCCTGGCTGGAAGCCCGCGACGCGGCCATGGTCGAGCTGCTGTACGGCGGCGGCCTGCGGGTCGGCGAGCTGACCGGGCTGGATGCCGCGCCCGGCCCCTCGGCCAAGGGCTGGGTCGATCTGGCCGCGGGCGAGGCCCATGTGCTGGGCAAGGGCAGCAAGCGGCGCATCGTGCCGATTGGCCAAACTGCTGTGGCCGCACTACAGGCCTGGCTGGCCATGCGCGCCGAAGGGCAGGGCACCGACCTGTCGGCCGCCCTGTTTCTGGGCCGCTACGGCACCCGCCTGACCGCCGCCTCGGTGTGGCAGCGCCTGCGCCGCCGCAGCCGTCTGGCCGGCACCGCCACCCCGGTGCACCCGCACATGCTGCGCCACTCGTTTGCCAGCCATGTGCTGCAAAGCAGCGGCGACCTGCGGGCGGTGCAGGAGCTGCTGGGCCACGCCAACATCAGCACTACCCAGGTCTACACCCGGCTGGACTTCCAGCACCTGGCCAAGGTCTACGACGCAGCCCACCCCCGGGCCAAGCGCAGCGCTGGCGACTAGTCCAGCGTCTGCCGGTAGCGCAGCAGGGCCACGGTGCCCGCCACCGCCAGAAACGCCAGCATGGGCCACAGCTCGGGCCACAGCTGTGCCAGGCCGTTGCCCTTGAGCAAAATGCCGCGCACGATGCGCAGAAAGTGCGTCAGCGGCAGCACCTCGCCCACCCGTTGCGCCCACAGCGGCATGCCCCGGAACGGAAACATGAAGCCCGACAGCAGCATCGACGGCAAAAAGAAAAAGAAGGTGGCCTGCATGGCCTGCAACTGGTTGCGCGCCAGCGTAGAGAAGGTAAAGCCCACCGCCAGGTTGGCCAGCATGAACACGCCAATCATCGCCATCAGCAGGCCAAAGCTGCCCACCATGGGAATCTCGAACAGGGCCCAGGCCGCCACCAGAATCACCCCCAGCTGCAGGTAGCCCAGCAGCACATAGGGCAGGATCTTGCCGACCATGACTTCCACCGGGCGCACTGGCGTGGCCAGCAGGTTTTCCATGGTGCCGCGCTCGCGTTCGCGGGTCATGGCCAGGCCGGTCAGCATCACCATGGTCATGGTCAGGATGGTGCCGATCAGCCCCGGCACGATGTTGTAGCGCGACAGCCCCTCGGGGTTGTAGCGGCGGTGGATGCGCAGGTCAAAGGCCGGGGCGCCGGGCTGGCGTGCCCGCAACGGGCCTTGCAGCTCGTGGCGCAGGGCCACGGGGACCAGCTGGCCGAGCGCGGCAATCGCATTGCCCGAGGCGGCCGGGTCGGTGGCATCGACGCTGACCAGCACCGTGGGCTGCTCGCCCCGCACCACGCGCTGCGAGAAGTCGGGCGGCACCACCACCAGAAACTGGACGGCGCCGTCCTCCACCAGCCGGTCGCCCTCGGCTTCGCTGGTGCCGGTGTGGGTGATGTGGAAATAGCCGCTGTTTTGCAGCGCCGCCACCAGGCTGCGCGCCATCGGCCCGGTGTCGCTGCTGACCAGTGCGGTGGGCAAGCCCTTGGGGTCGGTGTTGATGGCGTAGCCAAACAGCACCAGCTGCAGGATGGGCACCCCCACCGCCATCGCGAAGGTGGGGCGGTCGCGCAGGATTTGCTGGCATTCCTTGATAAAGATGGCCAGCAGCCGCATCCAGCTGAAACGCTGCTTCATGGCGCGGTGGCCGCCAGCGGCGCGGCAAAGTTGTCGCCGGTGCGGGCGATCAGGCTGATGAACACGTCTTCCAGGTTGGGCGCGCTGCGTTCCCAGCGCAGCGCCGCGTGGTTGCGCCAGGGGGCGATGGCGGCCTCGACCGCGGCCTCGGTCTGCCCGGCCACGTGCACCGCCGACCCAAAGGCGGCCACGCTGAGGATGTCGGGGGCGGTTTTGACCTGCGCCGCCATGGCCGTGAGGGTGGCGCCGTCGGGGTCGCCGGGCTCGCTGGCCGACCACACGCTGAGCTGGGCCTGGGCAATGATCTGGGCCGCCGTGCCTCGGGCCAGCAACTGGCCGTAGGCGATGTAGGCCAGCTCGTGGCAGCGCTCGGCCTCGTCCATGTAGTGGGTGGACACCAGCACGGTAATGCCTTCGGCGGCCAGGCGGTGGATTTCGTCCCAGAACTCGCGCCGCGCCTTCGGGTCCACGCCTGCGGTGGGCTCGTCCAGCAGCAGCAGCCGGGGCGCGTGCAACAGGCAGGCGGCCAGGGCCAGGCGCTGCTTCCAGCCGCCCGACAAGGCCCCGGCCAGCTGGTGCTGGCGGCTGCCCAGGCCCAGGCGTTCCAGTGCCTCGTCGACCCGCTGCTTGCGTGCCGGGAGCTCGAACAGCCGGGCGATGAAATCCAGGTTCTGGCGGATCGACAGGTCTTCGTACAGGCCGAATTTCTGGGTCATGTAGCCCACCTGGTGCTTGATGGCCCGCGCCTCGCGGCGGATGTCCAGCCCCAGGCAGGTGCCTTCCCCGGCATCGGGCGTGAGCAGGCCGCACAGCATGCGGATGGTGGTGGTCTTGCCGCTGCCGTTGGGCCCCAGAAAGCCGCAGATCCGGCCCGGGCGGATTTGCAGCGCGATGCCGTCCACCACGGCCCGCTCGCCGTAGCGCTTGGTCAGGCCGTGGACGTCAATCGCCCACTGGGCGGGGGTGGATGCGGTGTTCATGGGCCGGGCGCGGGAAACACGTCGAGCGGCTGGCCCGGATGGAGCCGGGCGGCATCGGCCAGGGCAGGGCGGGCCTCGACCATGAACACCAGCCGGGCCCGCTGGGCGTTGGAGTAAATCACCGGTGGCGTGTACTCCGCCTGCGGGGCGATGAAGCTGATGCGCGCGGCAATGGGCGGGCCACAGCCATCGCACTGGATGCGCACGGCCTGCCCGATGGCCAGGCCCCCCAGGGCCGACTCGGCCACAAAGAACCGCGCCTTGCGCCCTTGCGGCGGCAGCAGGGCCAGCACCGGCTGCCCGGCGGGCACGTATTCGCCGACCCGGAAATAGGTGTCTGCCACCAGCGCGGCGGCCGGGGCCGTCTGGTGCGCCTGCTGGGTGTGCCACAGCTGCTGGGCCAGGGCCTGCTGGGCCGCGTCGGTGGTGGCCCGGGCGGCGGCTTGTTCGTCCTGGCGGGCGGGCAACTGGGCCACGCGCAGCGCGGCGGCCAGTTCGGCCACCCGGTCGCGGGCCTGGGCGGCGGCGGTGATGGCGTCGTCCAGGTGGGCGCGGGAAATGAAGTTCTGGTTGACCAGTTGCTGCTGGCGCTGGAGCTCGGTGCGCGTGCGCTGCTCCAGGGCCCGCGCCTGGGCCAGTTGGGCCTGGATGACGGCGATCTCGTCGCTGCGGCGGCCCTGGGTGCCGTTGCGCCATTGGGCCTGGGCCACCTGCACGGCGGCCTCGGCCTGGGCCCGCGCGGCCTGGGCCAGCTGGTCGTCCAGCGCAAACAGCGGGGCGTTCTGGTCTACCGCCTGGCCGCGCTGCACCGACAGGGTGGTGAGGGTGCCCGCCACCGGCGCGGCCACATACACATAGTCCCCCTCGGCGTAGCCCGACCAGCCGGGCGGGGGCGGTTGGTTGCAGCCCGACAGCGCAGCTGCCAGGCCTGCAGCCAGGGCCCAGGCGTGGAAAGGGGGCGGTGGTGGTGCCATGGTGTGTGAGATTCCTTGTGGGTCTGCGCCATTATTGGTGGGGTGGCCGGTGAAAACACGCCATCCGGCTAAACATTGACGTGCCGCAAGGATGGCCCATCCGGGGCTCTTGTGGGCAAAATGCGCCTGCGCCGGTAAAGCGGTGACAATCCGCCCCATGAAAACCATCCGTCTCCGTGAAGGCAAAGAGCGCTCTTTGCAGCGCCGCCACCCCTGGATTTTTGAATCTGCCATCGCCCGGGGCGGTGCCGACGCAGGCGAAACCGTGCGCGTCGAGTCCAGCGAAGGCCAGTTTCTGGCCTGGGCGGCGTTCAGCCCCAGCTCCAAGATCCGCGCACGCGCCTGGAGCTTTGACGAGGCCCAGCGCATAGATGCTGCGTTTTTTATAGCTGCTGTCGCCCATGCCATAAGCGCTAGGGCCCGATTTGACATCAATAGTGACGGCATGCGCCTGATCCACGGCGAATCCGACGGCCTGCCCGGGCTGATCGTGGACCGCTACGGCGACACGCTGGTGGCGCAGTTTTTGTTTGTCGGGGTGGAGCGCTGGAAAGACGTCCTCATCGACGCCATCCTGGCCGCCACCGGCCTGACCAAACTATACGAGCGGTCCGACGCCAGCAGCCGCGCCCTCGAAGCCCTGGAGCCCGCCACCGGCTGGCTGCGCGGCGAGGGCCCGACCGAGCTGACCATCCAGGAACACGACTGGCGCCTCACGCTGGACATTGCCGAGGGCCACAAAACCGGCTTCTACCTGGACCAGCGCGACAGCCGCCAGAAGATGGCCCGCTACGCCCAGCGCCTGCAGTTCCAGCGGGTGCTGAACTGCTTCAGCTACACCGGGGGATTCACCGTGGCGGCCTTGGCAGGCATGCGTGCCGGGGGATCCATGGGCCACGTGACCTCCATCGACTCGTCCGGCCCGGCGTTGGAGCGGGCGGCGGCCAATGTGGCGCTGAACGGTTTTGCGCCCGAGTGCGCCACGTTCATGGATGCCGACGTGAACGCCTCGCTGCGCCAGTTTGCTGCGCAGGGCCAGAGCTTTGACTGCATCGTGCTGGACCCACCCAAGTTTGCCCCCACGGCGGCCCATGCCGACCGTGCGGCCCGGGCCTACAAGGACATCAACCGCCTGGCCTTCAAGATACTGGAGCCGGGCGGCGTGCTGTTCACCTATTCCTGCTCGGGCGGCATCAACGCCGACCTGTTCCACAAAATTGTCGCCTCGGCGGGCATCGATGCGGGGGTGGACGGTTATATCAGCGAGCGCCTGGGCGGCGCACCCGACCACCCGATGACGGTCAACTTCCCCGAGGGCGAATACCTCAAAGGCCTGGTGATTTTGCGTAAATGAGCCGCCGCGGATGCGGATTGAATTGGCCGCTACACTCCCCACCTGTTAATTTCCACGAAATCGGGTGGGCCGCGCGGCCCCCGGTGAAAAGTTAGCAATGAAAGAACCTATGGCACTCATTCCCGCCACCATCCTGACCGGCTTTCTGGGCTCAGGCAAAACCACGCTGCTCAAGCGCGTGCTGACCGAAGCCCACGGCCAGAAGATCGCCGTCATCGAGAATGAATTTGGCGAAGAGAATATCGACAACGAAATCCTGGTGTCCGAGCCCGGCGAGCAGATCATCCAGCTCAACAACGGCTGCATCTGCTGCTCCATCCGCGAAGACCTGCGCGCCACCCTGAGCCTGCTGGCTGCCAAAAAACGCAAGGGCCTGCTGGACTTTGACCGTGTGGTCATTGAAACCACCGGCCTGGCCGACCCCGGCCCGGTGGCGCAGACCTTTTTCATGGACGATGAGATTGCCGAAAGCTACCTGCTGGACTCGATCCTGACCCTGGTGGATGCCAAGCACGCCGCCACCCAGCTCAACGAACGCCAGGAAGCCCGCCGCCAGGTGGGTTTTGCCGACCAGATCTTCATCAGCAAGACCGACCTGGTGGAGCCCGCCGAAGTCGATGCGCTCATCCACCGCCTCAAGCACATGAACCCGCGTGCGCCGCAAAAAGCCGTGCATTTCGGCGAAGTGGCCCTGAGCGAGGTGTTCGACCTGCGCGGCTTCAACCTGAACGCCAAGCTCGACATCGACCCCGACTTCCTGAAAGAAGACGACCACGCCGGCCATGACCATGCCGAGGGCGAACACTGCGACCACCCCTCGCACAGCCATGACCATGGCGCTGAGGATGGGCATGGCGGTGGGCACCACCACCACCATGACGACGACGTGCAGAGCTTTGTCTTCAAGTCCGACCGGCCCTTCGACCCGGCCAAGCTGGAAGACTTCCTGAGCGCCATCGTCAATATTTACGGCCCGCGCATGTTGCGCTACAAAGGTGTCTTGAATATGCAGGGTACCGAGCGTAAAGTCATTTTCCAGGGCGTACACCAGCTGATGGGCAGCGACCTGGGCCCGGAATGGGCTGCAGGCGAAAAGCGCGGCAGCAAAATGGTGTTTATCGGGATCGAATTGCCCAAGGACATCTTTTTGCAAGGCATGGAACAGTGTTTGGTGTGACACACAGAACCAAAATGATGCAGATTGCGGGACGCTAAAGCCCCGCGCCAACCATGAGTACTACCAAAGTGACCACAGCGCCCAAGCCCACCCCCGCCCCCGT
Organism: Rhodoferax sp. WC2427; assembly: GCF_040822085.1. NCBI lineage: Bacteria > Pseudomonadati > Pseudomonadota > Betaproteobacteria > Burkholderiales > Comamonadaceae > Rhodoferax > Rhodoferax sp. WC2427. The sequence continues at coordinate 4,222,608 of NZ_CP162006.1, read as the reverse complement.
GGCGGCTGCTACCGAAGCCCCCGCGGCGGCGCAGACCAGTCCCCGCTACACGTCGATTCCGGCCAAGAGCGTGCGTCCTTCGTCGCGCCTGGCGCAGCTGACGGTGCCATCCATGGCGCCTGCAGTCGCGTCCACCGCGGCCAAGTCCAGCTACATGCAGAGCGCGCCTGAGCCGATGATTGCGCCGCCGCCCCACGTGGCCGCCAAGAAAGACCCCAAGCTGGCGAACAACTGGAAGACCACCCCGGCCGACCAGTTGACCGATGCCGAAGTCCTGGCCATGCCCGACTCCGAGTACATGAACGAAAAGCAGACTGCTTTCTTCCGCCTCAAGCTCACGGTGCTCAAGCAGGACATGCTCAACAATGCCGGTGAAACCACCGAGCATCTGCGCGAAGACACCGTGGTCGTGCCCGATCCGGCCGACCGTGCCACCATCGAAGAAGAGCACGCCCTGGAGCTGCGCACCCGTGACCGCGAACGCAAGCTGCTCAAGAAGATCGAGCAATCCATCAACCGCATCGACGCGGGCGACTATGGTTACTGCGACGAAACCGGCGAACCCATCGGCGTGGGCCGCTTGCTGGCCCGCCCCACGGCCACGCTGTCGCTGGAAGCCCAGCAGCGCCGTGAGCTGAAACAGAAAATGTTCGGCGACTGATCCCTCGGTATCTCAACCTGCTGCTGCGCTGCTGCCACCATGCCACCAAACGAACCTTCGGGTCTGCTGTCAAAGGTCGTCAAGTTCGTCCGCAATCCCACGACGAACTGGTCCGACCTGGACCAGCCCGAGCTCGACAAGGAAAGCCAGTACAGCAAGCAGATGCTCAAGGAGATGATTGAGCGAAAAAAGCGCAACGACTTCGTGCGCCGCCGCGAGTTTGACCAGCTGCGCAAGCTGCGCCAGCGCGAGGCGCATCCTTCGTCCGACGCGGTAGAGCGGCCCTCCTTCTTCCAGAGCAGCATGCAGTCCAAGCTGGACGACCGCGCCGGCACGATCAAAAAGATCGACGACATCGAAGCGCAAATGTCCCGCCAGTGGTGGAAGGCCAAAGATACCGGCGCGAGCCAGCCGGTGCGGCTGTCGGGCCATGCCGGTTTGCAGCCTGCTCAGCCCCTGCATCCTCCTGGCCAGACCCGTGCCTACGCCGCCACCGAGCCAGCCCCGCTGCCTACCCAGGCGGCGGCCCGCCTGTCCAATGCCTATGCACCCACCGATATATCGCCGTTGCGCGACGAGCGGGCATGGAACCCGCCGCCACCGAGCGCCGAGCCGGTGGTGGACATGCTGGCCGCGCTGGACCACAGCCTGAACCTGGATTTTGACTTTGGGGTTCCCGAAACGGCCCAGAAAGCGGCCGAGTCTGTACCCCTGGATCTGGACTTGCCCGATCTGGACACGGGTGTCTACGAACACAACCCCGAACTGGAAGAGGCCGCCATCCGCTTTGCCAATGGCGACATCGCGGGGGCCGAGGAGGCTCTTTTGACCTTGCTCCGGCAGCACCCCGTACCACCGGCCCGCGGCGAGGTCTGGGCGGCGCTGTTTGACCTGTACCGTGCCACCAACCAGCAAGACCGTTTTGACACCGAAGCCATCGATTTCGCGGGCCGTTTTGGACGCACTGCGCCCGCCTGGTTTTCGATCCCCGACCAGGCCGGGTTGCCGCCGGAAAGTATTGCGCTGCCGAACGTGGCGGCAGCAGGGCACGGGGGGAGCTTCACCTGGGCCTGTCCAGCTGTTTTGAGTGCCACATCCGTTGCCAGCCTGCAAGCCGCCCTGCAATTACGAGCCCCCGCGTCGGTGCAGATCGGCTGGGCCAGCCTGGGCGTGGTGGACAGTTCTGCCGTGCCAGGACTGGTCGAGGTTTTTGAAACATGGGCCGAGCAGCCGGTGCAACTGGTCTTTGCCGACGTGGAGCACTTGCAAGACGTTTTGAAGGGCCACACCATGTCGGGCGATGCCACGGCCCACCCGCAGTGGTGGCGTGTGCGCCTGGCGCTGCTGCGCATATTGCATAGCCAGGATGCCTTTGACATGGTGGCGCTGGAATACTGCATCACCTACGAGGTCTCGCCACCAGCCTGGCAGGCCGCACTCTGCAGTTTTGTCGTGCTGGATGCTCCGGACAAAGTTGGGCCACGGGAGACGGTCGGCGTGTCCACCTTTGGTTCATCCGATTTCAAGGACTCCGATGCGGGCATACGCACCCTGTCTCCGGGTTTGTCCACCGCTCCGGTGTCCCGGGGGGCCTTGTCGGGCCTGGTGTTGGGCGATGCCTCGCAGGCCTTGGCGGTGGTGGATGCCCAGTCGGGCGGTAGTGCACTGGTGGTGGTGGCCTGCGACACCCTGGTGCGCATTGACTTTTCGGCGGCGGGTTCGGTGCTGAACTGGACTGCCGAGCAGCATGCGGCGGGCCGCCAGGTGCAATTTACCGGGTTGCACCGCCTGGCGGCCATTTTCTTCAATGTGATTGGCATCAACGAAAACGCAACGGTCGTTCCGCGCCGGAACTGAACGTTCGCCCCGGCGCCGCACCTGGTGCACCGGGTGCGCTTGCTTTCATCGCCCCCACCCTTATCTAGACCCCATGGAACAATTTCACGGCACCACCATCATCAGCGTGCGCCGCCAAACCCCCAACGGCGTGCAAGTCGCCATTGGCGGCGACGGCCAGGTCACGCTGGGCAACATCATCATCAAAGGCACGGCCCGCAAGGTTCGCAAGCTGCACCACGACCGCGTGTTGGCGGGCTTTGCAGGCGCAACCGCCGATGCCTTTACCTTGTTTGAGCGCTTTGAGGGCAAGCTTGAAAAGCACCAGGGCCATCTGGTCCGCGCCGCCATCGAGCTCACCAAAGACTGGCGCACCGACCGCGTGCTGCGCCGCCTGGAAGCCATGTTGGCCGTGGCCGACAGCACTGCGTCCTTGATCATCACCGGCAACGGCGACGTGCTGGAGCCTGAGCATGGCATCGTGGCTATCGGGTCGGGTGGCGCCTACGCCCATTCGGCGGCCAAGGCGCTGCTGGACAACACCGAGTTGACAGCCTCCCAGATCGTCAAAAAATCGCTGGAGATCGCGGGCGAGCTGTGCATCTACACCAACATGAACCACATCATTGAAACCCTGGACTGAACCATGTCCTCCATGACCCCCCAAGAAATCGTTGTCGAACTGGACAAGCACATCGTTGGCCAGCACCAGGCCAAGCGGGCGGTAGCGATCGCCCTGCGCAACCGCTGGCGCAGGCAGCAGGTGGCCGAGCCACTGCGCCATGAGATCACACCCAAGAATATTTTGATGATCGGCCCCACCGGTGTGGGCAAGACCGAAATCGCCCGCCGCCTGGCGCGCCTGGCCGATGCGCCCTTCATCAAGGTCGAGGCCACCAAGTTCACCGAAGTGGGTTATGTGGGCAAAGACGTGGATGCCATCATCCGCGACCTGGCCGACATCGCCGTCAAGCAAACCCGCGAGGCCGAGATGCGCAAAGTGCGCGCCCGTGCCGAGGACGCTGCCGAAGACCGTATTCTGGATATTTTGATCCCCACCGCGCGCGGCCTGGAAGTGCATGGCCACACCGCCGATGCGCCGGACAGCGCGGCCCGCCAGAGTTTTCGCAAAAAGCTGCGTGAACACCAGTTGGACGACAAGGAAATCGAACTCGACCTGGCCGATGCCAAGGCGCAGATGGAGATCATGGGCCCGCCTGGCATGGAAGAGATGACCGAGCAGTTGCGCGGCATGTTCAGCCAGCTCGGCCAGACCAAGCGTAAAACCCGCAAGCTGCCGATTGGCGAAGCCCTGAAGCTGCTGGTCGAAGAAGAGGCCGCCAAGCTGGTCAACGAGGAAGACATCAAGACCCAGGCCATCTTCAATGCCGAGCAGAACGGCATTGTCTTCATCGACGAAATCGACAAGGTCACCTCGCGCAGCGAAGGCAACGGGGCGGAGGTGTCACGCCAGGGCGTGCAGCGCGATTTGCTGCCGCTGGTGGAGGGCACCACGGTGTCTACCAAGTACGGCACGGTCAAGACCGACCACATCCTGTTCATCGCTTCGGGCGCGTTCCATTTGAGCAAACCCAGTGATTTGATCCCCGAGCTGCAAGGGCGGTTTCCGATCCGGGTGGAGCTGCAATCGCTGTCGGTACAGGATTTTGAAGCGATTTTGGTGCAAACCCATGCCTCGCTGGTCAAGCAGTACCAGGCACTGCTGGCCACCGAAGCTGTGACATTGGCGTTTTTGCCCGAGGGCATCACCCGATTGGCGCAGATCGCGTTTGACGTAAACGAGCGTACCGAGAACATCGGTGCGCGGCGTTTGTCCACCGTGATGGAGCGCTTGCTGGACGACATCAGCTTTGATGCCGCTCGGTTGGCCGGGCAAACGGTGGTGGTCGACGCTGCCTATGTAGACACCCGACTCCAGGAACTGAGCAAGAACGAAGACCTGTCGCGGTATATTTTGTGACACCGCCAAGGTGCGCGTTCTGGCAGTGGGTGACCGGTCATCTTTGTTACACCTGATGCATCGGTTTCATTCGGCACATTCACAAACCTCTCTAAGTGCTTAATTTTTAACGTTTTTTGCGCAAATCGACATGCAACACTGAGGCTAAGTCATTGATTTAATTGAAAAAATACTGCGCTGCCGGTGGGCGCAGTCTTTTTTTCCTGATACAGTGCAAAAAAGTGCAATTAAGTGGTGAAAAGTGCCTTCGCATCGTCCATTTGGTTGTCACTCAATAGCAAGGGTGGGCAGTTGTTGTGTTTCAAGGGGCTTCGTCTCTCAGTCTGGATGCCAAGGGGCGGCTCTCTGTGCCGACCCGGCACCGTGACGTGCTGAGTGCGACGGCGGGCGGCCAACTGACCATCACCAAACACCCCCATGGTTGTCTGATGCTGTTTCCGCGCCCCGAGTGGGAGAAATTCCGCGAGCGGATTGCCGAACTGCCCATGTCTGCCCAGTGGTGGAAGCGCATCTTCCTGGGCAACGCCATGGATGTGGAGATGGACAGCACGGGCCGGGTGCTGGTGTCGCCCGAGTTGCGCGAAGGCGCAGGCATCCAGCGCGAGACCGTGTTGCTGGGCATGGGGCGGCATTTTGAGTTGTGGGACAAAGCCACCTACGACGCGCAAGAAGCCAAAGCCATGCAGGGCGAGATGCCCGAAGTGTTCAAGGATTTTTCTTTCTAAGGCCCTACGGTGGATACGTTGTGGAAACATACCACCGTCTTGTTGGATGAAGCAGTTGATGCTCTTCTCGACAAGCCGGACTCTTCAACCCACAGCGCCGATGGCGCTGTGGCTACTTACGTCGATGCCACTTTCGGTCGCGGCGGGCATTCGCGCCTGCTGCTGTCCAAGTTGGGCCCCCAGGACCGCCTGATCGCTTTCGACCACGACCCGGAAGCGATTGCCGAGGCCGCCACCATTACCGACCCGCGGTTTTCCATCCGCCACCAGGGCTTTCGCCATCTGGATACCTTGCCAGACGCCAGCGTGGCGGGGGTGTTGATGGACCTGGGTATCAGTTCGCCGCAGATCGACAACCCGGTGCGCGGCTTCAGTTTTCGGTTCGACGGCCCACTCGATATGCGCATGGACCCCACGCGCGGCGAGAGTGTGGCCGAGTGGCTGGCAACAGCCGAGGTTCAACAGATCGCAGAGGTGGTACGTGACTACGGCGAAGAACGGTTTGCTGGGCCCATTGCAAAGGCGATTGTTGCTCGCCGCCAAGAACGCGGCCCTTTATCAACCACCACTGAACTGGCCGAACTCGTGGCTAGCGCGGTCAAAACCCGTGAAGCGGGCCAAAACCCAGCCACGCGGACATTTCAGGCTTTTCGGATTTTCATCAATGCCGAACTGGAAGAGCTGCAACTCGCGCTAGACGCCAGCCTGCGGGTGCTGCAGCCGGGCGGCCGTCTGGTGGTGATCAGCTTCCATTCGCTGGAGGACCGCATCGTCAAGCAATTCATCGCCAAACACGCGCGTGAAGTGGTGGACCGCCGCGCCCCGAGCTGGATGCTGGGCGGCACCACGCTGATGAAGCTGGAAGCGTTGGGCCGGGTCAAACCCAGCGCGGCCGAAGTGGCGGGTAACAAGCGTGCACGCAGCGCGGTGATGCGCGTGGCCCGCAGGACGGCTGCGCCATGACCCGGTTGAACCTGGTGCTGATGCTGGCGGTGGTCGCCAGTGCGCTGTACCTGGTGCGGGTGCAGTACGACTCGCGCAGCCTGTTTGTCGAGGTAGACCGGGCTATCGCCCTGTCGCTCAAGCTGGAAATTGAAAACGAGCGCCTGCAGGTCGAAAAACGCGCCCAGGCCACGCCCCTGCGGGTGGAAAAGCTGGCCAAAGAGCAGCTGCAGATGCGCACCAGTACGCCCGCTATCACCCAGTATGTGACGGTAGAACCCGTTGCGGTGAAGACGCCATGAGCCGCAGCGTACGTTACACGTCCAGCCCCTTGCTGGCCAGCCGAACACCGGTATGGCGCAGCAAGCTGGTCGTGGCCGCCATTGCCATCGGCTTTATCGGGCTGACCGCCCGTGCCGCCTACATCCAGGTGATTGGGAATGCCTTCTTCCAGCGCCAGGGCGAGGTGCGCTTTGCCCGCACGCTGGAGCTGCCCGCCAACCGCGGCCGCATTCTGGACCGCAACGGCCTGATCTTGGCTTCCAGCGTGATTGCGCCCAGTATCTGGGCGATTCCCGAAGACGTCGATGCCGACCCGGAAAAAATCAAGAAACTGGCCAAGCTGCTGGAGATGCCGCTGGCCGACCTGAAGAAAAAGCTGGACGAGGACAAGAGCTTCGTGTGGATCAAGCGCCAGGTGGACGAACCCGTCACCCAGGAAGTGGCGGCGCTCGGCATCAAAGGCATTTATTTGCGCAAGGAATACAAGCGCCAGTACCCCGAAGGGGAAGCCATTGCCCACGTGGTGGGCTTCACCGACGTGGAAGACAACGGCCAGGAAGGCATTGAGCTGGCTTTCAACAAGGACCTGGGCGGCAAGCCCGGTTCGCGCCGGGTCATCAAAGACCGCATGGGCCGGGTGGTGGAAGACATCGGCGACCAGGTGCCGCCGGTGGATGGCCGCGAAATCCAGCTCAGCATCGACAGCAAGGTGCAGTTTTTCGCCTACCAGAAGCTGCGCGATGCGGTGCTGGCCAACAAGGCCAAGGCGGGCAGCGTGGTGGTGCTGGATGCCATCACCGGCGAAGTGCTGGCGCTGGCCAACTACCCCAGCTACGTGCCCGACAAGCGCAAGAACCTCACCGGGGAGCAGTTGCGCAACCGCGCCCTGACCGACACCTTCGAGCCGGGCTCCACCATGAAGCCCATCACCGTCGGCATGGCGTTGGAGGCGGGCCGCATCACGCCGCAAACCATCATCGATACCTCGCCGGGCCGCTACACCGTGACGGGCTCTACCATTACCGATACCCATAACTACGGTGCGTTGACGGTGGAAGGCGTGATCCAGAAATCTAGCAACGTGGGTGCCACCAAAATCGCCCAGCGTATGACCCCGCATGAAATGTGGGACACCTACACCGCCGTCGGCTTTGGCCAGAAGCCGCAGATCAGCTTTCCCGGCGCGGTGTCAGGCCGGTTGCGGCCCTGGAAGACCTGGCGGCCCATTGAGCAGGCCACCATGTCCTACGGCTACGGCTTGTCGGCTTCACTGTTCCAGATGGCGCATTCGTACACCGTGTTTGCCCACGACGGCGAAATCATTCCGGCCACCATGCTCAAGACGGACGAACCGGCGGTGGGCGTGCGGGTGTTTTCGGCACACAACGCCGCCGCCATCCGAAAAATGTTGCAAATGGCCGCAGGCCCGGGCGGCACCGGCCCGCTGGCGCAGACCGTGGGCTACTCGGTGGGGGGCAAATCCGGCACCGCGCACAAGCAGGTCGGCAAAGGCTATGCCAGCAACAAATACCGCGCCTGGTTTACGGGCATGGCCCCGATCAACAAGCCGCGCATCATCGTTGCCGTGATGGTGGACGAACCCAGCGCAGGCTCCTACTTTGGCGGTATTGTGGCCGCCCCGGTGTTCAGTGAAGTGGTGCAGCAAACCCTGCGCATGATGGGCGTGCAACCCGACCTGGACGTCAAGGCCCAAGTGGTCTCCAAAGCTGTGGACGAGTCGTTCTGATGCTACAACTCCATACCCCTATTGAGGCTGTGGCCTGGTTGCGTAGCCGCGTCACCGGCAGCCTGCAAGTGGATAGCCGCGCCATCCAGCCGGGTGACGGTTTCATTGCCTGGCCGGGCGCCGCCGTCGACGGTCGCCAGTTTGTGCAGGCCGCCCTGGCCCAGGGTGCAGCCGCCTGCCTGGTCGAGCAGGAGGGCTGCGAGGCCTTCGGCTTTGCCAGCGATGCGGTCGCCAGCTACAGCGGCCTGAAAGCCGCCACCGGCCCCATTGCCGCGGCCTATTGCCAGCAACCGAGCGACAGCCTGGATGTGCTGGCGATCACCGGCACCAATGGCAAAACCTCCACCGCCTGGTGGTTGGCACAGGCGCTATCAAAAACGAAGCTGTTCACGCTTGCCCCGTGTGCGATGGTGGGCACTTTGGGCATTGGAATTCCCCCCGATGTGCTGAGCACGGGTCTGACGACCCCCGACCCGGTGCGCCTGCAGCAGGCGTTCCGTGGCTTTGTGGACTTGGGCCTGGGCGCATGCGCGATAGAGGCCTCCAGCATTGGTATCGTCGAACGCCGCCTGGACGGCACCCGCATCCGCGTTGCCGTGTTCACCAATTTCACCCAGGATCACCTGGACTACCACGGTAGCACCGAAGGCTATTGGCAAGCCAAGGCCGAGCTGTTCCGCTGGCCCGGTCTGCAAGCCGCCGTGGTGAATGTGGACGACCCGCAAGGCGCGGAACTGGCTGCTTCGTTGACCGGCTTGGACGTGTGGACGCTTTCCTGCCGCCACATTGCGCGCCTGCAGGCCGACAACATCCGCTACGAAGCCGGTGGCCTGTGCTTCGAGGTCGTGGAGGGTGGTGCGCGCCACAGCCTGCGCACCGCCGTCATCGGCCAATACAACGTGGCCAACCTGCTGGGGGTGATTGGTGCCATGCGCGCCGTGGGCGTACCGCTGGAAGAGGCCGTGCTAGCCTGCCACGGCCTGCTGCCGGTACCCGGCCGCATGGACTGCATCAATCCGACCGGCCAGCCGCTGGTGGCGATTGACTACGCCCACACCCCAGACGCGTTGGATAAGGCCTTGCTGGCCCTGCAGCCGCTGGCGCAGGCGCGCGGCGGCAAGCTGTGGTGCGTGTTTGGCTGCGGCGGCGACCGCGATGCCGCCAAACGCCCGCTGATGGCCGCCGTGGCCGAGAAGAATGCCGACCTGGTGCTGGTCACCAGCGACAACCCGCGCAGCGAAAAGCCCGAGCACATCATCAGCCAGATCTTGCTGGGTCTGAGCCACAACGCCTGCGTACACGTGCAGGCCGACCGCGCCCTGGCCATTGCCGAAGCCATTGCCCAGGCTGCGCCTGCCGACGTGGTGCTGCTGGCGGGCAAGGGCCACGAGACAACGCAAGAGGTGGCAGGCGTGAAGCATGCCTTCTCGGACAAGGCCCATGCCGAAGCTGCCCTGGCCCTGCGTGGTATCGGTAGCCAAGGAGCCGCCGCATGATGACCCTGCTACAGGCCCTGGATCTGCTCCCGGGCGCACGACTGGTCGGTGACGGCACGGTTGCCATCGCCCGCGTGCACAGCGATACCCGCAGCGTCCAAGTTGGCGACCTGTTTGTGGCCCTCCAGGGCGACACCTTTGATGCCAACACCTTGCTGGCCCAGGCGCAAGCCAGCGGTGCCGTGGCGGCCCTTTGCCACCGTGGCTACGCGCTGCCTGGCTTGCCGTGCATCGAGGTGGCCGACACCCTGGCCGCACTGGGTACCCTGGCCAGCGGCTGGCGCGCCCAGTTCCGCCTGCCGCTGATTGCGGTGACCGGCAGCAATGGCAAGACCACCGTGACGCAAATGGTGGCCAGCATCCTGCGTGCGGCCCAGCCCGAGGCCTTTTTAGCCACCCAGGGCAACTACAACAACGCCATCGGCGTGCCGCTGACGCTGCTGCGCCTGCGTGCCCACCACCGGTTGGCCGTGGTAGAGCTGGGCATGAACCACCCCGGCGAAATTGCGCTGCTGGCCGCCATGGCCCGGCCTACCGTGGCCCTGGTCAACAACGCCCAGCGCGAGCATCTGGAATTCATGCAGACGGTGGAAGCCGTGGCCCACGAAAACGGCAGCGTATTGGCGGCCCTGCCCACCGACGGCGTGGCCGTGTTCCCTGCCGAAGACAGCTTTTCTACCCTCTGGCACAGCATGGCCGCGCCCCGCCGCTGCCTGCAGTTTGCCGTAGGTGTGGCGGATGTGTGCGCCGACGCGCCAGTGTGGGCCGAAGGTGCCTGGCAAGTCCATGCGCGCACCTCCGCCGGGCCGCTGGACTACGCCTTGCATATCGCCGGCCTGCACAATGTGACGAATTCTTTGGCCGCTGCCGCCTGTGCCTTGGCCGCAGGCGTGCCGCTGGCCGCCATCGCCCAAGGGCTTGCAGGCTTCGAGCCGGTCAAAGGCCGCTCCAAGGCCTTGGCTGTGCACATCGGTGGCCGCACCCTGACCGTGGTGGACGACAGCTATAACGCCAACCCCGATTCGGTACAGGCCGCGATTGCCGTGCTGGCCGCTTTGCCCGGTCCGCGCCTGCTGGTGCTGGGCGACATGGGCGAGGTGGGCGACCAGGGCCCGCAGTTCCATGCCGAAGCCGGTGCCCAGGCACAGCGCTGCGGCATCGAGCAGATTTTGACTTTGGGCCCGCTGTCGGCCCACCTGGGCCCGTTTGGCGGCCAGCACTTCGACACCCTCGACGCGCTGCTCGCCGCGGTACACGCCCAGTTGCCCCAGGTGGCCAGTGTGCTGGTCAAGGGCTCGCGCTTCATGCAGATGGAACGGGTCGTCGCCTTTATCCAAAAACAACAACAGCAACAACATTCCGAGGATTCCCCCCGTGCTGCCTAGTCTTGCCCAGTGGTTGCAAACCCTGTCACCCGAGTTCGGGTTCTTTCGCGTGTTCCAGTACCTCACGTTCCGTGCGGTGATGGCCGCCATGACGGCTTTGCTGATTGGCGTGGCTGCAGGCCCGGCGGTGATCCGCCGCCTGGCTGCGCTGAAGATCGGCCAGCCCATCCGGGGCTACGGCATGGAAAGCCACCTGGCCAAGCAAGGTACGCCCACCATGGGCGGGGTGCTGATTTTGCTGTCCATCGCCATCTCGACCCTGCTGTGGGTGGATTTGAGCAACCGGTTTGTCTGGATTGTTTTGCTGGTCACCCTGGGTTTTGGGGCGATTGGCTGGGTGGACGACTGGCGCAAGGTGGTCAACAAGGACCCCGAAGGCATGCGTTCGCGCGAGAAGTACATGTGGCAGTCGCTGATCGGCGTGGTGGCAGCGCTCTACCTGGTGTTCAGCATTTCCGAAAACTCCAACATGCGGGTGCTGGAGCTGTTCTTCAGCTGGGTGCAGTCCGGCTTCGATTTGAGCCTGCCACCCAAGGCCGGCCTGCAACTGCCGTTTTTCAAGGAAGTCAGCTATCCGCTGGGCGTGCTGGGCTTTGTGGTGCTGACCTACCTGGTGATCGTGGGCTCCAGCAACGCGGTGAATCTGACCGACGGCCTGGACGGTCTGGCCATCATGCCGGTGGTGCTGGTGGGCTCGGCGCTGGGCGTGTTTGCCTACGTGACGGGCAGCTCGGTCTACTCCAAATACCTGTTCCTGCCGCACATTCCCGGCGCGGGCGAATTGCTGGTTTTCTGCACCGCCATGGCTGGTGCCGGGCTGGCGTTTTTGTGGTTCAACACCCATCCGGCGCAGGTCTTCATGGGCGACGTGGGCGCGCTGGCGCTGGGCGGCGCTTTGGGCACCGTGGCCGTGATCGTGCGCCAGGAAGTGGTGTTGTCCATCATGGGTGGCATCTTCGTGGTCGAGGCCTTGTCGGTCATGCTGCAGGTCAGTTGGTTCAAGTACACCAAGAAGAAAACCGGCACCGGGCGGCGCATCCTCAAGATGGCCCCGCTGCACCACCATTTCGAGAAAAGCGGTTGGAAAGAGACCCAGGTCGTCGTGCGTTTCTGGATCATCACCATGCTGCTGTGCCTGGTGGGCTTGTCCACCTTGAAGTTGCGCTAAGACCATGCGGCACTTGCAAGACCTCCCCGTGTTGATCCTGGGCCTCGGTGCGTCCGGGCTGGCCATGGCGCGCTGGTGCGCCCAGCATGGCGCGCAGGTCACCGTGGCAGACACGCGCGAGGCCCCACCCCAACTGGCGGCCTTGCAGACCGAAGTGCCCGCAGTGCGTTTCATTGGCGGCGTTTTCAGCGCGGCCCTGGCGCAGGGCGTGCGCGCCGTGTACCGCTCGCCGGGCCTCTCGCCCGAAGTGCTGGCGCCGGTGCTGGCCGAGGCGCAGCGCGCCGGTTTGCCGGTCGGCGGTGAGCTGACCCTGTTTGCCCGGGCGCTGGCCGATTTGCGCCTGGCCCCCGCGGCTGTGGAGCCGCAGCCCGAGCCGGAGGAGGACACCCTCCCTTCCGACGACGACGAAGCCCCCTTGGCCATTGCCGCACCTGCCGTACCGCTGGGCTACCAGCCCGCCGTGCTGGCCATCACCGGCACCAATGGCAAGACCACCGTAACGTCGCTCACCGGCCAGTTGGTGGCCCGCGCGGGTAAAACCGTGGCTGTGGCCGGCAACATCGGCCCCACGCTGCTGGACACCCTGGCGGCCCACATGGCGGCTAACACCTTGCCCGAGGTCTGGGTGCTGGAGCTGTCCAGCTTCCAGCTCGACGCGGCCCAAGGCTTTGAGCCCACCGCCGCCGCCGTGCTTAACCTCACGCAAGACCATCTGGACTGGCATGGCAGCATGCAGGCCTATGGCGCGGCCAAAGCCCGCATCTTTGGCCAGCACGGCCTGATGCTGCTCAACCGCGAAGACCCCGGCGTGATGGCCATGCTGCCCGAGCCGATCCGCGTGCGCCTGCAAAAGCCCCAGTTGCGCCGCTACACCACCTTTGGCGGTGACATGCCCCAGCGCCCCGGTGACTTCGGCCTCGAAGTGGTCAATGGCATGGCCTGGCTGGTGCGCGCCCTGGAAGCCGACGAAACCAAGCGCAAACGCAGCGAAGCCGCAGACGATCTGTACATCCAGCGCCTGATGCCTGCCGACGCACTGCGCATCCGGGGCCGCCACAACGCCGTCAACGCCCTGGCTGCCCTGGCACTGGCCACGGCGGCGGGCTGCGCGCTGGCCCCCATGCTTTACGGCCTGCGCGAATACCGGGGCGAGCCGCACCGCGTCGAGTCGGTCGATACCGTGCGCGAAATCGAATATTTTGACGATAGCAAAGGCACCAACGTCGGCGCCACCGTGGCCGCACTCAATGGCCTGGGGGCCGAGCGCCGCATCGTGGTCATTATGGGCGGCGAGGGCAAGGGCCAGGATTTCAGCCCCCTGGCTGCGCCGGTGGCGCGCTACGCCCGTGCGGTGGTGCTGATGGGCCGCGACGCGCCGCTGATCCGCGCGGCCCTGGCCGACGCGGGTGTCGCCCTGGTCGATGCCGACAGCATGGCCCAGGCGGTGCAACTGGCCAGCCAGCGCGCCCACCCCGGGGATGCCGTACTGATGTCGCCTGCTTGCGCCAGCTTTGACATGTTCAAGAATTACGAGCACCGCGCCCAGGTGTTCATTGAAGCCGTCATGGCCTTGGCCGATGGCGGGGAGGGCGAGGCATGAGCACCCTGTCCCTGCGTCTGCCTGCGCGGTTTCGCGACTGGTTCAAGGGCCTGCCCAAGGCGGCGGCCGATGCCTTGCCGGTCAAGCTCGGGTCCAGCGGCTTCTCGCGCACACCCAGCCAGCCAACCCGTGTGCACGGCTTTGACCAGCCGCTGCTGTGGGTGACCGTGGCACTGCTGGCCTGGGGCCTGGTGATGGTGTATTCGGCCTCGATCGCCATGCCCGACAACCCCCGCTTCGCCAAGTACGACCACAACTTCTTCCTGATCCGGCACGCAGTGTTTCTGTGTGTGGCCTTTGTGGCAGCGCTGATCGCGTTCCAGGTGCCGATGCGCACCTGGGAGCGCTGGGCTCCGTGGCTGTTCATCGTCTCGCTGGTGTTGTTGATCGCGGTGCTGATTCCGGGCGTGGGCAAGGTGGTGTACGGCGCACGGCGCTGGCTGCCCTTGGGGGTGATGAACTTCCAGCCGTCCGAGATGGCCAAGTTTGCCGTTGTCATCTATGCGGCCGACTACATGGTGCGCAAGATGGACGTGAAAGAGAACTTCTGGCGCGCCGTCTGGCCCATGGGGGCGGCCGTGGGCATGGTGGGCGTGCTGCTGCTGGCCGAGCCCGACATGGGCGCATTTATGGTGATTGCGGTGATCGCCATGGGCATTCTGTTTCTGGGCGGCGTGAACGCCCGCATGTTCTTTCTGATCGCCACCGTGCTGGTGGGGGCCTTCAGCATGATGATTGCCTTCAACGACTACCGCCGGGCGCGCATCTTTGCCTACCTGGACCCCTGGAGCGACAGCAATGCGCTGGCCAAGGGCTACCAGCTCACCCATTCGCTGATCGCCATCGGCCGGGGCGAGATCTTTGGCGTGGGGCTGGGCGGCAGCATCGAAAAGCTCAGCTGGCTGCCCGAGGCGCACACCGACTTCTTGCTGGCCGTGATTGGCGAGGAGTTTGGCCTGGTCGGCGTGGTCACGGTGATCTGCCTGTTCTTCTGGCTGGTCCGCCGCATCATGCACATTGGCCGCCAGTCGATTGCGTTAGACCGCCTGTTTGCCGGCCTGGTCGCCCAGGGCGTGGGCCTGTGGATGGGTTTTCAAACCTTCATCAACATGGGCGTGAACCTGGGCGCGCTGCCCACCAAGGGGCTGACCCTGCCGCTGATGAGCTTCGGCGGCTCAGCGATTCTGTGGAATCTGGTGGCTTTGGCCGTGGTGCTGCGCGTTGATTATGAAAACAGGCAACTCATGCATGGAGCCCGTGTATGACATTTGCCTGGTTCACCAAAACAGACAACACCGCGCCAGCGGTGCACGGCGCGGTACGCGACGTGCTGATGCATGGAGCACGGGTATGACGGCGCGCCATCTGGTCGTCATGGCAGCCGGTACGGGCGGACACATCATCCCCGGCCTGGCGGTGGCGCGCGAGATGCAGCGGCGCGGCTGGACGGTCAGCTGGCTTGGCACGCTGCACGGCATGGAGAACAAGCTGGTGCCGCCCTCGGGCATTGCCATGGACCGCATCGCCTTCAGCGGACTGCGCGGCAAGGGCATGGTGCACGCGCTGACCGGCGGCGTGCGCATGCTGGCGGCTTTCTGGAGCTGCCTGCAGATTTTGCGCAAGCGCCACGCCAACGCCGTGTTGGGCATGGGCGGCTATGTCTGCTTCCCCGGCGGGCTCATGGCCTCGCTGCTGGGCAAGCCCCTGATGCTGGTGAACGCCGATGCCGCGCTGCTGATGAGCAACAAGGCGCTGCTGCCGGTGGCCGACCGCGTTGCGTTTGGTTTTGAAGGCCCAGCCACGCAAGGCATACGCCGTGCAGTGGTCACCGGCAACCCGGTACGTGCCGAGATCGAGTCCATCGCTCCGCCCGCCGAACGCTTTGCGGGCCGCCAGGGGCCACTGCGCTTGCTGGTGGTGGGTGGTAGCTTGGGTGCCAAGGCTATCAACGACTGCCTGCCGCAGGCCCTGGCCCGGTTGCCCGCCGACCAGCGGCCCCAGGTGGTGCACCAGACCGGCGTGGCCCAGCAGGCGGCCGTGCAGGCGGCCTATGCCGCGCAGGGTATTTCCGCCCAGGTGCTGCCATTCATCGACGACATGGCCACCGAGTTGGCGCAATGTGACCTCATCCTCTGCCGCGCCGGTGCCGTCACCGTCAGCGAGCTGTGCGCTGCCGGAGTGGCGGCCGTGCTGGTGCCCTTGGTGGTAAGCACCACTTCGCACCAGCGTGACAACGCCACCTGGCTGGCCGACAAGCAGGCCGGTATCTACCTTGCGCAGGCCGAGCTGACACCGCCGCACCTGGCCGACCTATTGACCCGCCTGAACCGCGAGCAGCTGCTTGCGATGGCAACCCAGGCCCGCGCGCTGGCCAAGCCCCATGCGGCGTCGCGCGTTGCCGATGAACTAGAAAGATTGGTGCGTCCATGAAACACGCCGTACGCCACTTGCACTTTGTCGGAATCGGTGGTTCCGGCATGTCGGCCATCGCCGAGGTGCTGCATAAACTGGGTTACACCGTCTCGGGATCGGACCAGTCGGACAGCGCCACGCTGCGCCGTCTGGCGGGCCTGGGCATCACCACCTTCATCGGCCATACCCCGGCCAATGTGCTGGGGGCAGATGCCATCGTCACCTCCACCGCCGTCAAGGCCGACAACCCCGAGGTGCTGGCCGCGCGTGAAAACAAGGTGCCCATCGTGCCGCGCGCACTGATGCTGGCCGAGCTGATGCGCCTGAAGCAGGGCATTGCGATTGCCGGTACGCACGGCAAAACCACCACCACCAGCCTGGTGGCCAGCGTGCTAGTCGAGGCCGGGCTGGACCCGACCTTTGTGATCGGCGGTCGCCTCAACAGCGCTGGAGCCAATGCGCGCTTGGGCACCGGCGACTACATCGTGGTCGAGGCCGACGAATCCGACGCGTCCTTCCTGCACCTGCTGCCCGTGATGGCGGTGGTGACGAATATCGACGCCGACCACATGGAAACCTACGGCCACGACTTCAACAATCTGAAGAAGGCCTTTGTCGACTTTCTGCACCGCATGCCCTTCTACGGCACGGCCATCCTGTGCACCGACGACCCCGGCGTGCGCGCCATCGTCGACGAGGTGACCAACCCCGTCACCAGCTACGGTTTTGAAGAAGGTGCCCAGGTACGGGCCGTGGACGTGCGCGCCGTGGGTGGCCAGATGCACTTTACCGTGCAGCGCCGCAATGGCGTGGTGTTGTCCGACCTGGACGTGGTACTGAACCTGCCGGGCCGCCACAACGTACTGAACGCGCTGTCGGCCATCGCCATCGCCGCCGAGCTGGACCTGCCCGATGCCGCCGTGCAGCGCGCGCTGGCCACTTTCGAGGGCGTGGGCCGCCGCTTCCAGCCTTATGGCGAGCAGCCTGCCAAAGACGGTGGCACGTTCACCTTGGTGGACGACTACGGCCACCACCCGGTGGAGATGGCGGCCACGCTGTCGGCCGCGCGCGGCGCGTTTCCGGGCCGCCGCCTGGTGCTGGCCTTCCAGCCGCACCGCTACAGCCGCACGCGCGACTGTTTTGAGGACTTTGTGCGCGTGATTGGCGAGGCCGATGTGGTGCTGCTGGGTGAAATCTACGCGGCGGGCGAGGCCGCCATCGTCGCCGCCGATGGCCGGGCGCTGGCCCGTGCCCTGCGCGTGGCAGGCCGGGTGGAGCCGGTCTTCATCGACGATATTGCCGCCATGCCGCAGGCCATTGCCGATATCGCCCGTGACGGCGACGTGGTGCTGTGCATGGGCGCAGGCTCCATCGGTGCCGTGCCCGGCAAGGTGGTTGATTTGCTATCGAAAAAAGAGCTGCTTACGCAGGTGGGATGAGCGCTATGACCCTAAATTCTTTAAATCTCGGAAAAGTGGCTGTGCTGATGGGCGGTGCGTCCGCCGAGCGCGAAGTGTCCAAAATGTCGGGCACCGGCGTGCTGGCGGCACTGCGCAGCCAGGGCGTGGATGCGCATGCCTTCGACCCGTCGGAGCGCGATCTGGGCGACCTGAAGCGCGAGGGCTTCGACCGCTGCTTCATCGCCCTGCATGGCCGCTTCGGCGAAGACGGTACGGTGCAAGGCGCGCTGGAGCTGCTGGGCATTCCGTACACCGGCTCCGGCGTAATGGCCTCCAGCATCGCCATCGACAAGGTCATGACCAAGCGCATCTGGCGCGCCGAAGGCCTGCCCACCCCCGGCTGGCTCGAGGTGGACAGCGCCGCCGCGGCCCGCAGCGCCTTCGCCACACTGGGCGCGCCGATGATCGTCAAGCCCGCCCGTGAAGGCTCCACCATCGGACTCACCAAGGTACTGACCTTGGACCAGGTGGATGCGGCCTACGCGTTGGCCGCTCAGCTGGACCCCGCCGTGCTGTGCGAGCAGTTCATCAGCGGCGACGAGGTCACCATTCCGCTGCTGGGCATGGGCACCCAGACCGAGGTGCTGCCGGTGATCCGCATCGTCGCGCCCGAAGGCAACTACGACTACCAGAACAAGTACTTCACCGACACCACGCAGTACCTGGTGCCCTGTGGCCTGCCCGAGGGTGAAGAGGCTGCCATCCAGGCCCTGGTGCGCAAAGCTTTTCTGGCCCTGGGCTGCCGCGGCTGGGCCCGTGCCGATGTGATGATCGACGCGGCCACCCGCAAGCCCTACCTGCTGGAGATCAACACCGCCCCCGGCATGACCAGCCATTCGCTGGTGCCCATGTCGGCCCGCGCCGCAGGCATCAGCTACGAAGCCCTGTGCGTGCGCCTGCTGCAAACTGCGGCGCTGGACTACGCCAAACCGGCGGCCTGAGCATGCAAAAAGTCGCCCCCCCCATGGACGTGAAACTCATGAACGCCACCGCCACGGTGCTGTTCCTGGGTGCGCTCGTCCTCGGGCTGGCGGCGCTGGTGCAGTGGACGGCCCGCCAGCCGCTGTTTGCCATCCGCGGCATTTCGGTGGTGGGCGATGTGGCGCACAACAACGATGTGACCCTGCGCGCCAACCTGGGCGGCAAGATCAAGGGCACCTTCTTTACCGTGGACCTGAACGCCACCAAGGCCGCATTCGAGGCCGTGCCCTGGGTGCGCAAGGCGGTGGTGCGGCGCGAGTTCCCCAACCGCTTGCGGGTGGTGCTGCAAGAGCAGCAGGCCGCCGCCTACTGGGGCGACGACAGCGAGTCCCGCCTGCTCAATACCTTTGGTGAAGTGTTCGAGGCCAACGTGGGCGAAGTGGACCACGACGACATGCCCCGCCTGAATGGCCCGGTGGAGCAGGCGGGCCAGATCCTGGGCATGTACCACACGCTGGCCCCCTTGCTGACCCCGCTGGACATGACGCTGGACCAGCTGACGCTGACCAAGCGCGGTGGCTGGCGCATGCAGACCGATGCCGGTGGCGAGGTCGAACTGGGCCGCGGCACGGCCGAAGAAATTACCCAACGCGTGCAGCGCTTCATCGGCACCGTGGCCCAGGTGGCCAAGGAATATGGCCGCACCGTGGATGCGGTGGAGGAGGCCGATCTGCGCTACACAGAAGGTTACGCCCTGCGCTTGCGCGGCGTGACCACCCTGGCCGCACCACTGCCGGTGCCCAAGACCAAGACAACAGGACATTGAATTACAGGACGCACTATGGCAAAAGAGTACAAAGATTTAGTCGTCGGGGTGGACATCGGTACCGCCAAGGTGATGGTGGTGGTGGCCGAGGTGCTGGCGGGCGGTGAGCTCAAGCTGGCCGGGTTTGGCGTGGCCCCCAGCAACGGCCTCAAGCGTGGCGTGGTGGTGAACATCGACGCGACGGTGCAAAGCATCCAGCTGGCGCTGAAAGAAGCCGAGCTGATGGCCGACTGCAAGATCTCGCACGTCTACACCGGCATCACCGGCAGCCACATCCGCGGCATCAACTCCAGCGGCATGGTGGCGGTGAAAGACCGCGAAGTCACCGCCGCCGACGTGGCCCGCGTGGTGGAAACCGCCAAGGCCATCCACATCTCTACCGATCAGCGCCTGCTGCTGGTGGAGCCGCAGGAATTCATCATTGACGGGCAGGATGTGAAAGAGCCCATCGGCATGAGCGGCATCCGCCTGGAGGCCAAGGTGCACATCGTCACCGGGGCGCAAAGTGCCGCCGAGAACATCATCAAGTGCATCCGCCGCTGCGGCTTGGACGTGGACCAGTTGATGCTGAATCCGCTGGCCAGCAGCCTGTCGGTGCTGACCGAAGACGAGCGCGAACTGGGCGTGGCCCTGGTGGACATCGGCGCGGGCACCACCGACGTGGCCATCTTTACCAACGGCGCGATCCGCCACACCGCCGTGATCCCGATTGCGGGCGACCTGATCACCAGCGACATCGCCATGGCCCTGCGCACGCCCACCAAGGACGCAGAAGACATCAAGGTCGAAAGCGGCTACGCCAAGCAGCTGCTGGCCGATCCGGACGCCCAGGTGGAAGTGCCCGGCCTGGGCGACCGCGGTCCGCGCATGCTCAGCCGCCAGGCCTTGGCCGGCGTGATCGAGCCCCGTGTGGAAGAAATTTATTCGCTGGTGGCCCAGGTGATCCGGGAGTCGGGCTTTGAAGAAGTGCTGTCCAGCGGCATCGTGCTCACCGGCGGCAGCGTGGTCATGCCCGGCATGGTCGAGCTGGGAGAAGACATCTTCTTGAAACCGGTGCGCCGCGGCGTGCCCAAGTACCGCGGCGCACTGTCCGACATGGTCTCGCAGCCCCGCGCCGCTACCGTGATGGGCCTGCTGGAAGAGGCCCGCATCGGCCGCGCCCGCGGCTTCAAGGTGGCGCAGAAAAACGGCTCCATGAAGACGGCAGTCGGCCGCGTCAAAGACTGGTTTGTGGGGAACTTCTGACCATGTGCAGCACCCTCACCCCCCACTCCTTTCCGCGTGGCAGCCCAGCCTCCATGGCGTTGTGGCGATGGCGAACCTGCCATCCCCCCTGGTCCCCGGTCACCCCGTTTCGTTTTTTTGTTTGAAGTAACAGCACCCCATTGACACCATGAAGGAGAACCACATGCCTATCGAAATGATTGAAGTCGAAGAATTTAACCTGGGCACCCAGATCAAAGTGATCGGTGTCGGCGGCGGCGGCGGCAATGCCGTGGAGCACATGATTGGCTGCAACGTCCAGGGCGTGGAGTTCATCAGCGCCAACACCGACGCGCAGGCCCTGGGCCGCAGCGTGGCGCACAAGACCATCCAGCTGGGCCTGAGCGGCCTGGGCGCTGGCAGCAAGCCCGACAAGGGCCGCGAAGCCGCCGAGCTGGCCGTGGACGACATCCGCGCGGCCATCGCTGGCGCGCACATGCTGTTCATCACCGCCGGCATGGGCGGCGGCACCGGCACCGGCGCGGCTCCGGTGATTGCCCGCGTGGCCAAGGAAATGGGCATTCTGACCGTGGGCGTGATCACCAAGCCATTCGACTTCGAAGGCCCCAAACGCATGTCCAACGCCGACAACGGCCTGGCTGAGCTGGAAGCCAATGTCGACTCGCTGATCGTGGTGCTCAACGAGAAACTGCTGGAAGTGCTGGGCGACGACGTGACGCAGGACGAAGCCTTCGCCCACGCCAACGACGTGCTGAAAAACGCCGTCGGCGGCATTGCCGAAATCATCAACGTGCCCGGCCATGTGAACGTCGACTTTGAAGACGTGCGCACCGTCATGGGCGAGCCTGGCAAGGCCATGATGGGTACCGCCGTGGCCGAAGGCCCCGACCGCGCCCGCATCGCCGCCGAGCAGGCCGTGGCCTGCCCGCTGCTCGAAGGCATTGACCTGTCGGGCGCCAAGGGCGTGCTGGTGCTGATCACCGCTGCCAAGGGTTCGCTCAAGCTGAACGAATCCAAGCTGGCCATGAATACCATCCGCGCCTACGCATCGCCGGACGCGCATGTCATCTACGGTACCGCCTACGACGACGGCCTGGGCGACAAGATCCGCGTCACCGTGGTGGCCACCGGCCTGAGCAAGCGCCGTGTGGCGGCCCCGCTGCAGGTGGTGGTGCAACGCACCGGCACCGACAACGTGGGCTTCACCCTGCCAATGCAAGGCAGCGCCAACGGCATGGGCGTGGGCAATGGCCAGCCCGACTACGAGTCGCTGCGCGGCCCGGCAGTGTGGCGCACGCCCAACCGCACCCAGGCCAGCGCCCGGGTGGACGCACTGTCGTCGGGTGGCATGGACGACTACGAGATCCCCGCATTCCTCCGTAAGCAGGCCGATTGAGGGTCTGCGCCCGCCGATCTCGCACTTGTGGCGGGATCGGGGGATGCCTTTTTTTGATCTGTGCCATCAACATTGCTGATCGTGGGCGATAGGCCTGCCACTTAAAATCGCACCATGCTCCAGCAACGAACCCTCAAGTCCCTCACCAAAGCCGTGGGTGTGGGCGTGCACAGCGGCCAGCGGGTGGAATTGACGCTGCGCCCGGCGCCGCCCGATACCGGCATTGTGTTTCGCCGTACCGACCTGCCGGTGCCGGTGGACATTGCCATGACGGCCGAGTCGGTCACCGATACGCGCATGGCGACCACGGTGTCCAGCGGCTCGGCCAAGGTGTCTACGGTGGAGCATTTGATGTCGGCCTGCGCAGGTCTGGGCATTGACAACCTGATTGTGGAAATCACCGCCGAAGAAGTGCCCATCCTGGACGGCTCGGCGGCGGCTTTTGTGTACCTGCTGCAAACGGCGGGCATTGAGCTGCAAAAAGCCCCGCGCCGTTTTATCCGCGTGACCCAGCCGGTGGAGGTGCGCGAAGGCACGGGCACGGCAGAAAAGTGGGCGCGGCTGGAGCCGTACCACGGCTACAAGCTGAGCTTCGACATCATTTTTGACCACCCGGCGGTGGATTCCACCGGCCAGCACGTCGAATTCGACCTGGGCAGCGACTCGTACATCCGCGACATTGCCCGCGCCCGCACCTTTGGCTTCACCCGCGACGCCGAGATGCTGCGCGCCAACGGCCTGGGCCTGGGCGGCGGTATGGACAACGCCATCCTGATGGACGATTACAAGGTGCTCAACGCGGGCGGCCTGCGCTACGACGATGAATTCGTGAAGCACAAGGTGCTGGACGCGATGGGCGACATGTACATGCTGGGCAAGCCCCTGCTGGCCAGCTACAGCGCCATGAAATCCGGCCACGCGCTGAACAACAAGCTGATCCGCGCACTGATGGACAACACCGACGCCTGGGAGATCGTCACCTTCGACAACGCGTCCGACGCGCCCGCAGGTTTCGCCCAACTCGCCCGCGCCTGGTAGCGCCATGCTGCTGTTCCGCTGGGCCATCCTGTTCCTGCTGCTGGGTGCGGGTGTGTCCTTTGCCTTCTACGTCGGCACCCGGGACCGCCGCTACCTGCGCTGGGGCTGGGTGGTGCTGAAGTGGACGCTGCTGGCCGCGTTCGGATTCTTCACCGTGCTGATTCTGGAACGGCTGGCCTGAGCCCGTACTAGTTAATCCGCCCATCGCGGTACATGCCGCTGGTCTTGCGTGTCAGCGGCGTGGCCTGCGCCAGCCGGGCCATCGCATGCCCCACATGGGCGTGGGTGATGGCCATGCCCAGGGCGTCGGCGGCATCCTTACCGGGCAGCACGGGCAGCTTCAACAAGCGTTTCACCATCTCCTGCACCTGGGTCTTGTCGGCCCGGCCATGGCCGACCACGGCCTTCTTCATCTGCAGGGCGGTGTATTCGTGCACCGACAAATTGCTGTGCCCCAGCGCCGCCAGGCTGGCCCCGCGCGCCTGGCCCAGCAGCAGGGTGGACTGCGGGTTCACGTTCACAAAGATGATTTCCACCGAGGCGGCGTCCGGCTCGTAGCGGGTGCAGACCTCGCAAATCCCGTCAAACAAAATTTTGATGCGCGCAGGCAGCTGCCCCAGGTCCAGGTGCGTGGTCTTGATGGTGCCGCTGGCCACGTAGCTCAGGTTGGAGCCGTCCACGTCGATGATGCCGAAGCCGGTGGTCTGCAAGCCGGGGTCAATGCCGAGAAGTCGCATGCTATTTATTTGAGAGCTGGTTGTGCTCGTACAGTATGCGCTACAGCCGGAAAAACCAGCGCACCGAGTGGAAGAAGATCGGGGCGGCGAAGCACAGGGCGTCCACCCGGTCGAGCAGGCCGCTGGCGCCGGTGATGGATTGGCCCTCGGTGCCCCAGTTGGTGATGCCGCGGTCGCGCTTCAGGGCTTTCATGACCAGGTGGCCGGCGGTGCCTGCGGCGCAGGCGATCAGCGCCATGGCCAGGGCCTGGCCGGGTTTGAAGGGGGTGATGCCGGCCAGCAGGCCGCCCATCAGGCCCCCGGCGGCCATGCCCATGCCCCAACTGCTCCAGTTGAAGCTTTGGCTGATGTGCGGCGCGCGCGGTGGGCGCTTGAGCTTGCGGGCGGCCAGGTGCTGCACCAGCATGCAGGTTTGCACCACCAGCACCAGAAAAAACACCAGAAAGGCGCTTTTGTCGGCGTAGCCGGGGATCTCCAGCCGCACCAGGGCGGGGATGTGGCTGGTGCCGTAGACGCAGACCATGATGCCCCATTGCATCTTGGCATTGCGCTCCAGGAAACGGTGCGGGTCGTCGGCCAGCGCACCCACCAGGGGCAGGGCCAGAAACACGTACACCGGGATGAACACCGTGAACAGGTCGAAATGCCGCCCGCCCGCCATCCAGAACTGCACCGGCAGCACCACAAAAAACGCCAGGATCAGGCTGCGGTGGTCGCCCCGGTGGGTCGGCGACAGGGTGATGAACTCGCGCAGCGCAAAGAACGCCACCAGCCCAAACAAGCTGATCGCAAACCAGCCGCCCAGCACCCAGGTCAACCAGAACATGGCGGCCATGACCCAGGTGTGGCGCAGCAGGCGGCGCAGATCGGTCAGGTCGGAGCCAAATGCGGCCTTGAAGGTGCCGTCGTCGCGCTCGCGCAGCGACACCAGCAGCAGCGCGGCGCTGGCCAGCGACAGCACGCCAAACACCAGCAAGAACAGCGCGGCTACCTGCTGGCTGCCGCTCAGGGCACGCAAAAATTGGTTCATATGTCTCTAAGCGCCATCACGTTCAGGCGCGCGCGGTCCAGAAACGCACGGCGCTCCTCGCCTGGCTCCAGCTGCATCGGCGTGCCAAAGGTGACCGAGCACAGCACCGGCACCGGGATCACCTCGCCCTTGGGCATCACGCGCTGCACGTTGTGGATCCAGGTGGGCACCAGCACCACCTGGGGAAACTGCAGCGCCAGGTTGTACAGCCCGGCCTTGAAGGGCTGCGGCTCCGGCGCAAAGCCACGCGTGCCCTCGGGGAACAGGATGATGGAGTCGCCGCTTTGCAAGGCATCGACCAGCGGCTCCAGCGGGTCTTGCTCCACGCCGTGCTCGTCCTTGGTGCGGCTGCGGTCCACGTAGATGGCGTTGAACACCGCGCTGGTCAGCCACCGCTTGAAGCGCGAGTTGGCCCAGTAGTCTTTGGCGGCGATGGGGCGGGTGATGCTGCGCAGCTCGGTGGGCAGGGCGGCCCAGATCAGAATCAGATCGACGTGGCTTTGGTGGTTGGCGAAATAAATGCGCTGTTCGGCCTTGGGCGGGCAGCCGTGCCAGCGGGCCTGGGCCCCGGTCAAAAGCCGCACGATGCCGAGTAAAAGGAAGCTGGTGAACTTGGCAAGCATGGCGGGGATGATAAACGGGCAGGGTGGCGCACCGGCCAGATGGGGTATAAAAATGGCCGCTCTCGCTCTATCCATCAGCACGGGCAGCTATTAAATAGGTAGTAATTTGTTGCCAAGCGAGGGAAAGCCCTAGTATTCATAATTCGTTAATTAATGAAAAATTAATGTTCTCAACGTGGCATGGTGCCGCATTGAATCCACCCTTTGCCCCGGCCTCCCAACCTGCGAGGCGGCAAACCCAGGAGACAGATTGATGATGAAACTTTCCAAAGTGGCGCTGGCCATGGCTGTTGTGGTGTCGGCTGGCGCGTTGCACGCCGGTGAGGTTGAAGTGCTGCATTACTGGACCTCAGGCGGCGAGGCCAAGTCGGTGGCCGAACTCAAGAAGATCATGCAGGCCAAGGGCCACGTCTGGAAAGACTTCGCAGTGGCCGGTGGCGGTGGCGATAACGCCGCCACCGTGTTGAAGAGCCGTGTGGTGTCGGGCAACCCGCCCGCCGCCGCCCAGATCAAGGGCCCGGCCATCCAGGAATGGGCTGCCGAAGGCGTGCTGGCCAACCTGAACGCCACCGCCCAGGCCGAAAAGTGGGACAGCCTGCTGCCCAAGGCCGTGGCCGATGGCATGAAGTACAAGGGCAACTACGTGGCTGCACCGGTCAACGTGCACCGCGTGAACTGGGTGTGGGCGAACCCTGAAGTGCTGAAAAAGGCCGGTGTGGCCGGCATGCCCAAGACCTACGACGAATTCTTCGCCGCTGCCGACAAGATCAAGGCCGCAGGCCTGATCGCCGTGGCCCATGGTGGCCAGAACTGGCAAGACTTCACCACCTTTGAATCGGTGGTGCTGGGCGTGGGCGGTGCCAAGTTCTACAGCGACGCGCTGGTCAAGCTGGATGCCAAGGCATTGACCAGCGACACCATGAAGAAGTCGCTGGAGACCTTCCGCAAGATCAAGGGCTACACCGACGCAGCCTCCGCAGGCCGTGACTGGAACCTGACCACCGCCATGGTGATGCAGGGCAAGGCCGGCTTCCAGTTCATGGGTGACTGGGCCAAGGGCGAGTTCCTGGCCGCAGGCAAGGTGCCGGGCAAGGACTTCCTGTGCGCTGCCGCCCCCGGCACCGCCACGTCCTACACCTACAACATCGACTCGTTCGCCATGTTCAAGCTCAAGGCCGCCGATGCGCAAAAAGCCCAGGGCGACCTGGCTGCCGCCATCATGGGCACCGAGTTCCAGGAGATCTTCAACCTGAACAAGGGCTCCATCCCGGTGCGCCTGAACATGAACCTGGACAAGTTTGACGACTGCGCCAAGCTCTCCGCCAAGGACTTCGTGGCCACCGCCAAGACCGGCAGCCTGGTGCCCTCCATCGCCCACGGCATGGCCGTCAGCCCTGCGGCTGAAGGCGCGATCAAGGACGCTGTGAGCCAGTTCTGGAACGACGACAAGATCACGGTCGATGCCGCGATGAAGAACATCGCCTCGGCTGCCAAGACCAAATAAGTCGTAGCCCAGGCCCCCCGGATGCGGTTCGCCGCAGCCGGGGGGCTTTTTGTCCACTGCGAGAGCTGAATCTATGAAGTTAAATTTTGAGCAATCCCTGCCCAAGCTGGTGATTGCGCCCGGCTTTGTGCTGGGCTTTGCTTTCATCTACGGGCTGATGATCTGGAACGGCGTGCTGTCCATGACCGCGTCGCGCATGCTGCCCAATTACGACGAATTTGTGGGCCTGGAGCAATACGCCAAGCTCTGGGAAATGGACCGCTGGTGGCTGGCCCTGAAGAACCTGGGTATTTTCAGCGTGCTGTACGTGGGTGGCGCGATGCTGATCGGCATGGCCCTGGCCATCGTGCTGGACCAGAAAGTCCGCGCCGAAGGCCTGCTGCGCACCATTTACCTGTACCCCATGGCGCTGTCGTTCATCGTCACCGGCACCGCCTGGAAATGGATGCTCAACCCCAGCCTGGGGCTGGAAAAGCTGATGCACGACATCGGCTGGAGCAGCTTCAGCTTTGACTGGCTGGTGCAGAGCGACACCGCCATCTACTGCGTGGTGATTGCGGGCATCTGGCAATCGGCCGGGTTTGCCATGGCGTTGTTTTTGGCGGGCTTGCGCGGCATCGACGACAGCATCATCAAGGCCGCACAGATCGACGGCGCCAGCCTGCCGCGCATCTACTGGCGCATCATTTTGCCGATCCTGCGGCCGGTGGTGTTCTCCACCATCATGGTCTTGTCGCACCTGTCCATCAAGAGCTTTGACCTGGTGATGGCCCTGACTGGCGGCGGCCCAGGCTACGCCACCGACGTGCCCGCCACCTTCATGTACGTGATGAGCTTTACCCGTGGCCAGATCGGCCTGGGTGCCGCCAGCGCCACCATGATGCTGGCCACTGTGGCGGCCATCGTGGTGCCCTATTTGTACAGCGAACTGCGGAGCAAACCCCATGATCGGTAAGAACCTTTCCCGTGTGCTGATCTACGGCGTGCTGTTTATCGCAGCGCTGTTTTTCCTGGCCCCCATGTATGTGATGCTGGCCACCTCGTTCAAGGACGCGGAAGAGATCCGCAGCGGCAACCTGCTGAGCCTGCCGCACGGCCTGAACTTCGAAGCCTGGACGCTGGCCTGGTCCAGCGCCTGCACCGGCACCGACTGCCGGGGGCTGCAGCCCTTCTTCTGGAACTCGGTGCTGATCGTGTTTCCGGCGGTGATCATCTCCACGCTGTGGGGCGCGATCAACGGCTACGTGCTGAGCCTGTGGAAGTTCCGGGGCAGCGAAGTGCTGTTTGGTTTCATGCTGTTTGGCGTGTTCATGCCGTTCCAGGTGGTGCTGCTGCCCATGAGCCAGATACTGGGTTGGCTGGGCATTTCCAGCTCGGTGTACGGCCTGATCTTTGTGCACTGCCTGGCCGGTCTGGCGGGCACCACGCTGTTCTTCCGCAACTACTACGCGGCCATCCCGAAAGAGCTGGTCAACGCCGCGCGCATAGACGGCGCGGGCTTCTGGCGCATCTTTGTGCGCATCATCGTGCCGCTGTCCACGCCCATCGTGATGGTCACGCTGATCTGGCAGTTCACCAACATCTGGAACGACTTCTTGTTCGGCGTGGCCTTCAGCGGCGCCGACAGCAAGCCCATCACCGTGGGCCTGAACAACATGGTCAACACCACCAGCAGCGTGAAAAACTACAACGTCGACATGGCCGCTGCCGTGATCGCGGGTCTGCCCACCATCCTCATCTACGTGCTGGCAGGCAAATTCTTCGTTAAAGGACTCACAGCCGGTGCTGTGAAAGGATAAAAAAATGGCATCCGCACTCCACATTCAAGGCATCCGCAAAACCTTTGGCAGCGGCGACAAAATGGTCGAGGTGCTCAAGCGCATCGACATCGACGTGGCCCCGGGCGAGTTCCTCATCTTGGTCGGCCCGTCCGGCTGCGGCAAGTCCACGTTGCTTAACATCATTGCCGGGCTCGAAGAGCCCACCGAGGGCGCGATCCGCATCGGCGACCGCAACGTGGTCGGCGTGGCCCCGGCCCAGCGCGACATCGCCATGGTGTTCCAGAGCTACGCGCTGTACCCCACCATGAGCGTGGCCGAGAACATCGGCTTCGCGCTGGAGATGCGCAAAGTGCCCAAGGCCGACCGCGACAAACGCATTGCCGAAGTGGCTGCCATGCTGCAAATTACCCACCTGCTGGACCGCCGCCCCGCGCAGCTCTCGGGCGGCCAGCGCCAGCGCGTGGCCATGGGCCGGGCCCTGGCCCGCCAGCCGCAGCTGTTCCTGTTCGACGAACCTTTATCGAACCTGGATGCCAAGCTGCGCGTCGAGATGCGGGCCGAGATCAAGCGCTTGCACCAGGTGTCGGGCATCACCAGCGTCTACGTGACCCACGACCAGATCGAGGCCATGACCCTGGGCAGCCGCATCGCGGTGATGAAAGACGGCGTGCTGCAGCAACTCGGCACCCCGGACGACATCTACAGCCGCCCGGCCAATACCTACGTGGCCAGCTTCATTGGCTCGCCTACTATGAATTTAATAGCTGGTCGTGCTGGTACCGCAAGCGCTAGCGGCCAATTTTCTATACAAGGTGCAAATCTGCCGCTGGACAGCCCGCTGCCCGGCGTGGACACTTTGCTGGGCCTGCGCCCCGAGCACATCGCCTTGGCCGATGCCTCCGACTGGCGTGGCGAGGTCAGCGTGGTCGAACCCACCGGGGCCGACACCTACGTGGTGGTGCAGACCGAGGCCGGTCTGGTCACCGTGCGCACCGCGCCGCAGGTGCGTGTAGCACCGGGCGACACCGTCGGCCTGCACATTGCGGCAGAGCAGGTGAGCTGGTTTGACGCCAAGACCGGCGTGCGCATGTAGGGCGAACCGAATCCCGTGTTTTCAGGGAAAACACCTGTGTCATTCGTATTTAATTAATAAATACTTAACGACTCCGGGCCGTGCACTGCTACCCCGGATACAGGGGGCACGCCGATGGCCGCGCCCACGCACTCACCGGCACGGACCTGGGGCACAGAACCCCGGGCCTGCCGGTGATTCCACCACCACAATGACAGGAGACAACGGATGAAAAAGACAATCATGGGCGTGGCGCTGGCCGCCGCTTTCAGCGTACCGGCCATGGCGCAGCAAAGCGTCGAAGTGCTGCACTGGTGGACTGCCGGTGGCGAGGCCGCGGCGCTGGGCGTGCTCAAGGGCAACCTGGAAAAGCAGGGCATCAAGTGGAACGACATGCCCGTCGCCGGTGGCGGTGGCGAGCAGGCCATGACGGCGGTGCGCGCCCGTGTCACCGCAGGCAATCCGCCCACCGCCGTGCAGATGCTGGGCTTTGACATCCAGGACTGGGCCAAGCAAGGCGTGCTGGCCGACCTGAACGACGTGGCCGCCAAAGAAGGTTGGGACAAGACCGTGCCCGCCGCGCTGCAACGCTTCTCCAAGTTCAACGGCAAGTGGGTCGCCGCACCGGTCAACGTGCACTCCACCAACTGGGTCTGGGCCAACAAGGAAGTGCTGGCCAAGGCCGGTATCACCGCCGACCCCAAGACCTGGGACGAATTCATTGCCGACGGCGAGAAGCTGCAAAAGGCCGGCTTCATCGCCCTGGCCCACGGCGGCCAGCCCTGGCAGGACGCCACCATGTTCGACGGCGTGGTGATCTCCACCGGCGGTGTGGATTTCTACCGCAAGGCCTTCATCGATCTGGACCCGAAATCCCTGAACTCGCCCACCATGCTCAAGGCCTTTGACCGCATGTCGCAACTGCGCAAGCTGGTCGACAAAGACTTCTCGGGCCGCGACTGGAACGTGGCCGCGGGCATGGTGATCAGCGGCAAGGCCGGTTTCCAGATCATGGGTGACTGGGCCAAGGGCGAGTTCATTGGTGCCAAGAAGGTGCCGGGCAAAGACTTCTCCTGCTTCCGCGTTCCCGGCACGCAGGGCGTGGTGTCGTTCAACTCCGACCAGTTCGCCATGTTCAAGGTGGGTGCCGACAAGGTAGCCGCCCAGACCAAGCTGGCCTCCGCCATCATGGAGCCCGGCTTCCAGTCGGCCTTCAATGTGGTCAAGGGCTCGGTGCCAGCGCGCACCGACGTGTCCGACAAGGACTTTGACGACTGCGGCAAAAAGGCCATGAAGGACTTTGCCGAAGCCAACAGCAAGAACACCCTGGTCGGCTCCATGGCGCATGGCCACGCCGTCCCTGCGTCCATCAAGAACGCCTTCTACGACGTGATCACCCGCCACTTTAATGGCCAGATCGACTCGAAGAAAGCGGTCGTGGAATTGGCCGCTGCCGCCAAGTCCTGAGCGGGCGCGATAGGGCGGGTTTTCGCCCTGTCGGTGTGCGGGCCGACGCGCTAGCGTCGGCTTTTCTATTTCCCTCGTAAGGTCCGGAATGAAAGCTGGTTTTCTACCCAAGCTGCTGATCGCCCCCAGCGCCTTGCTGGTGCTGGTGTGCGTCTACGGCTACATCATGTTCACGATTTATTTGTCGTTCACCGCCTCGACACTGATGCCGCAGTACGAGTGGGTGGGCACCGCCAACTACGTCCGCCTGATGGGGCTGGAGAACTGGTCGGTGGCCTTGTCCAACCTGTGGGTGTTTGCGTCGCTGTACATCGTGATCGCCATGGCCCTGGGGCTGACGTTGGCGATTTTGATCGACCAGAAAGTGCGCGCCGAGAGCGGCCTGCGCTCGGTGTTTCTCTACCCCATGGCGCTGTCCTTCATCGTGACCGGCACGGCCTGGAAATGGCTGCTCGACCCCGGCGTGGGCCTGGAGCACACCATGCAGACCCTGGGCTGGAGCAACTTCACCTTTGGCTGGATCAAGGACTCGGACATGGCCATCTACTGCGTGGTGATTGCTGCCGTGTGGCAGACCACCGGCTTTGTGATGGCCATGTTTCTGGCGGGCCTGCGCGGGGTGGATTCCGAGCAGATCAACGCCGCCCGCCTGGACGGTGCCAAGAGCTGGCAGATCTACCAGCGCATCATCATTCCGCAGCTCGGGCCGGTGTTCATCTCGGCCTTTGTGATCCTGGCGCACATGGCCATCAAGTCCTATGACCTGGTGATCGCGCTGACCAACGGCGGCCCGGGCCGCTCCACCTGGCTGCCCTCGGTGTTCATGTACCAGTACACCTTTACCCGTAACGAAATGGCCGTGGGTGCCGCCAGCTCGGTGCTGATGCTGGTGGCCATCGGCGTGGTGGTGCTGCCCTATCTGTACGGCGAAATGCGAAAGGTCAAAAATGGATAAGACCTTGTCGCGCTTTCTGCGCATCGCCCTGTATGTGATTTTGGTTGGCACGGCGCTGATGTTTATCTTGCCGGTGTACGTGATGGTGGTGAACTCGCTTAAGCCGCTGGACGAAATCCGCAGCGGCAACCTGATGTCGCTGCCCATGGAGTGGACGCTGGCCCCCTGGCGCAGCGCCTGGAGCACTGCCCAGATCGGGGTGCAGGCCACGGGGCTGAAGCCCTACTTTGTCAACTCGTTTCTGCTGGTGATTCCGGCGGTGGTGCTGTCTACACTGATCGGTGCCTTGAACGGCTACATCCTCACCCAGTTCAAGATGCGCTTTGCGCACGCGCTGTTTGCGGCCATGCTGTTCTCGGTGTTCATTCCGTTCCAGATCGTGCTGATTCCGATGGCCAAGACCCTGGGTTTTCTGGGGCTGGCGGGCACGGTGAAGGGGCTGATTTTTGTGAACGTGGTGTACGGCATTGGCTTTACCACGCTGTTCTTTCGCAACTACTACGCGGCGTTTCCCACCGAGCTGATCCGCTCGGCGCGCATGGACGGGGCCAACTTCTTTGGGGTGCTGCTGCGCATCTTGCTGCCCAACAGCGCGCCCATCATCGTGGTGACCGTGATCTGGCAGTTCACCAACATCTGGAACGAGTTCTTGTTTGGCGCATCCTTCAGCGACTACACCTCGTTTCCGCTCACCGTGGCGCTGAACAACCTGGTGAGCAGCTCCACCGGGGTGAAGGAATACAACGTGCATTTCGCCGGGGCTTTCATCGCCGCGATTCCCACGCTCATCGTCTACCTGGTGTCGGGTAAATATTTCGTCCGCGGCCTGATGGCCGGTTCGGTAAAAGGTTGAATTTATGGCTTCGCTCGATCTCGTCCACATCCAAAAAAGTTTCGACAACATCCAGATCCTGCACGACATCACCATCTCGCTGGCCGACGGCGAGTTTCTGGTGCTGGTGGGCCCCAGCGGCTGCGGCAAGAGCACGCTGATGAACGTGATTGCCGGGCTGGAAGACCCCACCGCCGGTAGCCTGCGCCTGGACGGCCAGGACATCACCCAGGTGGCCCCGGCCGAGCGCAACATTTCCATGGTGTTCCAGTCGTACGCGCTGTACCCCAACATGACGGTGGCCAAGAACATCGAGTTCCCGCTGGAGATGCGCAAGGTGGCCAAGGAGGTGCGCGCCGAGCGCGTGGCCAGCGTGGCCAAGCTGCTGCAGATCGAACACCTGCTGCAGCGCAAGCCGCGCCAGCTCTCCGGCGGCCAGCGCCAGCGCGTGGCCATTGGCCGTGCCCTGGCACGCGAGCCCAAGCTGTATTTGTTTGACGAGCCCCTGTCCAACCTGGACGCCCAGCTGCGCCTGGACATGCGCACCGAAATCAAGAAGCTGCACCAGCGCCTGAAAGCCACCATCGTCTACGTTACCCACGACCAGATCGAGGCCATGACCCTGGCCACCCGCATCGCGGTGATGAAGGGCGGTGTGGTGCAGCAGCTGGGCAGCCCGCACGAGGTCTACAACCGCCCGGCCAACACCTTTGTGGCCAGCTTCATGGGCTCGCCGCGCATGAACCTGGCCCGGGCCCGCGTACTGGCGCAGGGCGACGGCATGGCACTGGAAATGCAGCAAGGCGACCGCCCCGCGGTGCGCATCGATCTGCCTTCCGTGCCCGCAGGGCTGCGCGCCTACCTGGGCAAGGAAGTGATCGCCGGTATCCGCGCCGAAGCCATCAGCCTGCCCCGCGACGGTGCCGTCGAATCCGCCATGCACCGCCTGGTGCAGGCCCGCGTGGAAGTGATCGAGCCCACGGGTGCCGACACCCTGGTCGTCCTCAATGTGGGCGGCCACGAGTTCACCGCCCGGGTCGAGCCCGACGCACCACTGGCACCCGGCCAGGAGACGCAGTTCCTGGTGGACCTCAGCAAGCTGGTCTGCTTTGATGTGCAAACCGAGCAGCTGATCGCCTGAAACTCAGATGCTATGTATTTGGTAGCTGCTTGCGCTGATGGAATGGGCGCTAGAGGCTTAAAAGGCTGAAGGTTCCGATCCAGGCCGTCAGTCGTTCGCGTGCAGCAGCGGCGGCACCAGGCGGGGGTCGCGCAGCTTGTCTACCCACCACTGCAGCGCGGGCCCGGCGCGGTGCGAATGCCAGCCCACAAACAGCAAATTCGGTTCGCGCGGGTCTTGCGTGGGCAGGGCCACCAGCGTGCCGCGCTCCAAATGGTGGCGTACCTTTTCCAGCGGCAACCAGCCCACGCCCAGGCCAGCTACCTGGGCGGCGATCTTGGCGCGCATGCTGGGCATGGCCAGCCGCTCCTGGTGGGTTTGCACGCCGTAGCTGCGGGATAGGCCCAGGCGCGAGGTGTCGGCCACCACCACAGCGCGGTGGGCGGTGATGGCCTCCATCGCCAACGGTTGGGGGGCCTGGGCCAGCGGATGCCGGGGCGCGACGGCAAACACCCACTCCAGTTGCGCCAGTGCAAACCACTGCAGGTGCGCCATCGCAGGTGGTTCGTTGGTGGCGGCCACCACCAGGTCGGCGCGCTGGTCCAGCAAGGCTTCCCAGGTACCGCCCAGCACCTCGTGGGCAAAGCGCAGGCGCACGCCGCTGTGCAGCGCATCGAAGTCGGCCACCAGGGGGAGCAGGGCTTCGATGTTGGCCAGCTCGTCGGTGGCGATGCGCAGCTCGGACTCCCAGCCGCGCGCCACCTGCTTGACGCGTTCGGTGAGCCGCCGGGCCTGGGCGTGCATCTGCGCGCCTTGTTCGACCAGCAGCAGGCCTGCCGGGGTGAGCGCGATGCGGTAACCGGCGCGGTCGAACAGCAGCGCGTCCAGCCGGTCTTCGAGCTGGCGGGCGGCGTACGACACGGTGGACGCAGCCTTGCCCAGGCGCTCGGCCGCGCGCGACAGGCTGCCGGTGGCGCGCACGGCTTCCAGCAGCTGTAAATCGTCCAGGCTCAACATGTTCGATAGTTTCGCACGGGTTCATCGAAATGGTGGTGTCTCTGGCATCGCCAATCGCCAGACACTTGATCCATCAGCCCCGCCGGGGTTGAAGAATCAACGAAACCATCGAAGGAAAAATCATGAACCGCTTTGCAGGAAAGAATATTTTGGTCACCGGTGGCAGCAGTGGCATCGGTGCCGCGGCCGCCATCGCTTTTGCCCGCGAAGGCGCACGGGTGGCCATCACCGGCCGCGATGCCGACAGCCTGGCCCGCGTAAAGGCCGAGCTGGGCCCGAACGCGCTGGCCCTGGTCAGCGAAGCCGGGGACGTGTCGGCCCAGGCCGCCCTGGTGGCCGAGTTGCAGGCGCAGATGGGTGTGATCGACGGTGTCTTCATCAACGCTGGGGTGGCCAAGTTTGGCCCGCTGGCGCAGATCGACGAGGCGCTGTGGGACAGCAGCTTTGACACCAATGTCAAAGGCCCGTACTTCCTGGTCCAGCGCCTGGCCGCACTGATGACCCGGGGCGGCGCGATCGTGCTGAACGGCTCCATCAACGCCCACATCGGCATGCCGAATTCCAGCGTTTACGCCGCCAGCAAGGCCGCGCTGATCTCGCTGGCCAAGACCTTGTCGGCCGAGCTGCTGCCGCAGGGCGTGCGCGTGAATGTGGTGAGCCCCGGCCCGGTAAGCACGCCGCTGTACGGCAAGCTGGGCCTGGCAGCCGACCAACTGCAGGCCATGGCCGCCCGCATCCAGACGCAGATTCCGCTGGGCCGCTTTGGTACGCCGCAAGAGATTGCCGCTACGGTGCTGCACCTGGTGTCGCCGGAGTCCGGCTTTATCGTCGGCACGGAGATCGTGGCCGACGGCGGCATGAGCCAGATGTAAACCGGCTGCCGGGAATGCCTACTATGTATTTCATAGCTGCTTGCGCTTTTGG
The DNA here is from genome assembly GCF_040822085.1 of Rhodoferax sp. WC2427. NCBI lineage: Bacteria > Pseudomonadati > Pseudomonadota > Betaproteobacteria > Burkholderiales > Comamonadaceae > Rhodoferax > Rhodoferax sp. WC2427. The sequence goes on along the minus strand of NZ_CP162006.1, from coordinate 4,186,446 downwards.
AATAAGCGCTGGCAGCCATTTTTATATGTAATTTTGTGGCCAGGCGTGGGGCTACGCGTACCCCATTTGCAAACGCCCAAGCGGTGTCAGGTCCTCCGGCTGGAAGCGCCCCACGAAATCCACCTCGTAATCCTCTGGCGCAAAGTCGGGCGACGACTTGCCGGCCTCGAACGCGGGCCGCTGCTTGGCCAGAAAGGCCCGGTTCTTGGCGCAGTCGGGGGCGGCGCCGATATAGATCACGTTGCTGTAGCCCGTGCCCTGGTGCTTGTCTTCCACGCCGTGGATGGTGTCGGGGTGCCACCACACGGTGTCGCCCGCATTCACCTTGGGGATGGGGCCATAGGCGCGCAGCAGCAGGGCGTGGTGCTCGGGCGAGGCCACCAGGGCGCGGCCGGCGCGGGCACCGCAGAGCTGGTCTTCGGCGATGTCGTCTTGTAGCGCGCGCAGCAGCATCCAGGCCATGGCATTGGCGATGGGCACCAGGTTCAGCGTGCCGTCGCCCGGGCCCTGCGGGGTCAGCGCGGTCCAGCCCTGGAAGGTACGGAACATGCTGCACACGGCGGGGGAGGGGATTTCATGGGTTTCGGTGCGGTAGGCGGCGGCAAACGGGTCGTACTGGCGGATGTCGCCCCCAAACACGTGGCGAAAGACGTTTTGGTAGCCGGGGTCGATCCAGCGCTCGATGGAGCCCCCGTCCATGTGGGGCGACAGGCCCAGCGAGGCGTCGCCCGGTTCGCGCTGGCGCACGCGGTCGGAGTAGGTGCATTCCTGGTCGGGGTTGAACACCGGTTTGCCGTCGTGCTGGCTGTCCCACAGGCGGTTCAGCCAGCGCCGGGCCCGGGCCAGCTCCACCGACTGGCGCGCATCCATTTGCGGCTTGGACCAGTAGATGCCGTAGATCTGCGGCTTGGAGCTGGCCAGGGCGCTGAAGTACTTGTCGATGCCGCGCTTGCTGACCTGTTTGTCAAGGTAGTGGTTGTCGGTGATGTAGTCGGCCAGGGTGGTGTTCCATTGCGCGACCCGCTCTGGCGCGAACACGCCGCGGATCACCAGGCAGCCACGTTGCTTGATGCGGGCGATCTGCGCCGCGTCCAGCGTGTCGAGCTCGTTGAACTGCACCTCGGGCACGGGCTGCAGGCCCTGGGCGCGCTCGCGTTCGATGGTTTCCACCTGGGCTTCGATGTTGCGCGTGAGGGCCTCGAAGCGTTCTTTCAGGTCGGGAATCTGGGCGCGCAACTGGCGCTTGGCGGCGATGATCTGGCTTTGGAAGTTGAGGTTGGGGTCAGCTTGTTGCATGGAAGAGCTCCAGGGTGGGGGGAGAAAAAAGCGTTTGGCTGGCGGGCAGCTCGGGCTGGGCAAACCGCGCCAGCATGCGGCTGCCCAGGGCCTGACCGGCCCGGTGCATGTCTTCAAAACAGGCCCAAAACGGCTGGCGGATGTACCGGGGCAGGGGGCTGCTGTACTTGACGACCAGCTCCATGTGGTGGCCGGGCCCGACCTGCAGGCCGCCGTCGGCCAGCGCGCTGAGCAGGGGCAGCACCGGCGCTTCGCGGGTCAGCACCAGGCCATCGAAGCCCGTGGCCTGCGCGCGCCCCCATTGGTAGATGGCCTCGGGGGAATCGTCCAGCGTGACCGCAGCAATGCATTCACCGGCCACCCCGGATTGCAGGCAGGCGCGGGCAAAGCCGTCGGCCAGGTGCTGCGCAAAGGTGGTGCCCGGTGCTGGCAGCAGGATGCCCAGGCGCGTGCGACCCTGTGCCGCCAGGGTGGCGACCGCCATGGCGGCAAAGCTTTCGTTGGCAAAGTCCACGCTGTCGTGCGCGGGCAGGGCGGTGCGCCCATAGGTGACAAAGGGGAAGCCCTGGTCCTGCAGCCAGCGCACCCGGGCGTCCTGCGGTGCGGTGTAGGTCAGCACCAGACCATCGGCCAGGCCGCGCTCGATGACGTACTGCACGCTGTCCAGGGCGCTATTCGGGGTGTTGTTCCCGGCGATCTGCGGCAGCACGATGAGGTGGTAGTCCGTGCCCTGCAGGGCGTCGCCCAGGCCGAGCAAGAAGTCCTTGAAGCCGAGTTGGGTGGCATCCTGCCGGTCCTGGATGAAGGCCAGCGTGTGGGTTTTGCCGGTTTTCAGGTGCACGGCGGCGCGGTCCCGCACGTAGTGCTGTGCGCGGGCGGCTTGCAGCACCTTGTCGCGGGTTTCCGGCAGCACGCTGGCGGCCCCCGCCAGGGCGCGCGACACCGTGGCCGACGACAGGCCGGTGGCCTTGGCCAAGGTGGTGATACTGGCTTTTCTAGGGTGCATGGTGTGTCTCTGTAGAAATTATGCAAACGTTTACATTGCACGTCAAGCGGGTATTTGGCAAAATGAAAACGTTCTCATACTCATTTTAAGGAGACTTTATGCGTTGGGCTTTTATCGGAGCCAGCACCATTGCTGGCGAATGGATGGTGTCTGCCGTGCGCTCGGTGGGCGACGAGGTGGTGGTGGTGGTGTCGGGCGATCTGGCCCGGGCCCGCGCGTTTGCCAATACCCATGGCATCTCCCATGCCACCGACGATGAAGCCGCGCTGGCCGGTCTGGGCCTGGACGCGGTTTACATCTCCAGCACCAACGAGAAACATGAAGCTTCGGTGCGGCATGCCGCCAGCCTGGGTTTGCATGTGCTGTGCGAGAAGCCCCTGGCCACCACCCTGGCCGCCGCCCAGCGCATGGTGCAAGCCTGTGCCCAGGCGGGCGTGGTGATGGGCACCAACCACCATTTGCGGCACAACAGCGCCCACCGTTTGATGCGCGAGAAGATCCAGCAGGGCGCGCTGGGCCGCCTGGTGTCGGCACGGGTGCAGCATTCGGTGTACCTGCCCGCGCATCTGCAGGGCTGGCGCTTGAAGGACAAAGGCGCAGGCGGCGGTGTGGTGCTGGACATTGCGGTGCACAACGCCGATTCGCTGGCCTTTTTGCTGGGCGAGTACCCCACCGAGGTGGTGGCCATGACCAGCAACAGCGGCATGGCCGAGGGCATGGAAGACAACGCCATGTCGGTCTGGCGCTTCCCCAGCGGCCTGACGGCCTTTACCCACCAAGGCTTCAACACCCCATTTGCCGACGTGGGGCTGGAAATCCACGGCACCCAGGGCTCGCTCAAGGGTGTGGGCATCCTGCACCAGGGGCCGGACGGGCGGCTGGACTTCAAGAACGCCCAGGGCGAGCAGGTTTTGCCGCTGGACCAGATCAGCCTGTACAGCCGCGGCGTGCAGAACTTCCACCTGGCCATCCAGGGCCAGCCTAACGATCTGGCCGACGGCCAGGCCGGGGTGCGTTCGCTGGCGGTGGCGCTGGCGGTGCTGGAAAGTGCGCGCACCGGGCGCAGCGTGGCCGTGGACTACGCAGGAGCCGCAGCATGATCCACCACTGTGTGTTCATCCATTTCCGGCCTGAAATCACCGAGGCCGCCAAGCAAGGGCTGTGGGACGAGCTGCGTGCCCTGGTGGGCGAGGTGCCCGGCCTGCGGGAGGTGCGCGCCGGGGCCAATGCCCGCTACGAAGATCTGGACCACGGCTTTGCCGACGGCTTCATCGCCGTGTTCGACGGCCCGCAGGGCCTGGCCGCCTACCAGGCGCATCCGGCGCACCAGGCCACCGGTGCCAAGCTGGTCCAGGCGGCCCAGGGCGGGTTGCAGGGGCTGATGGTGTTCGACCTGGACCTGGCTTGAGCAAGCTGGTTATTGGAAATGGTATTTGGCCAACACCTCGACATAGCTCTCTTTGCGGTAGTCCATCAAGCTGGGCGACTTGCGCACGTTGTCAAACACGCTCATGGTTCCTTCGACCGTCCAGTTCTTGGCGATACGGCGGCTGGCGTCGCCTCGCCATAGACGGGCACCGGTGGAGGGTTCTGCCACCACCCCGAACTTGAACTCGGTGCTGGCGGGGTCGTTGAGGGCCACCCGCACCCCGGCATAGATGCCGTGGCTCAGGGTGGTCAGCGGGGCATCCGCCGGGCGCAGATCAAACTGGTATTCACCGAGCAGGTTGACGTCCACCACACTGCCGTGGATGCCGTTCAGGGCGTATTCGCCCCCCAGCACGCCAGAGAAGAAGTCGCGTGAGTAGCCGCTGCGGTGGGCCAGCTCGGACTTGACCAGAAAGTTGCCTACCGGTACTTGCAGGTCGGCGCCCCATTGCCGGACGAGTCGGCGGGTGGCCGTCAATTCCGTGGGGGCGGCGTAAGGCAGGGTGCGTGCCGTCAGCGCGGATTCACGGTCCAGTCCGCGAAAGAAATACAGGTGGGAGTCGTAGTCGCCCTGGCTGATGGCCAGCCGTGCGGCGAACGCGGGCGGGGTGCCGTTGGGGTGTTCCACCGCATTGTGGATGGGCAAGTCGGTGCGCGGCCGCCCCGCGGTATCGGGATACACGGGATCGCGCTCCCACGGCAGCAGCAGGGCCTCCAACTGGCCCACCGGCGTGGGATGGGCTACATACAGCATGGCGGTGGACAGACGCTGCTCCGCCGCATAGTGGTGCGCCAAATCGGGCGGGTTGACGACATCCACCAGGTGGCGCGACTCGGTCACGCCCCAAAACAGCCGCGTAAGCCCGACCTTGACGATGGTCTCGTTCAGACGGGTCGAGAAGTACAGCTCGTTCAGGTCCACCCGTGTGCGCCCGTTGTGCGCTCCTTCCAGGTACAGCGCGGGGCTGATGACGAAGGTTTTGCCACCGTCCGCCCAGCGCCACTCTGGCGCAAGCCGAACCGCGAGGCGATCCGACTCCTTGGTGGCTTCGTGGGGGCTGGCGTAGAGTCTGGCACCCAGTGCGGCATTGCCTTTGAGCTTCCAAAGACTGGCTTCTGCCGTGCCATCGTCCGCCCCCAGGGCGGCGCGCATGGCCAAGAGCCATGCGCTGGCAACGATGGCGTATTTCACTGCTGGCGCTCTAAGGCATCGGCCGTGAAATCGCCTGCCGTCAGGCCGGTCTTGAATTTCCAGCTGGCCCACTGCAGGCGGGTGCTCTTGCCCGTTTTCAGGTTTTCCATACTCTGGACACCGGCGCGCCAGTGCTTGCCCAGATAGAGCTTGTAGTCGCTGAACTTCATGGATTTGAGCAAAGCGCCTTCCCGGTCGTAGTAGTCAATGCGGCGCGGCTGGTACATGGTTTTGTCTACCCATTCCACCTGGCGTGAATAGCCCGAGTCTTCATAGGCCGGCGTGTTTTCCACCACGAAGCAATCTGCACCCTCAAGGTTTTCCTCGCGCAAGAGGCGGTAGGTGAACTTCTTCACCTCCCAGGCCGACAGGTCTTCAAACGCGTACTCACTGCCGATAAAGGCGGCGGCCTTGTTTTTGGAGGCAATGCGCTTGGTGCGTTTCAGTGCGGGCAGATACAACCATTGGTCGTCTGCCGCCAGGGCATGCGACCAGGTCAGCACCGCGGTGCCGGAAAGATCCACCGGCTGGTTGAAGACCACCAGGGTCCGATCGCCATCGGTCTTCTGTTCCAGCGTCAGCATTTTGAAACGGCGCGTGGTCGTGGTGCCTGCGGCATCGCGCAACTCCATGGTGGCTTCGGCCACTGAATCCGAAAACCCTGCGTCGCGGTGGTCGGTCTCGACCGCGATGGACATACCTTTGTCCGCTGCCGCGTCGGCATAGGCTGCCATCGGAGCGATGGATACGAGTGTGGCCAACACCAGAGAGAGGGCGGTTTTAGGGAACTTCATTTTTTCTTGACTCCAAACAATAACAATGCGGGCAACAGCACAAAATCGGCCAGCAGGCCCAGGATAAGAATGATCACGGTCAATATCCCAAGATGGGAATTGATGCGAAAGTGCGAGAGCGCCAGGATGCCGAAGCCGGACACCAGCACCAGCGTCGTGATCCACAAGGCCTGACCGGCTTCATGGAAGGCGTGCTCGACGGCGACGGTGCGGTCCCCTTGCTTGCGTAGCGATTCGCGGTAATGGCCCAGGAAGTGCACCGTGTCGTCGGACAAAATGCCCAGCGTCATGGCGGCCACTACCGACGAAGCCAGGCCCACTTGACCCACGAATACGCCCCACACGCCGAACGCGACTGCAGCGGGCAAGATGGTCGGTACCAGCGACAAAATGCCCAGTCGCAAAGAGCGCAAACCCAGCCCCAGCAGCAGGCCCACCACCACCATGCCGGCCACCTCGCCCGAGATCATGGAGGAGATGTTGCGTTCTCCAATATTGGCAAACATCAGGCTGGGGCCTGTTGCTGCAACATGCATGCTTTCGTTGGCGTTGGCCTCCAGCCAAGCACGTGCTCGCGCTTCCACGGCCCGTATCTGTTCGCTGGAGATATTGCGCAGGCTGGCGGTCATGCGCAGCGCGCTGCGCGAGACATCCACCTGGTCGCTGACATCCATGCCCTGGGGCAGCGCGAGTTCATAGGCCAGGAAGTATTGGGTTGCCAAGGCGCGTGTTTCCGGTATGCGGAAGTGGGCCGAATCGTCGCCATTGAAATTCTTGTTCAGCTTGCGCAGAACATCGGCCAGCGAACTGACATGGCTTACTTCCGGCTGGGCCCGCAACCACACGGCAAAGGCATCCACTTGTTTCAGATACTGCGGGTCATAGACACCATCGGGTTGGCCCGACGGCAGCATGTACTCCAGCTCATAGATGCCGGTGAGGTTCTTTTCGACCCAGTCCGTGTCCTGGCGAAAGCTCAGCGAGGTATCGAAGTACTTGACGTATTCATCGTCGAGTTTGTTCAACCACAGGAGCTGCGAGAACAGCAGTGCGCCGCCCAGACCCACGATCGCAATCGTGCGGGGCTTGCGGATGATCCATTGGAGCAAGGCATCCAGACCCCGCGGCACCAGGTCCCGTGGACGGCCAATGAACCGCACCGGTACCGCGATCGCGATGGCAGGCAGCAAGGTCAAAGAAATCCACAGTGCGGCAACCACTCCGATGGCCGTGATGTTGCCAAGATCGCGAAACGGAGGGGCATCGCTGGTATTCATGGTCAGAAAACTGACAACGGTTGCCGCCGTGGTGAATGCCACCAACGTCAGATGGCTCTGCAACACGTTGCGCATCGCTTGTTCACGGGTTTCGCCTTTGGAGACCTGGTTTTGCCATGCCACCAGAAAGTGGATGGAATCGGCCACGGCCATGGTCATGATGATGTTGGGGGCTGCGACCGCTGTGGGCGACAGAGGAACCCCCATAAGCCCTGCGATACCCAGTGCCGCCATGATCGAGCAGGCAATCACGGTGCCCACGAGCAACGACAAGGCCAGGGAGCGCATCAACCACCAGCACAGCAGCAGCGAGACGGTGAACATGGCAGGAATCAGCACCTGGCCATCGGCCTGCGCGGCATCGTGGAAGGCCGTGTCGAGCATGGCGGAGCCGGTCAGGCGAACCTCCATATCTGGATGCGCCAGCATCACATCCGCAGCTAGCCTTCTCGCAGCAGCGGATACCTCCAGCACCTGCTCATCTTTGCGGGCTTCGTCCATGGCCAGGCCCACTGCCACACCGGCCGTGGTGCCATCGGCGGAGATCAGGCGCCCGACCAGCATCGGTTCACCCAGCAGTACGGCGCGCCGCGCCGCGATGCCCGCAGCGTCCAGCTTGTCGGAATGTTCCAGAACGGCAGCTACGTTGAGCTCATCACCCATCGCCGCCGAGTGCTGGAAGTTGGCCGGTGAATCGACCCGGCGTGCGCTTGGCAGGCGCCAGGCATCGCGCGTCAGTTTCTCCAAAATGGAGAGGCGCTCGGCGGTGAATAAATCTCCTTGCCGCGGCTTGATGGCGATCAACACATTGTCGGTCTTGGCAAATTTGTTCTGCAGATCGTCAAAGGCCTTTAACTCCGGGTTGTCCGGTGAAAAAAACATGCGGTAGTCGTTCTCGAAATGCAGCTTGGGCAGGCCCAGGCTGCACAGACCCAGCAGCACGACAGTGGTTGCTGCCAACCAGTTGCGCCACTGGACCAAAAAGGCTGTGAAACGTATCAGCATGGGCGGCCTCACCCTTGGGACGCCACCGCTGCCACGGCGGCAGCCGTCGCATTTGCGGCGTGGGTCAGCTGTTCTTCACTGTGCCCGGAGGTGATGAAGAAGCGCAGGCGCGAGGCCTCTTCCGGCACCGCCGGATACAGGATGGGATGCACTTGCACGCCGTTGTCAAACAGGTGTTCGGCCACACGTAGGCATTTCAGGCTATTGCCCAGAATGACCGGTGTGACCGGCGTACCTTGTGCCGGCCCGGCATCCAGACCCAAGGCCCGGATTTTTTCCAGAAAGAACTTGCTGTTGTGGCGTAGTTTTTCAATCCGCTCGGGTTCGGCCTGCATGACCTGCAGGGCCGCAATCGCCGCCGCCGTGTTCGCGGGCGACAAGCCGACGCTGTAGAGAATGCCGCCAGGTGCGTTGAGGCGCAGATTGGCAATCAGGGCATGCGATCCGGCAATGATGCCGCCGCACGATGCCATGGATTTGGACAGCGTGCCCATCCAGATGTCGATCACCGAGGTGGGGAGGCCGAAATGCTCGGCCACACCCACGCCGCGCTGGCCCAACACGCCGAATGAATGGGCCTCGTCCACCATCAGAAAGACGTTGTGCCGCTTCTTGATCTCGACCAGCTGGGGCAAATCGACAATGTCGCCGTCCATGCTGAAAACACCTTCCGTCACGATGACGGTATGGCGGTGTTGCTTGCTGGCTTCGGCAAGAATGCGGTCCAGTGCGGCGTAGTCGTTGTGCGGGTAGGGGATGCGGCGGGCACCGGACAGCCGTGCACCGGTCATCAGCGAGTTGTGGATCAGCGCGTCGTGCACGATCAGATCGCCAGGCCCAAACAGATGGCCCAGGGTGCTGACGTTGGTGCCGTAGCCGCTGACGAAGCTGACGGCATCGTCCATGCCCAGAAAGTCCGCCATGTCGCGCTCCAGCTGTTGGTGCAGCGCAATCTCTCCGGAGACCACGCGGCTGGCAGACACCGTGCTGCCGTAGCGGCGGATGGCCTCGATGGAGGCGTTGGTCAGCGCGGGGTGGCCGGCCAGGTCCAGGTAGTTGTAGCCCGAAAAACTCAGGTACTCGCGGCCATTGACCGCCACCGTGGCGGCCTGTACCCCGTCGTGCAGAGAGAAGTACGGGTTGCGCATGCCGAACTTTGCGAATGCGTCGCGCTGGCGGCAATGCTCTTGGTAGCCGGGGAAGTTTTCAAAGCTGGCAGGGCCTGCGGGTGGACTGTGCTGCGCTGTGGCCGATGCCGTGGGCGCGCTGGCGTTCGTGCCAGCATGTTTTTGCATCAGTTCTTTGGCGCGGGCGCGCGCGACATCGCGTTGTGGTGAGTTCATGGTGAAAGGGCGTAGTGGTGGTAGAAGTGGGCGCTAGGGCCAGAGGCCTGCACAGAGACAGACATCCAGGAACCACCTCCTTTGGGGAAGGTGGTTCCTGGGTGGTGGAATCCCGCAGGATCAGGCGGTGGGTTGCGCGATCTGCATGCGCTCCAGTACCCTGGAGGCGAGCAGGCTGACGGTGTTGCCACGCATCAGCTCGAGTGTCGAAAACTCGACGGCGAACACGGAGCTGATGGCAATTTGCACTTCCACGGCCATCAGTGAATCCACCCCCAGGTCCGACAGGGAGCGTTCAGGATCGATCCGTTCGGCCGCCATCTTCAGTGGGCCGGACAGGGCTTCGGTCAGCATCAGCATGGCCATCTCTTCGCGTTCGGGAACGCTCATGGCTGCCAACTCTGCCTTCAGCGCGGATTCGCCGCCGGTCGCATCTTTTCCGGTGAGGTGGGCAAATCGCGGTGAGCGTCCTCCGGTGGGCTCGAAGCGGCCCCACTGCTCCCAGTCGACCGCCGCCAGGACCACCGAGCCAGGGCGCTCTGCGAGGACGCGCTCCAGACCCGACAAGGCCACAGCGGACGACAGTGGCTGCATGCCCATGCCTTCAAAGTGCCGTGTCAAGGTTTCGTTGGAAACACCCATGCCAAAGCTGAGTGCGCCCCAGGCCACGCAGTCTGCGGGCAGACCACGCGCACGCCGGGCGGCTGCCAAGGCATCGATCGCCACGTTGGCTGCTGCATAGTTGGCCTGGCGTGCATTGCCCACGGTCGCTGCAATCGACGAGAACATGATGAAGTGCCGTGGCCGCAATGCGTTGCTGTCGAGTGCGTCTGAAAGGTGCCACGCACCGTCCATTTTGGGCACCATCACACGCTGCAGATCGGCGACATCCATCTCCTGGATCGTCATGTCGGCCAGGGTGCCTGCGGCGTGCAGCACACCGGCCAGCGGTAGCTTCTCGCGGGCCAGCGTGGCGCACAAAGCCTGCACCGCGGCAGCGTCGCCGATGTCGGCCTGCACGCGGCGCACGACCACGCCTGTGCGTTCCAGTACGGTCAGGCGTTCGGCGGCTTCGGCATTGGCCCCAGAGCGGCCCACCAGAATGAGTTCATTTGCACCCTGTGCGGCCAGCCATTCTGCGCAAGCCAGGCCAAAGCCACCAAATCCCCCGGTGATGAGCCAGGCGCCGGTCGGATCGAAATGCCCGGCATTGGCTGCAACAGCAGGCGGCAGGCTTTGCAGCGACACAGCCTGTCCCAGCGGGGTTCCTTGCGCGACCCATTGCCGGGCACTGAGCCATTGGCTGTCCGGCAGCTTCAGTGTTTTATGGCGAATGGCATCCGCCAAAGCCAGCAGACTGGCTGCCAAGCGCTGTGGCGCGCGCTGCACGGTGGCCAAGGCATCGACGCGGTGTACGCCAATGGTGGCGGCCGAGCCCAGCCATGGCCCGACCTCCATGCCCAGTGCAGAACCCATGCACACCAGCTGTGCCCCAGGATGCAGCTGCAGTTTTTGGGGGCTCAAGTGCGCCATGTCCGCAAACACCACCAGCGGGATGGACCCATTGGCGCCATCCAGGCGGGCTGCCATGCCGCGTGATTGGGGCGCGTAGTGGTCTGCGTCGATGACGTGTGCGATGCCCAGCAAGGGTGCCAGGGCGCGCACGATGCGGCCATGCTCGGAATTGCCGCCGAACAGCAAAAGCGACTGCGTCTCGGCCAGCGGGACCACGCGCCGCAACGCGTCGTGGATGCCCGCCCACAGCGTCAGCACCCGCTCTGCACCAACCAGGGGGCCATCGATAGGCATCGCAAAGAGCGCCCCATCGGCGATGGCGATATGGCTGGCCGGGCGGATGACCGCAGCACCCACCAGCCATTGGCCCACTTTCCAGCGGCTGTTGGCCTGGGTGACCTGGGCGGTAAACCCGCACAAGGCGGCGCCATCCGCACCTTCTGGCGTCTCTTGCACCAGGCCGTGCAACGCCAGTGCTGTTTGTCCTCCATCAGCTGTTTGGACTGGCGTGGGCACTGCGATGGCACGCCAGTGCGTGTCTGCGCCCGCTTGTTTCTCCAGCACTACCGCCTGCGGCTCTGCCACCATATCGGCCAGTGCGGCCTGGCGCATTTCCGGCGCAGACAGTGGGCGTACGCGGCGTGCCCAACGGGTGCCGGCACGCAGTGCCACGTCGTCCTCGACATCATCTGCCAGCAACTCACCCACCAGCGCGGTAGCAGAGGCGGGATGACCATCGTGGTCCAGCAGGGTGACCGCCAGCGCCGTGAATTCGTTGTGCGCGACACGTCCATAGCCGTGGACTGCGGCTTGTGCATACCCGGCCACGCTGTCGTTGGCTTGGACGGACTGTGCGTTGCAAGTGGCCAGGTAAACCCGTGGCACGGCGTCGTCGCCCCCCAGCGCCTTCACCAGTGCGTGTACGCGGGCGACGCGGGCCCGGGCTTGCGCTGGCGCGGAGTCAATGCCTGCCGCCAGATAGAGCACGCCTGCCAAGGTGTGGATGGGGTATTCGGCGAACAGCGTTTTCAGTTCTAGCTCACCATCCATGCGGCTGATAGCCATCGGGCCAGGGGCCGTGCCCACTGCGAAGGCCAGCAGCCGTGCCACGTTGGCTTGCACCAAGGACCGGGTGAGCGCTTCGCCAAAACTACCGGCTGCACACCCGTCTTCGCTCAGCACCATCCATGCGCCCAGGCGCATGGGTTCGCCGACCGGCAGAACCGATTCGAAATTCTCGGTGTAGAGCAGGCCTTGCATCGGGTCGTGGGCCCGCTTGGCAGGCACACAATGCACCCCGTCCACATGCACCAGCAACTGGCCAGCCGCATCGCTCAGCCAAAGTTCCCCCACGATCTCCCGCTCGGAACGGCTCTTCACGCGGCCGATGCACACCACCGGCCCGGTCACTGGCGCACGCAAGGTGATCTCGTCGATGGCGGTGGGAACCCACGGTGTGTCGCCGCCGGTCAAAACGACGGCCAACAGGGACTGGAACGCGCCGTCCAGCACCGTGGGATGCAAGTGGTGGTTCACGTCGGCTGGGGCGTTGTCCAGCGCAGACAGTTCTGCACGCACGGTGTCGCCACTCACAGCCAGGGTCTGGATGCGTTGGCAGGCCGGACCGTACACCAGGCCCATCTGGGCAAAGCGGGCATAGGCGGACGCGACGTCCAGGGACTCTCCACCCTCGAACGCCGGTGCGCGCAGGCTGTCGTCAAATGCCACGCGGCTGATACGGGCTTGCGCATGCCGAGTCCATGGGCCACCAGACTCTTCGCGGCTGGCCATTTCCACCAGGCTGCGTTGGGGGTTGTAGCTGGTGCGGTAGAGCAGGGTGGCATCACCTTCCAGGACCAGGGGGCGGCTGACTTCTACATTCTCGACACACAGCGCGCCATCGCCCTCCAGCATCTGTTCGGCAACGGCAAACGCCGTATCGATATACGCGGCACCCGGCAACAGCACCATGCCGTCGACCTTGTGGTCGGCAATCCACGGCAAGTACAAGGTGTTCATAGCCCGCTCCCAGGTGGGCGTGGGGTGGTCCAGCGGTTCGCCGCACAGGGGGCCGACCGGTGGACAGGCGCGCTCGCGTGCGCAGCTGTCGGCCTCTGCCCACAGGTTGTCGCGCAACCAAGGGTGGCGCGGTAGATCCCACTGTGCGCTGGCCGGACCATTGAGGTGCTGCCAATCTGGCGCGACCCCTGCTGCATACAAGCGCCCCAGGGTAGCGTGTAACTGCACGAAATCGGATGCGCCGCGTACCAGTGTGGAAATGGTACGGCCCTCGTCGCTGCGGCGCGCCATGATTTCGCGGATGTTGCCGCCGATCACCGGATGGGGGCCGATCTCGACAAACAGCCGGTAGCCATGGTCCAGCAGGTCTTCGATCGCGGCCCGAAAGCGCACCGGCTCGCGCACATTGCGGCACCAGTACCCGGCACCGAACAGGCCATCCGAGCCCTGGTGTGCGCTGACGGTCGACCATACGGGCGTGGTGGCCGTATGCAGGGTCAGGCCCGACAGTTCGGTGCGCAGGTCGTCCAGAATCGGATCCATGTAGCGGCTGTGGTAGGCCACTTCCACTTTCAGGCGGCGGTTGAAAATGCTGCGGACTTCCAGCCGCCCGGCGAGATCGCTCAACGATGCTTCGTCGCCTGCCAAGGTCACCGCTGTGGGGCCGTTGATGGCGGCGATTTCAACTTTGCCTTGGGTGCTCTCGATCAGGGCCAGCGCATCCGCTTCCGACAAACCGACAGCCAGCATGCCGCCCTGGCCCGCCGTGGTCGCTTGCAGCTTGGCGCGTTGGTAGCTGACGCGGATGGCGTCCTCCAGGCTCAGCACGCCGCTGGCCCAGGCGGATCCCACTTCTCCCACGCTGTGGCCTACCACCGCTGCAGGGCGAACCCCGCGCGCTGCAAGCCACTGCGTCACCAACCATTGGCACAAGAAGTTGGCCGGTTGTGCGATATGGGTTTTGGCCACCAAAGAGGCTTCTTCTGGCTGCAACAGGGCATCCACCAAGGACCAGCCTGATAGCGACTTGAAAATGCCATCGAATTTCTGCGCGAGCTGCTGGCTGGCCGCGTCGCTACTGAGCAACTCACGCGCCATGCCCCACCACTGGGGTCCCATGCCGGTGAATACGAACACGGCATCGGTATTCTTGAGCGGGCGTTCGGCACGCGGGCGAGCTTCCAGCCAGGATGCCACCGCGCTGCGCAGCGATGGGCCAGAATCGGCCGCAAAGGCTACCCGGCAATCGTGGTGCGTGCGGCGCAGTGCGGCAGTGGCCAGCAGAGACCGTGGCACATCGGGGCCCATCGTGTCGAGCGTGTTGCTCCATTGGGTGACCAAGTCAGCCAATGCCTCGTCGGAACGCGCCGAGATCGGCAGCATGCACCAACCATCCGCGCTTGCGGCGACGGGGGTCGAAGCGGCTGCCTCCGGAGGCGATTCCAGGATGGCGTGGGCATTGGTGCCGCCGTACCCAAACGAATTGACGGCCATGCGCAACGTCCCTTGCGGCAAAGCTTCCAGTTCGCGCGGCGGCCGGATGTTGAGGCCTTCGAAGTCGATGGCCGGGTTCAGGTGGGTGAGCCCCGCCACCGCAGGCAGCTGGCGCTCGCGCATGCACAGCACCAGCTTGATCAGCGATGCCACGCCAGACGCGGCTTCCAGATGGCCGATGTTGGCCTTCACCGAACCCACGGGCATGGGATAGGCGCGGTGAACGCCGAAGACCGAACTGATCGCGGCGCTTTCGATCGGATCGCCCAGCGGCGTTCCGGTACCGTGGGCCTCCACGTAATGCACGTCGTCGGGTACCAGCCCTGCGCGGTCCAGCACCTGCTGCATCAGCTTGCTTTGCGCGACCTTGTTGGGCACCGTGATGCCTTCGGTGCGGCCGTCCTGGTTACAGCCTGTGGAACGCAGCACCGCCAGGATGCGGTCGCCGTCGGCCTGCGCACGCGACAGAGGCTTGAGCATGACGACACCGGCACCTTCGCCCCGCCCATAGCCATTGGCCGAAGCATCAAAGGTTTTGGAACGACCGTCGGTCGCCAAGAAGTGCCCCTTGCTCATGGCGATCACATATTCCGGGCGGAACATCACGTTGACACCCCCCGCCAGGGCGACATCGCACTCGCCGCTCCAGATGGCTTGTGCGGCAAGGTGCACCGCCACCAGGGAGGACGAGCATGCGGTGTCTACCGACAGGCTGGGACCGGTCAGGTTGAAGGCATGGGAAATCCGGTTGGACAGGATCGTCGCCGTGGAGCCGACCGCCGTATGCGAACCCGTCGCAAAGCGCGATGCCCCGCCCATGCGGCCAATCAGGTTGTCCAGGGTAAATGCGCCGATGTACACGCCGGTTCGGGCGGCGCCCAGTGCCGCCAGGTCGGAGCCTGCATGCTCAATGGTTTCCCATGCCACTTCCAGCAGCAGGCGCTGCTGCGGGTCCATCACCTCGGCTTCGCGGTTTGAAATTCCAAAAAATCCCGCATCGAAGGCACGGAGGTCCTGGCGGATGAAATTGCCGTGTTTGACATACGCGCGTCCTGGCGCATCCGGGTTCTCGCTGAAGTGGCGGCGCCAGTCCCAGCGGGTGGCGGGTACCTCACCTACCGTGATGCCGCCGCTGCGCAAAACCTCCCAATACGCCTCGATGTTTTCTGCTTCGCCGGGGAAACGGCAGGCCATTCCCACGATGGCGATCGGCTCCTGGAGGGGGGGTGTGTTGTTCATAAGTGACGTTATTTCCTGGTTAATTTTTGGTGAATGCAGCGCTTTGGGTGGTTGCCAACCCGGTCTGACGGCCTGCCGCCCACGTCTTTTTCATGCGGTTGGGGGGCTGGCAGCTTGTGGTGCTGGGTGCCACGACAAGCGCGTTGGGCCTTTAACAAGGCCGACACATCGGTGCGGTGTACTTATTAAATTTGTAAAAAAAGTGAGGACAGTAAATTTACATTTCTAATATTGTAGACAATGCAATAGTTGAAGATGCCTGTTTTAAATGTATTAAAACAATTGTTAATGTAATAATTAGTGTATGCAAAACGCGAGCTCTTGCTGCGGTTTTCCGATGCCGCATGGAATGTTTGTGTTGGACGCGACTGGGCGTAGGGCGACGAAAGCGCGAATCCAAGAAGAGTGCGGATGCGTCGGTCGCAACCCACACCGTCCCGCGCCACGAGGGGCATGCTGAAGGTGGGCCTGAACCCGTGCCACCGCAGAGCCTGAGCGGCCCGATGGACGCCCTGCAAAACGCGTCATCGGCTGGACAATCCCACCGGGCAAGCGGCCACGGCCTGCCCACGCCGTGTCGCAAACCGGCTTCCAAATCTGCGGGCTTTCCAGCACGGCACCCCCATCGCAACCGGGTCGGCCGGGCTGCTGCACGGTGCCGCACGCGGGGCACCCGGCACGGCTGGTCCAACACACCGAGGTGGTGTATGCGAATTGCTACTTATTTAATAGCTGCTTGTGCTCTATTCATAGGCACAAACTGCCATTTTTAGGGGATATCGGTGAAGGGTTGGGTGAGTGGATGCGGGGCCCAGTCGATCCGGGACCAGGGCAGTGGACGGCCAAACCAGTAGCCCTGGGCGTGGCGGCAGCCCATCTCTTGCAGGCGCTGGGCCTGGGCTTCGGTTTCCACGCCCTCGGCCACGACATCCACGCCAAAGCCTTTGGCCATCTGCAACACCGCCGCCACAATCGCCGCGTCCTGCGGCGAGCTGCACAGGGTGCGCACAAAGCTCTGGTCCACCTTGAGGCAGTCGAACGGCAGCCGCCCCAGGTAGGCCAGCGAGGAATAGCCGGTCCCGAAGTCGTCGATGGCAATTTTGACCCCCAGAGCGCGGATCTCGCGCAAGCGCTCCACGGTCTGGCCGTTTTGTTCGATGAGCACGGATTCGGTCAGCTCCAGCGTCAGGCTCCGGGGCGGCAACCCGCTCTCCCGAAGGGCCTGTTTCAGCGTGGCAACGAAGTCGGACTGGATCAGTTGCCGGGCCGACACGTTCACATGCAAGTCGAAATCTGGTGCCAGCTGCGCCAGGTGCCGGGCCACATCGCGGGTGGCGGTGCGCAGCACCCAGTCGCCCAGCGCCAGGATCAGGTCGGAACTTTCCGCCACCGGAATGAAGATGCCGGGCGGCACCAAGCCGCGCAATGGGCTTTGCCAGCGCACCAGCGCTTCGACACCGCTGACGCTGCCGGTCGCCATGTCGATGACGGTCTGGTAATAGACCAGAAATTGTTCGCGCTCCAGCGCCTGGCGCAATTCATTGGCCAGCCGCGCCTGCTCCTGCGATTGCTCCACCATGCCGGGTTCAAACACCCCGAATGCGCCCCGGCTGCGGCGCTTGACCTCGCCCAGCGCCACGCTGGCATTGCGCAGCCATTCGGACAGGCCATCGGCCGGTAGCAGCCCTTCGACCACCCCTACCGAAGCACTGACCTGGATCTCGTC
Organism: Rhodoferax sp. WC2427; assembly: GCF_040822085.1. NCBI lineage: Bacteria > Pseudomonadati > Pseudomonadota > Betaproteobacteria > Burkholderiales > Comamonadaceae > Rhodoferax > Rhodoferax sp. WC2427. The sequence goes on along the minus strand of NZ_CP162006.1, from coordinate 4,169,112 downwards.
GCCCCCCGAGGCAAATGGGGTGGCGAAAAGTTGCACGGCCTGTGCGCCCAGTTCCGCGGCGGTCTGTCGGGTATCCAGGTGCAGCAGCGCAAATTCGTCACCGCCCACGCGGGCCATCAGAACCTGGTTGGGCAACTGGGCCCGCATGCGCTCGGCGATGGCCAGCAACAGGCGCTCGCCGGTGGCGTGGCCCACGTTGTCATTGATGGCCCGAAACCCATCCAGTCCCAACAGGCAGAGCACGGCGGGCCGGGTGCCGTCCCATTGCGCCTCCTCCAGTAGCCCGCGGCGGGTCCGCAGCTGGGTCAGGCCATCAAAGCGCAACTGGTCCTGCATGTTGTTGAAGGCCCGCTGCAGGCGCTGCGCCATCGCATTGAAAGCCCGTACCAGGGTGTCGGTTTCCTGCACCGCGCCGCCGGTGTCGAGGGCCGTGTCCCACTGGCCCAGCGCCAGCTGGTTTGCCGCCTGGGCCGTACGCTGGATGGGCCGCGTGACCCAGCCAATCGCCCACAGCCCCAGCACAAAACCCAGCGACGCAAAGCCCACGATCCAGGCCAGGCTGCGCTGGCTGCCAGCGCGGATGTCGCCCAGCAGTTCGGATTCGGGCACCAGGGTCACGATGCGCCAGTTCAGCCCCCGGATGTCCGAATACGGTGTCACCCGGCAGATGTACAGCTTGCCGTTGACTTGCATTTGAAAGCTGAACGCACTCTCGGTGGGGGCATCGGCCACGGGCTTCGCGGCGGCGCGCAGCACCGGGTTGGCCCCCTCCGACAGGCGCAGGCGTTGCCCGCGCGGGGTGCCCGTCGTGCCATCGGCGAGCACCGAACCCGGCTCTGAAAACGCCACCAGTTGCCCCTCCAGGTCGACAATCGCGATGACGGCGGCACCCCGCAGCGGCTCGTCGAACAAAAACTGGTTCAGGCCGTTGATCTTGACGTCGGCCGACATGACGCCGAGCAATTGGGGCCCCGCCTTGACGGGCGTGGATGCCGAGATGGTGATTTCGGCCCGCTCGTCGTAGTTGGTGTACAGGGTCGACCAGCCCGGCTGGCCCGACTGGGCAATGGGCGCATACCAGGGCCGTCCGCGCGGATCGTACTGGTCGTAGGCGGCCAGGACTTCCCCAGGTTGGCTGCCTTTGTAAATCCGCAGCTGTCCGCGGGTCGAGCCGTCTTTGAGTATCAGGGTGAAACCAGCATTCGCGTCTTCGCGGCGCATGCCGGCGTATTCGCCGGTGGCACTGCCAAAACCCAGCGCACTCATCTGCGCGGGCTCGCGGTACAGATCCTGGTACACCCCGCCCAGGTAGCGGTAGACCGGGCCCAGGTCGTGGGGCCGGTACAGGCCATGGCGCGCAATGGCGTCGGCAATGCCGCTCTGGATGCGGAATGGCTCTTCCAGAAAATGCGCCAGGCGGTTGGTCGACGCTGCGGAGAGCGCGTCCAGGATGCGTACGCTGGTCTTGTCGATCAGGCGGGTGTTGTTGTCTTGCTGCGTGGCGGCCAGCAAGGCTACGGTGGTGGCCAGGATCAGTGCAAACGGCACCGAGATGGCCACCCTCAGGGAGGGTCGAGAAATACGCATGTGCGGATTTGAAAGAACCTGGCTGTCGTCGACAAAGGGGCAGTGGCGGCAGGCCGGCAAGGCCCCGCAGGCCAGTATCCCACAGCCGCCTTCATGGCACGGGCGGAAATGGCGGCGGGTGGCGGAAGTCGCCCGAGGTCAGCGGAAACGCTGGCAGCGGCAGCCGCAAGCGCACGCACAGGCCCTGCGGGTCCATGTTCCGGGCCTCGGCGGTGCCACGGTGGCGCAGGGTGATTTCTTGCACGATGGCCAGGCCCAGGCCGCAGCCGCCGGGCAGCTCGCTGGCACGCCAGAAGCGCTCGAAAACCCGGGGTACATCGGCCTCTTGCAGGCCCGGGCCATTGTCTTCCACCTCCACCACCGCAAAGCCTTGCTGGCGCTGCACCCGCAAGGTCACGGTGGCCCCCCGGCCCGCGTAGTGCAGGGCGTTGTCGATCAGGTTGCTGAGGGCTTCGCGCAGCAGCAGCTTTTCGCCCTGGGTGACCAGGCTGTCTTCGCCCTCGTAGCCCAGGTCGATGCCCGCCGAGATGGCGCGGGGTGTCCATTCGCGGGCCACTTCGCGGGCCAGCGCGGCCACGTCCAGTGGCTGCGGCGTGATGTCGGCCTCGGTGCGGGCCAGCGACAGCAGCTGGTGCACCAGGTGGGCGCTGCGCAGGGCCCCGGCGTGCACCTTGGTGAGCCGCTCTTGCAGGGCCTGCGGGTCGCGCTCGGCCAGGGCCAGCTCGGTCTGGCTGATCAGGCCCGCCAGCGGGGTGCGCAGCTGGTGGGCGGCATCGTTGATGAAGCGCTTTTCCTGCCCCAGGCTGCGCCGCACGGCGGCCAGCATCTGGTTCACCGCCTCGGCCAGCGAATGCACTTCCAGCGGGGCCTGGGTCAGCGCGATAGGCAGCAGGGTGGTAACGCTGCGGTGGGCCCGGTCGCCCAGCAGGGCCTCCAGGCGCTTGAGGGGCTGCAGGCCCCGGCCCACGCCGATGAACACCACGGTGCCGATCAGCGCGCCCAGCAGCACCAGCGGCACCAGCATGTCGGCCACCAGTTCGCGGGCAATGCGTTGCTGCACCGCCAGGCTTTTGGCCACCTGTACGCGCAGGCGCTGGGGCGCCTCGGCATCGCCGTAGTTGACTTCCAGCAGGGCCACGCGCACCGGCTTTTTGTCAAGCAGGGTTTCGTAAATCAGGGGTTTGCCTGGCTCCACGTGGACATCGAGCAGGGGGTCGGGCAGCTTGCTGTTGCCCAGCACAAACTGGCCGGGTGGCGACGACACCATGTAGCTGACGCGGTCGGTCGGGTCTTCTTCCAGGATGTCGCGCGCGGCCCGCGGAAAGTCCACCAGCAGGCCCGAGCCCATGGGCTTGACCTGGCGCGCCAGCGAGCGCACCGACTGGGTCAGCGACTGGTCAATGCCCTTTTCGGCGTAGTTCAGCGCGATGCGGTAGGCCAGCAGCCCGCCCACCAGCCACAGCAGCAGTTGCGGCAGCAGCAGCCACAGCAGCAGTTGGCGCTTGAGCGACAGGCCGGGGGCTTTGTCTTTTTGCAGGCCCGGCGGCAGGCCCGGCAGGCTCATGGTGTGGTGGTTTCCAGCATGTAGCCCAGGCCGCGCACGTTGCGGATGCTCAGGCCCGAGTCGGCCAACTTGCGGCGCAGGCGGTGCACGTACACCTCCAGCGCGTTGGAGCCGGTGTTGGTGGTGTCGCTGGGGTCGCTGGGGTCGGCCTTCCAGGCGCTGAGCACGTCTTCGCGGCCCACCACCTGGCCCGCATTGGCCACCAGCAGCGACAGCAGCGCCCATTCGCGCTGGGTCAGCTCCAGCGGCTCGTCGCCCAGCCAGGCCAAGGGTTGCGTGGCATCCAGCCGCAGGCGGCCCGCTTCGCCCATTTGCAGCTCCAGCGAGCCGCCAAAGGCGGGCAGGCGCGAGCGGCGCAGCATGGCGCCCAGGCGGGCTTCCAGTTCGGCCATGTTGAAGGGCTTGGTGAGGTAGTCGTCGGCCCCGGCGTTCAGGCCTTCGATGCGGTCTTCCACGCCGTCGCGCGCCGTCAGAATCAGCACCGGCAGGGCCAGCAGACGTTTGCGGATCCAGCGCAGCACCGCCATGCCGTCCACCAGCGGCAAACCCAGGTCCAGCACCACGCCGTCGAAGCGGTTGGCTTCCAGCTGCTCCTGGGCCAGCGCGCCATTGGCGGCGGTGGTGGTCTGGTGCCCCGCCAGCCCCAATTGGGCTGCCAGGCCGTCGCGCAGCAAATCGTCGTCTTCAACTATGAGTAAATGGGCCATGGGTAGAGCATAGCAAGCCCCGTTTACCATGGGCTGGGTGCTGCGGCATAAATCCGCCTGGTGCTATATGTTTTATAGCTTCTTGCGCTCTATGCATAAGCGCAAGAGGCCAATTTGACCCTTGAAAATTTCCCCAACCTCTAGAGAGTGAAGTCGCATGAAGTTTGATGCCGTATTGTTTGACTGTGATGGCGTGCTGGTGGATTCCGAGCCGCTGACCATTGGCGTGCTGCGCGACCTGCTGGCCGAGAGCGGCTGGGCTATGACGCTGGCCGAATGCATGCGTTTGTTTGTCGGCAAGACCGTGATGGACGAAGCCCCCGCCATCGAAGCCCGCACCGGCCGCCCGCTCACCGAGGCCTGGATGCTGGAGTTCCGCGCCCGGCGCAACCACGCGCTGCAGACCCGGCTGCAACCGGTGCCCGGCATCCATGCCGCCATCGAGGTGGTGCACGCCGCCTATGGCGGCCGTATCGCCTGTGCCTCCGGGGCCGACCGCATCAAGATCGAGCTGCAACTGGAAAAAGTGGCCCTGGCAGCGTATTTCAAGGGGCTGGTCTTCAGCGGCCATGAAATGCCCCGCACCAAGCCCTGGCCCGACGTGTACCTGGCCGCCGCTGCCGCGTTGCAGGCCAACCCGGCCCGCTGCGCCGTGGTGGAAGACACCACCACCGGCGTGCGCGCAGGCGTGGCCGCCGGGGCCACGGTGTTCGGCTACGCGCCCGCTACCTCCGGCCACGTGGACGCCCAGGCGCTGATGGAGGCGGGGGCCTACCAGACGTTTACCGGCATGGAGCAACTGGCCGGATTGCTGGTGTAGCAAGGCCAGGTCGGCTTTTTGCGATTCCATAGCTGCTATCAATCGATTAGGTTTTATCAATTGTTAATAACAATCTATTCGCCGTAAGATTGCACCTGTTCACAACGACTTAACCCCACAGGAGCCCACGATGTCCGTCGCCAGCCAACGCCCAGAAATCAAAACCCTCGCCAACCTCGAATCGGCCTTCGCAGGCGAGTCCATGGCCCACATCAAGTACCGCTACTTCGCCAAGCTGGCGCGGGAAGCCGGCGACGAAGCCACGGCCAAAGTGTTTGAGGCCACCGCCGACCAGGAAGTGATGCACGCCTTCGGCCACCTGGACCTGCTCTACCCCAAGGCCAGCATGACCCCGGCCAAGGCACTGCAGATCGCCATCGACGGCGAAACCTACGAGTACACCGAGATGTACCCCGGCTTCCGCGCCACCGCCGAAGCCGAGGGCAATGCCGCCGCCGTGGCCGAGATGGACGAGCAGATCGAGGAATCCAAGGTCCACGCCGCCCAGTTCGTCGCCACCCTGGCCAAGGCGCAAAAACGCTTCGCCGCCCTGGCCAAGGTCGAAGAGCGCCACGCCAACCACTACCAGGCGCACCTGGACAGCTTGACTGCCACGGCATAATTACTACGTTTTTAATAGCTGCTCACGCTCATTGAATAAGCGCTAGAGGCACTTTTTATATAAATTGAAGGAACCACGATGAAAACCTATATCTGTATCGTTTGCGGCTTTGTGTACGACGAGGCCGCGGGCCGTCCCGAAGACGGCATTGCCGCAGGCACCGTGTGGGCCGACGTGCCCGCCAGCTGGGAATGCCCCGACTGCGGCGTGGCCAAGGCCGACTTCGAGCCCGTCGAAATTTAATGGACCGGCCGCTCCTCATCATCGGCGCGGGCCTGGCCGGTTGGCAGACGGTGCGCGAGTTCCGCAAGCTCGACACCACCACGCCCATCACCCTGGTGACTGCCGACGCGGGCGACTTCTACGCCAAGCCCACGCTGTCCAACGCGTTTGGCCAAAAGCGCGGCCCGGCGCAGCTGGTCACCACCCCGGCAGCCACCATCGCGCAGACGCTGAACGTCACCCTGCTGTCGCACACCCAGGTCACGGCCATCGACACCGCCGCCCAGGTGGTGCACACCTCCACCGGCCCGCTGGGCTACCGCGACCTGGTGCTGGCCACCGGCGCGCAGCCCATCCGCGTGCCCCTGGCGGGCGCGGCATCTGACCAGGTGCTGTCGGTCAATTCGCTGGCCGACTTCGGCGTGTTCCACCAGCGCCTGACCGCGCTGGGGGACGGTGCCCGAGTGGCCATCATGGGCGCGGGCCTGATCGGCTGTGAATTTGCCAACGACCTGGCCGGTGCGGGCTATGCCGTGGCGGTGGTCGATCCCGCCGACCGCCCGCTGGCCGCCTTGCTGCCGCCCACCGCCAGTGCCCAGCTGCAAGCCGCGTTGGAGGGCCTGTCGGTGCAGTGGCACCTTGGCACCACGGTGCAGAGCGTGGAGCCGCTGGCCGGTGCGCTGTCGCTTACCCTGGCCAACGGCCAGCGCATCGCCGCCGACATCGTGCTCAGCGCCATCGGCCTGCGGGCCGACACCACGCTGGCCCAAGCCGCCGGTATTGCCTGCGAGCGCGGCATCGCCGTGAACCGCCAGTTGCAAACCAGTGCCCCCCATGTGTGGGCGCTGGGCGACGGCGCGCAGTACGCCAGCGCGGCCAGCCCCGGCGCGCCCACGGGCCGTACCTTGCCGTATGTGATGCCCATCATGGCGGCGGCCAAAGTGCTGGCGGCGAATCTGTGCGGCACCGCAGCCACGCTGGAATTTGCCGCCATGCCGGTGGCCATCAAAACCCCGGCCCTGCCCATCGTGGCGCACCCGCCCGCCCCCGGCTACCTGGGCGCGTGGGTGGAGCAGACCCTGGGCGAATGGTGGTTTGCCCCGGCAGATGCACCCGAGCGCGCGCACGGATTCGTGCTCACCGGCACCCACACCAGCAAGCGCATGGCGCTGGTGAAGCAGATGGTGGCGGTGGTGTAAACCGCGGCTGGCAGGCAAGCGATGGGGCGGAGCGATCCGCCCCATCGCTTTTTTGCGCTTCGTGTGTATGATTTTTTGAAGCAATGCACCCGAGGGTGTTTTATCCGCACCGCCATCTGGTATCGAGGCTCTCTGATGGCCACCGCCCGCAGCCGCAGACCTCTACCGCGATGGTGGGGCGGCCTCCATGGGTTTAAAAGGAATGCAATGACCCGTACCCGATGCTTACCGTGGGCCCTGGCCGCCCTGTGCCTGGGGACCGGCGGTGCCCGTGCCCAAACCGAGCCACCGCTGAACACCGCCCTGCGCGAAGAGGTGCAGATGGTCAAGAAGGCGGGCCTGTTCACCATCGAGCTGGAAACCACCTTCTTCCGCCCGCCCGGCGCGGGGCCGTTCCCGGTGGTCATCATCAACCACGGCAAAGCGCCCGGCAACACCAAGTTCCAGCCGCGTGCCCGGTACGAGATCCCTGCGCGCGAGTTTGTGCAGCGCGGCTACCTGGTGGCGGTGCCGATGCGGCAGGGCTTTTCCAAGTCCAGCGGCTCCTACATTAGCGGTGGTTGCAACGTGGAGAGCAATGGCCGGGTGCAGGCCGAAGACGTGACCGCCGTGCTGGCGCACCTGAAAACCGTGCCCGATGCCGATACCAGCCGGGTGCTGGTAGTGGGCCAGTCGCACGGCGGGCTGACCACGCTGGCCTTTGGCACGCTGGCAACGCCCGGAGTCAAGGGCCTGGTGAACTTTGCCGGGGGCTTGCGGCAAGACCAGTGCGTGGGGTGGGAATCCAACCTGGTCCGCGCCCTCCAGGCCTATGGAGGCCAAACCACCGTACCCTCGCTCTGGTTCTATGGCGACAACGACTCGTATTGGCGCCCGGCGCTGTACAAAGATATGCACCAGAAGTACCAGGACGGCGGCGGCAAGGCCCGGCTGGTGGCCTTTGGCAATTTTGGCAGCGACGCGCACAGCATGTTCGGTGCCCGTGCCGGCCTGCCCATCTGGGTGCCCGAGGTGGACGCGTTCCTGGCAGAACTGGGGCTACCCCACGCGGTACGGAGCCGCTTGCCCGTCACCAGCCACGCCACGCCGCCTCCGTCCGCTACGGGGTTTGCCAAGATCAGCGACGAAAAGGCCCTTCCACGCAGCAAGGAAAGCGGGCAGCAAGGCTTCCTGGCCTATGGCGCGGCGGAATCGCCCAAGGCTTTTGCCATCTCTGCCACGGGCGGTGCCTGGGCCTCTTCCACCGGCCGCGCCAATGCCATGCAAGCCGCACTGGACCGCTGCAATAGCTTTGCCAAAGATGCCAGCTGCAAGCTGTACGCGGTGGACGATGCCGTGGTGTGGGATGCGGCCGCCCCGCCCTGAGCTGCGTGGGATACTGCCCCCCAAATATCGGAGACACCATGCGTTTTACCTCTATCTGCCGCCCTTCGTTGTACCTGGTGGCGCTGTTCGGACTGGCCAGCCAGGCTTTGGCGCTGAACATTCCGGGCAATGCACCGCCCAAAGCGGTGGCCGACCAGCAACTCACCGTGGTGGACCGCACGCTGACGTTGCCCACTGGCAATTGGACCTATATTGCCCAAACCCAGTGGAGTGCCGTCAACCGCCCGCCATCCGTGCAGGTGCATGTGGCCTATGCCATGGACGTGCAAGACGGGCGCATGCGTGGCGGTGTGGTGCTGGAGCTGCCTGCGCGCCGCTTCCCCGACATCACCTGGAAAACCGACGACTGCAAGCTTTTCAACCCCCTGTTCAGCAACAGTTTTGGCAGTACCTGGAAAGAGCCTGAATGCCTGCAGGTCTTCAAGCGCAGCGGCCACCTGTTGGGACTGCAAACCGATTTCTATGGCCAGGCGCAACAATGGGTGCGGGCCGAATCGGTGCGCTTGCCCGGCCCGGTGTACGAGGTGGTGTACGCCAAATACGCCACCAACGAATATGGCCGGGTACGGGTTTTTGTGCCCGTGCAGGCGGTGGACGACGATGCGGCCATGGTCGCCTGGGCGCAGCGCCTCCCCGATGTCTTGCGTGGATTCTTTGAGAAGCGCAACGAGCGGGTTGCCTTGCCCGCGCTGCCAGAGCTACCAGCGCAAGCGATGGCAGTGACCGAGCCGGTAGCGGCCAACAGCACCACTGCCTCGGGTGCCTTGGTGCGCATAGTGCCTTACGCCAGCTCGGGTTTTGCCGCGCTGAACGACGTGGCCGCGCTGCCCAATGGCAACGACAACATGCGCAAGATCTACCGCGAATGGCTGGCCCAGCCCATGCCCCGGGCCTTTGCGCTGTCGGGTGAAAAAGTGGTTTACACCGTGGGTACCACCCCTACCGACGCCGCCGACCCTGCCGATCCCGCCGAGCGTGCGCTGGTACGCTGCCGCCGCATCAGCACCACCCCTTGCCAACTCTATGCGGTAGACGAAACCGTGGTGTGGGTCAAGCCGACGGCCCCCTGATGCCATGGACAGCTTCACCACCTGGTGGCAGTCGCTGGGCCAGTACATTCCCAAGGGCACCAGCGCTGTAGGGGACGTATTGGCGCAGGGCGGCGCGCACCTGGACATGCCCGCGCTACTGGCCCTGGCCGCCGCGCTGGGCTGGGCCAGCGGCATCCGGCTCTATGCCGTGGTGTTTGTCACCGGGCTGACCGGGGCGCTGGGCTGGTGGACCCTGCCTGCCGGCCTGCATGTGCTGCAACACCCGGCCATGCTGGCCGCCAGCGGGGCGATGCTGTTTGTGGAGTTCTTTGCCGACAAGATTCCGGGGCTCGATACCGTGTGGGACATCCTGCATTCGGTGGTCCGTATCCCCGCCGGAGCGGCCCTGGCCGCGGCCGTGTTCGGGGCCGACAGCGGCACCATGGGCGCGGTAGCGGCTTTGTTGGGCGGCTCGCTGGCCGCCACCTCGTTTGCCACCAAGGCCGCCACGCGGGCCGCCGCGAACACCTCGCCCGAGCCGTTTTCCAACGTAGCCCTGAGCTTCCTGGAAGATGGCCTGAGCATCGGTGCGCTGTGGCTGGCGGCGCACTACCCGGTCATTTTCGGATTGGTGCTGTGCGTGGTGCTGGTCCTCAGCATCTGGTTGCTGGTGGTGCTGTGGTCTTTTCTGAAGGCTCTGGTGCGCAGGGTGCGCAGTTGGGCGATTTGAAGGAAATTGGCTGCTTGCGCTTACTGCATAAGCGTAAGCAGCTATATAAATAATAGTATTTCAGCGCGGGCCGAGCAGCGCGAACTGCGCGCCTTGCGGGTCGACACACTGCACGATCCACATATTTCCGGGCACTTCCATCGGGCCGTTGAGCACCTGTCCGCCGTGGGCCCGTACGCGGTCTGCCGCGGCATCGATCTGTTCCACATGGATGTAGTACAGCCAGCTGGCGCGTGTGCCGCCATCGGCGCGCCGCATCATGCCGCCGATGGGCGTGGACCCTGCGGAAAATAGTTGGTAGATGCCCATCGGGCCCATGTCCATGGCTTCGGCGGCGGTCCAGCCAAACAAGTCGGCATACAAGGCAAATGCGGCAGCATCGTCCAGCGCGTGCAGTTCGTTCCAGCCAAAGGTGCCCGGCGTACCCGCGGGCGGCGGGGCAGGGCGCTCGGCAGGCAGGCCCTTGAACAGCGCAAATACGGCGCCTTGGGGGTCGGACACCATGGCAAACCGGCCCACGCCGGGAATGTCGGTGCCCGGCACGTGCACGGTTCCGCCCATTTGTGTCAGGCGTGCAGCATGTGCATCTACATCGGGCACGGCGATGTAGCCGCTCCAGCCGGGCTGGGCACCCGCCGCCTTGGCTTCCGACGGGAGGGTCATGATGCCGCCGACCTGCGTGCCGCCCGCCGACGCCAGGGCGTAGCGCATGCCGGGCATCTCCGCATCTTTGACCGTCCAGCCCACGACGGCCTGGTAGAAGGCTTCCGCTGCCGGGCCATCGCTGGTCATCAGTTCGTACCAAACAAATTCGCAAGGGGTGTTTGCCATGAATGTCTCCTTTGTGGGATGGGTGGGCAAATTCTAGGAGTTTGCCGACACGCCAACAGACACAATACGCGGCAAATCTGAAACAAAGGGAAACTTGGATGCGGATCGCTTTATATAACCCCGATGGGGTGGCGCAGTTCTGGATCGACGGTCTGCACGCCGTCTGGCCCGAGGCCGAGGTGGCGCTGTGGAGCCCCGGCAGCCCTGCGGCGGATTTCGCCATCGCCTGGGCACCGCCGCAGGCATTTTTCGACGAACAGCCTCACCTGCAGGCCGTCTTCAACCTGGGCGCGGGTGTCGATGCACTGATGCGCTTGCGCATTCCCCCGCAGACCCAGGTGGTGCGGCTGGAAGACGCGGGCATGGCGGTGCAAATGGCCGAGTACGTGTGCCACGCGGTGCTGCGGCACTTTCGGGGGCTGGACGCGTACGAGGCCGATGCCCGCGCCGGGCGCTGGCGCAAACAGGCACCGGCGGTGCACGGCGATTTTCCGGTGGGCGTGATGGGCCTGGGTGTGCTGGGCACGCGGGTGGTGCGGGCCTTGCAGGGTTTTGAGTTCCCCATCAACGCCTGGAGCCGCCAGCCCAAGGCCTTGGACGGGGTGCGCTGCTTTGCCGGAACGGAGCAGCTGGATGCGTTTCTGGCCGCCAGCAAAGTGCTGGTCTGCCTGCTGCCGCTGACGGTGGACACGCAAAATATCCTCAACCAAGACACCTTGTCGCGCCTGCAGCCGGGCGGCTATGTTGTCAACGTCGCGCGTGGCGCGCACCTGGTGGATGCCGACCTGCTGGCGCTGCTGGACCGCGGCCACCTTGCCGGGGCCACGCTGGACGTGTTTCGCACCGAACCATTGCCGTCCGAGCACCCTTTCTGGCGCCACCCGAAGATCCACATCACGCCGCACATATCGGCGCGCACGCTGGACGCAGAGAGCCTGGCGCAGATCATCACCAAGCTGCAGGCATTGCCGCAAGGCCTGCCGGTGGCGGGCGTGGTGCAACGCGAGCGGGGTTATTGATGTGTGGCGCTGAACTCAAGCCCCTGCCGGAAGGCGTGCGGCGCGTGGCAACGCAATTGCAGGCGCAGGGCCATCCCCACCTTCCCCGCATGCTGGACGATGCGGCCCGCACCGCGCAGCAGGCGGCCGATGCGCTGGGCATTGCGGTGGGGCAAATTGCCAAGAGCATTATTTTCCGCCGGGTGTCCGACGGTGCCGCGGTGCTGGTGGTGACCTCGGGCGACCGGCGGGTGGACGAGCAGAAAGTCACCTCGCTGGTGGGGCCGGTGGGGCGGGCCGATGCAGCGTTTGTGAAGGCCCGCACGGGCTTCAGCATCGGCGGCGTGGCCCCGGTGGCGCACGCCCATGCATCGGTGACGTTGATCGACCGGGAGTTGTTCCGGTTCGGCCAGATCTGGGCGGCTGCCGGGCATCCGCACGCGGTGTTTGCGCTGTCCCCCGACGACCTGGTGCGGCTGACGCAAGCGCCGGTGGCGGATGTGGTGGTATGAGTACTATGGATTTGATAGCTGCTCACGCCGTTGCCATAAGCACAGGGAGCCTAAAAGATGCTGAAGTGGCGTCGCCTTGTGTGGGTGTCTGCCAAATGGATGCGGTGGGCCAGTTCTGTACAGGCTGCCTGCGCACGTTGGATGAAATCGGTGCTTGGCGTACCTTGGATGGCCCGGGCCGACTGGCGGTGTGGGCCCTGATTGCCCAGCGCGCTCCTTTGGCTTCCGGTTAAAACGCAAAAACCGTTCGGGCCGGTCTGGCCGAATGGATTCGACCCGACCCGCGCAAACGGTTTTGGATGGCCCACCGAGAATGCTCTCGGAGGGCCATGGTGGCAGGGGCGTTTTAGTGGCCCGACGCGCCCGATGCACCGAACCCGGTTTCCGAACGCACTTGCTGCGACTTGAAGGCATCGCGCTCTTTGGCGGCTTGCGGGCTGCGGTCCAGGACCGAGAACAGCCAGATGCCGAAAAAGCCGATGGTCATGGAGAACAGCGCAGGCGAGGTGTAGGGGAACAGGGCCGAGCCCTTGGCGTAACCCAGCGTGACTTCCCACACCGCAGGCGACACCACGGTCAGGCCCACCGACGAGATCAGGCCCATGAAGCCACCAACCACCGCGCCGCGGGTGGTGCAGTCTTTCCACAGCACCGACATGAACAGCACGGGGAAGTTGGCCGATGCTGCAATCGCGAAGGCCAGCGACACCATGAAGGCGACGTTTTGCTTCTCGAACGCAATGCCCAGTGCCACAGCCACGATACCCAGCGCCACGGTGGTGATGCGCGATACCTTCAGCTCGGATGCGCTGTCGGCCTTGCCCTTTTTGAACACGGTGGCGTACAGGTCATGCGACACAGCAGAGGCACCCGACAGGGTCAAGCCTGCAACCACGGCCAGGATGGTGGCAAATGCGACGGCGGAGATGAAGCCGAAGAACACGTTGCCGCCCACTGCCTTGGCAACCAGCACAGCTGCCATGTTGCTCGATCCGCCGCCGCCCTTGATGATGCCCTTGGCAGTGTCTGCGAACTCGGGGTTGGTCAATACCAGGGTGATGGCACCAAAACCGATGATGAAGATCAGCACGTAGAAGTAGCCAATCCAGGTGGTCGCCCACAGCACGGATTTACGGGCTTCCTTGGCGTTGGGTACGGTGAAGAAGCGCATCAGGATGTGCGGCAGACCGGCGGTACCAAACATCAGCGCCATGCCGAAGGAGATGGCCGAAATCGGGTCTTTCACAAAACCACCAGGCCCCATGATGGCCAGGCCGATCTTGGCCGCCGCGTCCGGCATCTTGCCGTCGTTCAGGGCGAACTGGGTCTTGACTTCCACCGCCTTGGCAAACAGTGCCTCGGGGCTGAAGCTGAACTGCGCCAGCACCATGAAGGCCATAAAGCTCACCCCCGCCAACAGCATGCAGGCCTTGATGATCTGCACCCAGGTCGTGGCCGTCATGCCGCCGAACAGCACGTACACCATCATCAGGCCGCCCACGATCACCACCGCCAGCCAGTAGTCCAGGCCGAACAGCAGTTTGATCAGCGCACCCGCACCCACCATCTGGGCGATCAGGTAGAAAGCCACCACCACCAGCGTGCCCGAGGCCGCAAACATGCGGATCGGGGTTTGCTGGAAGCGGTACGCCGCCACGTCGGCGAAGGTGAACTTGCCCAGGTTGCGCAGGCGCTCGGCCATCAGGAAGGTGATGACAGGCCAGCCGACCAGGAAGCCGATAGAGTAGATCAGGCCGTCATAGCCGAAAGCCATGACAGTGGCGGTAATACCCAGGAAGGACGCTGCCGACATGTAGTCGCCTGCGATCGCCAGGCCGTTCTGGAAGCCGGTGATGCCGCCGCCTGCGGTGTAGAAGTCAGAGGCCGACTTGGTCTTGGCGGCCGCCCATTTGGTGATGAACAGCGTGGCGACCACAAAGATCGCAAACATGCTGATGGCCACCCAGTTGGTGGGCTGCTTGTCGACCTGGCCCAGGTCGCCGCCGGCGGCCATGGCCGCACCGGCTGCCAGCACGAGCGCCAAGGCGCCCACGGATTTCAGGATGGCTTTCATTTGGAGACATCCTTCAGGATTTCGGCGGTCAGGCGATCGTATTCGCCGTTGGCGCGGCGTACGTAGATGGCGGTGATCAGCACGGTAAATACGATCACGCCCATGCCCATGGGAATCCCGAGGGTGGTCACGCCTGCGCCCAGGGGTGTGGCTAAAAACGGCTTGTCGAACGCGATGAGCGCGATATAGCCGTAATAGACCAGCATCATCAGCGCAGAGAGCAGCCAGCCGAACCGGGTGCGCTTGCGTTTGAGCTCGTGGTATTTGGGATTGGCCTCTATTCTGGCCACGATCGGATCCGTCATGGTTGTCCCCTTTTGTGTATGTCAATCGAACCGCCGACAGGACGACATATCGTTCTGGCAGTGGAATGAGTGTGCGCAGGGGGGCTGACCGATAGCTGACGTTTCTGGCCTTGAAACGGCTTTTGGGGAGGGGGTTTTCCCGCCCTCGGGGCGGGTTTGGCGGGGCGCTTTAGGCCCGCGATACCCCAGTCGACTCAACCCGGGTGATGTTGCCTTGGTCGTCGTGGTGCACGGTCACAATGGCGTGGTTGCGCCAGTTGTCAATCGCGGTGCTGGGGTGGTTGATGAGGTCGCCCATGGCAGTGGCCGACGGGGCCTGCATTTCCTGGCGGCGGTCAATACCCCGAAAGCGCAGGTGGTTGTAGGTGGCCCACAGCAACAAGGCACCGCCCATGATGCCAATCACCAGGCAGTAAATCGCCAGCAAGCCCATGAAGGTTTTGTAGCCGTCCAGCTCGAACATATAGAGCTGGAAACGCTGGCCGAAAAACAGCCAGGCGACCAACGTGATGAGCGGCATCCACAAGAATATCCAGAGCATCCAGAACAGGGCGGTGAGTGCGCCAAACATGGCTTTCTGTTGCCAGACCTGCAGGTCGGGGCGGTCGATGATCAGCGGTGATTTCATGGTTGCAACCCCCGGTCCGGGCTTTTCCAGGTGGCGCGCTGTTTGCCGCGCAGCAGCACCTTGGGCACAGCCACCAGGGTGGTGAAGACGTTCAAAATCCAAAATGCCAGCGGATACCAGATCATCCAGTAGTAGTAGCGGCCCAGGCCTTTTTCGTAGCGCGCATCCAGCGCCATGCTGACGGCAAATTGCAGCAGGCAGGTGCTGCCGATCACCAGGCCATTCCATTCAGGCAGCAGGGTGTCGATGACCAACGCAGGCGGCAGTTGGACAAAGTGCTTGAGCGTCCACAACGCGAATACCACTGCCATGGTGTAAGCCCAGAGCACGCTGGTGAAGTACTCCAGGTACACCGGCAACATGCGCCGGTGCCGCCAGCGGCCGAACAAACCGTTCTGGCTGAACAGCACCTGCGTGCCGCCCATGGACCAGCGCAGGCGTTGCCGCCACAAGCCACGCAGGGTTTCAGGCATCAGAATCCAGCACAGGGCGTTGGGCTCAAAGCGCACATCCCAATGGCGCATTTGCAGCCGCCAGCTGATGTCGATGTCTTCGGTCAACGCATCCGGGTTCCAGTAGCCCGCGTCGTGCAATGCCGCGCGGCGAAAGCACACCATCACGCCCGACACCGTGAACATCTTGCCGTAGGTGCGCTGAGCGCGCTTGATCAGGCCGATGATGGACGAGAACTCGCCCACCTGGATGCGGCCGATCAGCGTCGAGCGGGTGCGAATGCGGGGGTTGCCCGATACCGCGCCGACGCGGGGGCTATTGACGAGGTGCCGCATCATCCAGTGCAGGCAATGGGGATCGACCAGCGAGTCGCCATCGACGCACAAAAAGTAGTCGTATTTGGCCATCATGGCAGCGGTGTTCAGGCCCACGGCCTTGCCCTGGTTTTTGGCCAGGTGGATGACGCGTACGCGGCTGTCCTGGCGGGCAAGGGCATCCAGCATCTGGGGCGACGCATCGGTGCTGCCGTCGTCGATCAGCAGGATCTCGAAAGTGGGGTAATTGATGGCCAGCAGGGACTCTACTGTGTCTTCGATGTTGCTGGCTTCGTTGTGGCAGGGCACCAGGATGCTGACCGGGGGGTACTCTGTCAGCCCAGGCGGCTGGTCGTACGGCGGGTCGTTGCACTCGTAGTGGAAATAGTAATACAGCCCGCCGCACATCCACAGGTAGGACATGAACAGCGGGTAGTAAAACGTGAAGTCGAACAGCATCTGGATGGCAGAGCCGGAGAGTAGATGGTCCAACTCAGATCTCCTGAAATTGCGCCGGTAGGCAGGGGGTCATGGTCAAAATCTCCAGTTCAGGGTCGCGTCGATGTAGCGGCTGGTTTCAAACTTGCCGTCGTAAGGGAAGCGCCGAGCCCCGATACCGTAGCGCAACGATCGGTCAGGGCCGAACTGCCATTCGTGTTCGTAGTGCACGCCATAAAACGGGTTCCAGCCGTAGGTTTTCCCGTAGCTGGCGCTGCTGCTACCGTCACCGCTTTGCTGTCGGTACAGGCCCACGGATACCGCTATGCGTTGGTTGAAGCTGCGCTCGTAGTGCCGCCAGGTCAGCCAATCGGCCGCCAGGGTTTCGGAGACAGCAAAGTCGCGCCGGGGGTTGAAGTACACCGCATCCCGCAGGCTGTTGGCGCTGGTGTAGGCGGCGGTCTGCAGGTCCAGCGTACGGCCATAGCCGCTGTACAAGCGCTCGGACCAGCTGGCGGCCAGGGCGCTGCGCTGGTTGCCGTCGTTGAAACGGTAGCTGGAGATATCGGCGGCCACGCGGCGCGATTCGTTCCAACGGTAGGCCACGCCGACGGTTTTTTTGTCGGCGTGCAGGTAGGTGGGGGCTCCGAGGTTGGACTCCACATCCGGCACCCGGCCTTTGAGTGGGAAGTCGTTGGTCTGGCTTTCGTAACGGCCTCGCAGGGACAGGTGGTCATTGACCTGCCAGTTCACACCCACGGCACCCACGGCATCGCGACCGTTGCGCAGATCGGTGCCCGCTTCGACGGTGGCTTGCAGGTCGCGCCGGGTCCATTCCAAACCCACACCGCCGCGTTCATGGCTGGCAGAGCCCTGGTAGAGATGCGCACTGTCCCACCACCATTGGGCGCGGGCCAAATGGTGCGTGGCGAAGATGCGCAGCCCTTGATCGTTTTGGCCGCTGTACAAGGAGGTTGACCATGACATGTCGTCATTGCCGGTCACCTGGCCACTGCCAAAACCCCAGGTCGCGCTGCTGGTCAAAAAGGGGCGTTGTCGGCGCTCCCATGCGCGCAGAAGGCGCTGTACAGCAGGGTGTTCTGGGGCTTCGGCTTGCAAAGCCGCCACCATCTGCGCGGCTTCAGCGATATCGCCCTGCGCCCATACGGCATCGGTCAAACCTATGCGGGCCTTGGTGTTGGCAGGGTCAGCCGCGAGGACTGCGCGGTAGCGTTCGGCAGCAGCACGGGGCAGGCCGCGTTGCGAGAGCAGATCGGCCTGGTCCAGCCACAGGCCCACGTCGTCAGGGAATTCAGCGTGGAGCTGCGCCAGAGCGGCGGCTGCGGGTGGGATCCGATCGGCAAAGCGCAGGGCCGACACCTCGGTCCGGCGCGCGGCGACGCTACGCTGGGTCGCTTCCAGGCGTTGCTGCACGATCTGCTCCATACCGGGAAAGTTCTCGGCTTCCAGCTCGGCATACATCAGGCCGGTTTGGGTACCACTATTGCCGGGATCGGCTGCTAGTGCACGCTGGTACAAGGCCCGGGCTTGCTCAGGCTGGCGCAGGGCCATCAAGGCATCGGCAGCGGCGGTCAGTGCATAGGCGGGCAGGGGATCGCCCTCGGCATCCAGGGCCTGGAATTCGTTCCACGCCTGGGCGGATGTGCCACGCGCCTGTAGGCCGACGATGTGGTCCAGGCGCAGTCGGCGTGCAATCCCCATTTGGTGGGCCGTGATGGCCTCGCGGGTCAAGGCGCTGTTGTCGGCCAATGCTGCGTCCATCGGCGCATAGCGGGCCAGTGTGAAGTCGGTGTCCAGCACGGCCATGGCCGCCCGGATATGCGCGCCGTTCTGCGCCTGCTCGGCAGACCAGTCGCGGCTGGGTAGGGTCGGTGGTGCCGCAGGTGCCGTTGGTGCAGACGGTGCCAGGGCCACGGGGGCTACCGGGAACTGTTGGGCTTGCAGAGACATGACCAGGCCCTGGGCTGCATCGGCATCGCGGGGGTGGCGCGCCAACAGGCTACGGTAGGCGGCCTCTGCCCGCTGTGGATGCCCCGCGTTGAGGGCCGATTTGCCGATGGCCGACACCACGTAATCTGGCACCTGGGTGGTGAAGCCGACGGCCTGGCTGGCGGCCAGTGCCTCGGCGTGCCGGTTGGACCAGCTCAACACGGCTATCCAGTCGTAACGGTAGGCGGGACTGTAGGGATGCTGCTGCACCAGCCGCTCCAGCATGGGCAAGGCGGCATCGAAGCGGCCGGCACGGGCATTGGAGATCGCCTGTTGGTAGGCGTTGGGAGGCTCGGAGATGGTCTGCGCACCACCGGTGAGCGACGTAATCACCAAAGCTAAAAATAGCGTCGTTTTTGGAGTTTTTATTCCCATAGGATTCAATTCAGACTGCTGATGCACACCAAGATAGCTTGGAAAGTGTGCCGGGTTTCGTTGCGGCTTTGTGTTTTTGTGCTTCTAACGTTACAAAAGATATTAGATGCGTGAAAAAAAATGCGCCCGTCGCGCAGAGCGAACGGGCGCACAGTAGGGGGCGTTAAACGGCGGCGCGGTGGGCGGAGCGACGGCTTTTGCGTGAGCCCCACAAACCCAACAGGCCCATGCCGATCAAAGCGATACTGCTAGGTTCTGGCACGTTGTTGTAGAGCACGTTGTTGTCGATCACCGACCAGGCGGTGGCACCCGGGCCGCGCCATCCCAGGTCGATCACACCCGCTTCTTCGCGGTTGAAGTAGCTCAGGTCGATGCCGTAGTAGCCCATGCCCAGGTTGACGCCGGTGCTGCCGTTTTCGTTGGCCAGCGAATACATGTCGCGGCCCGGACTGCCTACGACCGAGTTGTGGGCCATCGCCAGGCTGGTGCTATTGGCGCCCAGCAGGTTGAACAGAAAACCATCGTCGGCAAACACGCCAAAGTCGTACACACCGGCTGTGGCCACGTAGATGTAGCCGGTGAAGATGGCTGCGTAGTTTTGCTCACCTGCGCAGGCGGTCGTGGTTTCGGTGCTGACGCTGCAGCTATTGGCACCGCCGACGATGGGAGTTAGCGTGCGGTTGTAGTCAGGGGCCCAGGGATTGCCATAACCCCCGCTGCTGACGGTGTTGTTATAGATGTTGTTTGAATAGCTGACGGCGCCCAGGGTGCTGGCGGTTGAGGTGACATAGGGGTTGTTGCCTGCGGCCATGTCGGCAATGTCGGTGGCGGCCCAGATACCGGAACCCCAGCTGAAATTCTTGATGGCATCGGTTTGGCCATAGCGGCTGGAGGTCGGGTCGGTTTCGGTGTAGCTGTAGTTACTGAAATGGGCGGTGTTGTCGACCTTGTACCAGGTGCCCGCCAGGCCGGCGCCGCTGCCGCTGGGAGTGCCACCGATATTCAGGGGATCCAACGTCGGCAGGGCGTGGGCTGCGCTGGAAAACGCCAGGCCCGCACCCACGCAGGCTGCTACCAGGCTGAGCTTTTTTAGGGTAAGTGTGTTCATGGTTTTCTCTTTTCCGTGTAGATAACTTTGTATGCAATGAATTATCTTTTTTTTTGAAAAATGCAATGTGTTGTAGTTCACGGCGAATGCTGTTTTGTAGGCAGTCTGTGCACACTTTGTGAGGGATGCGCCTAATAACCCCAGGCAGTGGGCGCTGGTATGCCCTCCCTACAATGGGCCGCCTTACCCCCAGAGCACCGCACTTATGACCCAGGGAACCATCCGCATCCGCGGAGCGCGCCAGCACAACCTCAAGAACTTGGACCTGGATATCCGCACCGGCGAGCTCACGGTGGTGACCGGCCCCAGCGGGTCCGGCAAGTCCAGCCTGGTGTTTGACACCTTGTTTGCCGAAGGCCAGCGGCGTTACGTGGAGACCTTCTCGGCCTATGCGCGCCAGTTCCTGGACCGCATGGACAAGCCCGCCGTGGACAAGGTGGAGGGCGTGCCCCCGGCGATTGCCATCGACCAGACCAATCCGGTGCGCTCCAGCCGCTCCACCGTCGGCACCATGACTGAGCTGAACGACCACCTGAAGCTGCTGTATGCCCGCGCCGGGTCGCTGTTTGACAGAAAAACCGCCTTGCCCGTGCGGCACGACACGCCCGAGAGCACCTACGCCGAGCTGTGCGAACGCGCGGCAGCGGCGCAGGACCCGCGTCTCGTCCTCACTTTTCCTGTCGAGCTGCCTGGCAACACCAGTGCCGAAGAGGTGGCGCAATGGCTGTCGGCCAGCGGCTTCACCCGGGTGCAGGCCGAGCGCGAGGTGGCGGTTGACGCACCCGCCACGCCCGCCAAAGCCAGCAAAAAAGCGACAGTGGCCCCTGCCACCCGCAAGGTGTTGGACGTGGTGGCCGACCGGTTTCGCATAGCGGGCACCGAAAAAGCCCGTGCACTCGAAGCGATTGAAGTTGCCCTTAAGCGCGGGGGCGGGCGTGTCAACGTCTACGTGTTGTCTGCGGACGAAGCGGTGGAGCCGCTGCTGTGGAAGTTCTCTACCGGCCTGCATTGCGCCGAAAGCGATGTGCGCTACACCGACCCGATTCCGTCGATGTTTTCCTTCAACTCGCCCGTGGGGGCCTGCGAAACCTGCAAGGGTTTTGGCCGCGTGATCGGCGTGGATTACGGGCTGGTCATCCCCAACGACAAGCTGACCCTGCGCGCCGGGGCCATCAAGCCCATGCAGACGCCCGCCTGGCAGGAGTGCCAGGACGACCTGATGCGCCACGCCGAGGCTGCCGGCATTCCGCGCGACACGCCGTACTACAAGCTCACGCCCGAGCACCAGCACTGGGTGATCCACGGTTCGCCGAACTGGAACGGCAAGTGGAACCAGCACTGGTTTGGGGTGAAGCGCTTTTTCGAGTACCTGGAAACCAAGTCCTACAAGATGCATATCCGGGTGCTGCTGTCCAAGTACCGCAGCTACACCACCTGCCCGGCCTGCGAGGGCGCGCGGCTTAAAACCGAGAGCCTGCTGTGGCGGCTGGGCAGCGTGGACGATGCGAATACGGTGCTGGACCCGGCCAAGCGCCACCTGCCGCAGGGCGTGTCGTGGAGCCGTGCCCAGCTGGAAGCCTTGCCCGGCCTGTGCCTGCACGACCTGATGCTCTTGCCCATCGACCGGCTGCGGCGCTTCTTCGACCTGCAAGCCGACCGCATTCTGGGCGGCCGTGCAGAACGCGGCGGCAAAGGCGGCGGCGACGAGCAGGCGCTGAAGCTGCTACTGGACGAGATCACCACCCGCCTGAAATACCTGTGCGACGTGGGCATTGGCTACCTGACGCTGGACCGGCAAAGCCGCACCCTCAGCGGCGGCGAAGTGCAGCGCATCAACCTCACCACTGCGCTGGGTACCTCGCTGGTCAACACCTTGTTTGTGCTGGACGAGCCCAGCATCGGCCTGCACCCGCGCGACATGCACCGCATCATCGAGGCCATGCAGCGCCTGCGCGATGCGGGCAACACCCTGGTGGTGGTGGAGCACGACCCGGCGGTGATGTTGGCGGCCGACCGCATGATCGACATGGGCCCTGGCCCCGGCGAGCGCGGTGGGCAGATCGTGTTCGACGGCAGCACGCATGATTTGCGCAGCGCCGACACGCTGACCGGTGCCTACCTGGGTGGCCGCAAGACCATCGGCATGGGTTTCAAGAAACTGGTGACCGACAGCACGCCCCGCCTGGTGCTGGAAGGCGCGCGCGAGCACAACCTGCAAAACGTGTCGGTCGAATTCCCCTTGCAGCGGCTGGTGTGCATCACCGGGGTCAGCGGCTCCGGCAAGTCCACGCTGATCCAGGACGTGCTGGCCCCGGCCTTGCTGCGCCACTTTGGCAAAGCCACCGATACCCCCGGCCTGCACGATCGCCTGCTGGGGGCCGACTTTTTGAGCGACGTGGTGTTTGTGGACCAGTCGCCCATCGGCAAAACCGCCCGCTCCAACCCCGCCAGCTACGTGGGGGCCTGGGATGCCATCCGCGAAATCTTTGCCAACGCGCCTGCGTCACGGCAGCGCGGCTACACCGCCAGCAAGTTCAGCTTCAACAGCGGCGATGGCCGTTGCCCCACCTGCGGCGGCTCGGGCTTTGAGCACGTGGAAATGCAGTTTTTGAGCGACGTGTACCTGCGCTGCCCGGACTGCGACGGCAAACGCTACCGCCCCGAAGTACTGGAGATCACCATTGAGCGCCGTGCCGTGCAAGATGCCCGGCTGGTGGCCTTGAACGTGGCCGATGTGCTGGACCTGACGGTCAGCGAGGCTGCTATTATTTTTGAAGGTGACCGTGACGTACTACGGGCGCTACAGCCGATTGTGGATGTAGGCCTGGAATACGTGAAACTAGGCCAGCCCGTGCCTACGCTGTCGGGCGGCGAAGCCCAGCGGTTGAAGCTGGCGGGCTTTTTGGCCGAGGCCGCCAAAAGCAGCAACCGCCAGCCGCTGGCCAAAAAAGGCACGCTGTTTCTGTTCGACGAGCCCACCACCGGCCTGCACTTTGACGACATCGCCAAGCTGATGCGGGCGCTGCGCAAGCTGCTGGATGCGGGCCATTCCCTGGTGGTGATCGAGCACAACCTCGACGTGATCCGCGCCAGCGACTGGCTGATCGACATGGGCCCCGAGGGCGGCTATGGCGGTGGCCTGGTGGTGGCCGAAGGCAAGCCCGAGGACGTGCGCCACCACCCCACATCGCACACCGGCGCGGCCCTGCGCGAGTACGAATCCACCCTCGGCCTGGGCCTGCAAGTGGCCTGTGAAATGTCGCCCGCCTGGGCCAACAAGGTGGCCAAGCTGGTGCCGCCCAATGCGATCCAGATCGTCAACGCCAAGGAGCACAACCTCAAGTCGCTCAGCGTGGACATTCCGCGCGGCCAGTTCAATGTGGTGACCGGCGTGAGCGGCTCCGGCAAGTCCACGCTGGCATTCGACATTTTGTTCAACGAGGGCCAGCGCCGCTACCTGGAGTCGCTCAACGCCTACGCCCGCAGCATCGTGCAGCCCGCCGGTCGGCCCGAGGTGGATGCGGTCTACGGCATTCCGCCGACAGTGGCTATCGAGCAGCGCCTGAGCCGGGGCGGGCGCAAGTCCACCGTGGGCACCACCACCGAAGTGTGGCACTTCCTGCGCCTGCTGTATGTGAAGCTGGGCACCCAGCACTGCATCCACGACGGCACGGCGGTACAGCCGCAAACCCCGGACAGCATTGCCGCGCAGCTACTCAAAACCTTCCGCGGCCAGCACATCGGCCTGATGGCCCCGCTGGTGCTGAACCGCAAGGGCGTGTACACCGAGCTGGCCGACTGGGCCCGGCCGCGCAACTACACCCACCTGCGGGTGGACGGCGACTTCTTGCCCACCACCAACTTCCCGCGCATCGACCGCTTCAAGGAGCACACTGTCGAGTTGCCAGTACTGAGCCTGGACGTGAACCCCGGCAGCGAAGCCCGCCTGCGCGAAGGCCTGATGACGGCGCTGGAGCACGGCAAGGGCGTGGTGCATGTGCTGGTCAACATCGACGGGCTCAAGGCCGCGATGGATGCGGGCGAGCCCACTGCACACATCGGTCGGGTGATGGTGTTCTCCACCAAGCGCGCCTGCCCGGTGTGCAGCACCAGCTATGCCGAGCTGGACCCGCGCCTGTTCAGCTACAACAGCAAGCACGGCTGGTGCCCCGACTGCGTGGGCACGGGCGTGAAGCTCACCCGCGACCAGCGGGCCGTGTTTGACGACTCGGTGCGCGCCGACGACACCGGGGGACGTGAGCAAACCTTTGCCGAGCCCGAGGTGGAAGACCTGCACGATGTTGCCTGCCCCACCTGCCAGGGCACCCGCCTGAACGCCACCGCCCGCGCCGTGCGTTTTGCCGGGGTGGGCATTACCGACCTGGCCCGCCTCAGCGTGAGCGACATCCGCGTCTGGGTACAGGCCCTGCAAGTAGCCGGGCAAATGAGCCAGCGCGAGGGCGATATTGCCCGCGACCTGGTGCCCGAAATCCAGAGCCGCCTGGAGTTTCTGGAAGAGGTGGGCCTGGGCTACCTGACCCTGGACCGGGGCGCGCCCACCCTGAGTGGTGGCGAAGCCCAGCGCATCCGCCTGGCCGCGCAGCTGGGCAGCAACCTGCAGGGTGTGTGTTACATCCTCGACGAGCCCACCATCGGCCTGCACGCCCGCGACAACCACATCCTGCTCAACGCCCTGCACACCCTCAGCAGCAAGGGCAACACCCTGGTGGTGGTGGAGCACGACGAGGACACCATCCGCCGCGCCGACCACATCATCGACATCGGCCCCAGCGCAGGCAAGCGCGGCGGGCGGCTGGTGGCACAGGGCAGCGTGGCCGATATCTCGGACGCGGCAGAGTCCGTCACCGGCCGTTACCTGCTGCACGCCATGCGGCACCCGCTGCAGGCGCGGCGCACCGTGGACGCGTTTGACGCGGCGGCGGTGGCGCTGCCGGTGGCCGATCTGCCCTACGTGGCCCCCACGGCCAAGAGCAAGGCGGCTGCCAAGAAAAAAGCGGCTGCAGAGCCCGAAGCGGTGGCCGTGGCCGAGCCTTTGCAGTGGCTGGTCGTCACCGGTGCCACCATGCACAACCTGCAAAACGTCAACGCCTATGTGCCCTTGAAGCGGCTGGTGGCCGTCACCGGGGTCAGTGGCTCCGGCAAGTCCACGCTGGCCCGTGACGTGCTGCTGGCGAATGTGCAAACCGCAGTCGTCCAGCGTTCCACCAAAGCGGGTCGTGAGAGCTGGGCCGCAGGCCAACACGCGCCCTGGCTGGGCTGTGCCGACGTGGCGGGCTTCGCCGCCATCGACCGTGTGCTGGAAGTGGACCAAACCCCCATCGGCAAAACCCCGCGCAGTTGCCCCGCCACCTACATCGGCTTTTGGGACACCATCCGCAAGCTGTTTGCCGAGACGCTGGAAGCCCGCGCGCGCGGCTATGGCCCGGCACGCTTTTCGTTCAACACCGGCGAAGGCCGCTGCCCCAGTTGCGAAGGCCAGGGCCTGCGCACCATCGCCATGAGCTTCATGCCCGACGTGAAGGTGAAGTGCGAAACCTGCCATGGCGCACGCTTTAACCCCGAGACGCTGACCGTCACCTGGCGTGGCAAAAGCATTGGCGACGTGCTGCAAATGGAGGTAGACGAAGCCGTCGATTTCTTTGCCGTGATGCCGGTCATCGCCTACCCACTGCAACTGCTGAAAGACGTGGGCCTGGGCTACCTGACCATCGGCCAGCCGTCGCCCACGCTCAGTGGTGGCGAGGCCCAGCGGATCAAGCTGGTGACCGAGCTGGCCAAGGTGCGCGACGACATCACCAAGCGCGGCCAGAAAGCCCCGCACACCCTGTACGTGCTGGACGAACCCACCGTGGGCCTGCACATGGCCGACGTGGAAAAGCTCATCCGCGTATTGCACCGCTTGGTCGACGGCGGCCACAGCGTGGTGGTGATCGAGCACGACCTGGACGTGATCGCCGAGGCCGACTGGGTCATCGACCTGGGGCCGGACGGCGGCAACGGTGGCGGGCGGATTGTGGCCGCGGCGGCACCGGAGGCGGTGGTGCGGCTGGGTACGGCCACGGGCGTGGCGCTGCAACCGGTGTTGGCACGGTAGCAGGCCTGGGCTGGGCTACTTTGGGCAGCGGCGGGGCACGGGTTTCTCTGGTACCGGGAGGGGTCTTTCAGGGTTTTCAGGGTGTCGAAAATCCATACAAATTTCCCGATGGCGGAGCCTGTTTTTGTGGAAGATCATTGTATACATTGGTTTTTTTAAGTTGGCGTAGGTTATGCGGTTGTGGCCGGCCCAAACGGGAATAGACGGCCAATAGACAAGGACTACGCCATGACAAACCAACTTACATTCGACAGGAACTTTCTACCCGCTGCCCTGCAGCGATCGCGGGTCGCCGGTAGGTGCAAAGCGCTATGGCGTTTCGCCGCCGTGGCAGCAGCCTGTTGGGCTGGCGCATCTGGAGTGGCTTTCGCTGTGCCAACCATCGATCTCAATAGCCTGCAATACGTGCAATACGGCGACGCCCAGACGTATTCGATGCCCTTCAGCATCATCGACCAATGCGGGGGATCGGCATCGGGTTGCCAATACAGCGTGGACTCGACCGCCGGGGCCATCAAAGACTTGATCGTGGTGGCCACTGGGTCCTCGGGTGGGCCAGTGACCACCAACGTGTCGGGTATGGACAACGCTTTCGCAACGCCCAGCGGGGTGAGTGGATCCACCTTTTTTCGTACCGAAACCGCTACCAGCCTCGGGGAAGACAGCAGCGTTAATTTCAATGGGGCCAATACCTGGGATGCATCCCTGGCTTCGATGAAAACCTTTCTAGCGGGCAGCCAACTGGTCGCATTTTTCAATAACAACCAGATCAACAGCCAAGACGGTTCCACCCAAAGCCTGGCAGCCTGGGCCCAGGTGTCGATCACCGATAAAACGGGTGCGTTGGTAGGTGTGTACGACTTCACCAATGACGGCGGGAAATATGCGCTGTTTTCTGAAGGTGGCGGCGGCCAGTTCAATGGCGATGTGACCTCGTACACCTCGGGCGGCTTGGGCGATCCCTTGGCGGGAACCAATGCGTCGACCGACTATATTTATTCTGGTGGTGCCGTCTGTCGGATGGCCGGGACACCGGTGAGTTGTTCAGCCCCACACGACGAAGGTCCCGTCTCGCACAACCTCGGGGCAGACCATGCGGCGTATGCCATTTTGTTCCCCGAACTGAATGCGCAGTTGAGCACCCTTTTTTCCAGTGTCAGCGATGCCGACCTGGCTTTGTTCACCTTGCATCTTGATGTGCGCTTGGGTTGCGACCCAGGTACCGCTGCTGTCGATTGCACGGGAACATCTACGTCGCCCAATCGCAGTTTGAACAATGGCTACGAGCAAATATTCCTGGGCTCTGCAGCGGCCTTGATCTGCTCCGCAACCGACCCGAATTGCAACAATGTGCCGGAGCCTGGCAGTCTGGCATTGCTGGGTTTGGGTTTCTTTTTGCTGGCCGCCCCCCATATCCGGCGGCGGGTGCACACCATGCGCATGCACTAGGCCAGTGGCTGCTGCGGTGGTAGTAGCTTAGTTCTGCTATCAAATAAAGAGCTTCTTGCGCTTATGGAATAAGCGCAAGAAGCTCTTTTTGTTTATATCTTTCAGTTGGAGTCCAGCACCGGCAACTGGTGTGATGCCT